>QMRH01000043.1 GCA_003650675.1 Thermoprotei archaeon | reverse complement strand
TAGAAGGTAAGGCTGTCTATATTGATACTGAGGGAACCTTTAGGCCTGAAAGAATAGTACAGATGGCGGAGTATAGGGGTATTGAACCTAGAACAGCACTCCGAAACATAATATACGCACGTGTATACGATGTGAGCGAGCAGCTGGCTATTCTACCTCTCCTAGAAAAACTGGCTCAAAGCGACGAATATAAGTTGATAATAGTGGATAATGTTTCAACAACTTTTAGACTTGAGGCGGCAAAAACCATTCGCGAGAAAGGAAAAATATTTCGTGAACTGGCCTTCTTTGCTTTCACGATGGCTGAACTGGCTTTAAAGTACAATTTAGCGGTTGTGGTCACTAACCAGCTTATTTCGAGGCCAGGTCGGGGAGAAAGTCCAGTGGGGGGAATATTTTTAGAAAGTTTTGTAACAACTTGTCTTAAATTCAGTAGAGCTGGTGGCGATTACAGGAGAATTGAAGTAATGTTCAGTAGAAATCCTGAAATAAAAGCCGGGTTCTGTAGGGTGCATTTATCTGAAATAGGTTTAATCTCCTCGCCCTAAAAGTGTGTTTTCTCGACAGTAAACGGTTAGAGTATACTGTATAGGAGGCTCCATAGAGTAGCCCATGCTCCAACATACTCCATAACCCCCTCAAAAAGTTTTCTACTTTCAACACCCATCTTCTTTAAATACAGGATCAGGATCGCTAAGGTTCCTACGCCCAAAAGTATCCCTACTAGACCCTTCAACTTGAGGATTCCACACACAGCACCTATAATAAAACCTAAAAGGACTTTAACGTAGTAGTATTCGAGCCTAAGATTCGATCTCCATGCCATGTGGGGTCAGCACCTTGAATAGTGTAAAAACAGGTACTAAAAAAGCTTTAACATCCCTTGATGTACGAGCCATTGTAAAGGAGCTTTCTCAAGCTATTACAGGTCTCTATATATCTAATATTTACCAGGTAAATGAAGTAGTGTTATTTAAGCTTCATAGTTCCTTGAAGGGAACTCTCAGATTGTTGATCATACCGGGTGTAACCCTCCACCTGACAAAATTTGATTTCACTAAACCATCCATGCCTCCCCCTTTCTCTAAGACTTTGCGAAGATTGCTTAAACGTGCTATCATAGAAGAGGTTTCACAACTCGATTTCGATAGAATAGTGTTCATCAAGATTAAAGACGGCGAAAACAAGTCCTACACTGTTGTAGTAGAGCTCATTAGAGAAGGAAATATAATACTTTTAGATGAGGCTGGAAAGATCATCACAGCCTTATATATGCGGGAGTTCCGCGACCGGGTCGTAAAAAAGGGATTAAAATATATTCCTCCTCCGAGAAGAGGTGAAGACCCCTTTGAGGTATCCTTTCCGGACGAATTGGACACCGTGGAAAAGCTACGGGACTTTCTGACTTCAGGATGCAGTATCTCACGGGAAACCGTGGAGGAGATCTGCTTTAGGGTTAAAAAACTTGTCGAACAGCATGGTCTTTCTGTTAAAAATGCCGTTTTAAAAGTGGTGGATGAATTAAAGAGTATTTTAATGGATGGAAGGTTAAAACCCAATGTAATTTATTCTTCAGGCCTTAAAGTAAACGTCCATCCCCTGATCTTCGGTGTCGAAGAGGGTTTGGAAAGAAAATTCTATGCCACTTTCAGCGAGGCTCTTGACGAGTATTTCGGTGACGTTCTTAAGGAAAAAATAGAAAGAGACTTTCATGAGGAGGTGAGGTTCACTTCTAGACTGAAGGCTTCCCTAAAAGAGGCTGAAAAACGGAAGGAGGAGTTTGAGGAAAGGGCTAGGATACTTCGGCAAGTTGCATTCCTCTTATCCTCTAGAATACATGAGGTCGACGAAGTTTTTTCGAAAATATATGGAATGATCGAGGAAAAATCCTTTAAAACAGCATGTAGTATGGCAAAGAACTTTTTATCTAGTGTCGGAATAAAGGTCGATAAAATAGAATTTGATCCAGCGTTAAAATCGATGAAAATACGGGTTGAGGGAGCCGAAATTGAAGTGGAAAAGGGGGATAGTGGGGGTAAAATAGTTTCAAAAATATTTTCTGAAGCTAAGAAATACGAGCGTAAAGCTGAGAAGGCCGAGGAAATAATCACGAAAAAACTTTCTAAAACTCATTTAAAGCAACCCGAGCTGTTGAAGAGAAGGATGATTGTCAAGGCTGTGAAAAGCCGGAGATGGTACGAGAAGTTCCATTGGTTTTTCTCGAGCGAGGGGATTCTAGTTCTGGGGGGAAGAGACGCTACACAGAACGAGGTTTTAGTGAAAAGGTATTTGGGAGAGGGGGATATTTTCGTTCATGCGGATATTCATGGGGCCCCGGTGGTGGTTGTAAGGGGTGAATGTAGCGGAGAAACCCTCTTTGAAGCAGCGGTTTTAACTGCAGTGTACTCTAATGCATGGAAGGCGGGTTTCACGGTAGTGGATGTGTTTTGGGTGTATGGTAGACAGGTATCCAAAAGCCCACCGAGTGGACAATACCTTAAAAAGGGGTCTTTCATGATTTATGGTAAAAGAAACTACATTAGACATGTACCATTAAAGTTAGCCCTAGGGATAATTTTTGAGGAAGAATCCTTTAGGTTGATAGCTGGACCCGTCTCGGCCATTAGTAAAGCTACAGATAATTACATTGTAATCGTACCAGGGCGAATTGACCGAAGAGTTTTCGCCAGGAAAGTTAAAACTTTCCTTGAAAAGCTTTCACGAGAGAAGGGATACATCCTCGACATTGAACTTCAAGAAATAATGGAAAAGCTACCCCCCGGAGACTTAGAGGTTAGAGAGGTTAAAGGTTTATTCGAAGGATTCAGGGTGGGAGATAATGCATAACACGCGTTTTATCGTGGATTCTATGCTGGGTGATGTAGCTAAATGGCTTAGGATACTGGGTTATTTTGCTCTATATAGGGCAGACTACGACGATGAAGAGATACTTAGAACAGCGAAACAGAAGAATCTTTGGATATTGACGAGGGATAAGCAGCTTGTAGCCAAGGCTAAAAAAATGGGGTTAAAAGCTACATTACTTCCACAAGCTACAAGTATTGTGGAAACATTGGCGTTCATGTCAAAAAACCTTGGTTTAAAGCTGGAGATAGACTTTGAGAAAACCAGATGCCCTAAATGTAACGGCATACTTGAAAAACGGTTTTCCGTGGGGGTTGGTCACGCGGTGCCCGAAAACATCAAGAAAAATTTTCCGGTAGTGTTGGTATGTAAGAGCTGTGGAGCCGTATACTGGCCTGGTTCCCATTATAGGATGATGCTAAAAATTTTAAGAGAAGCATCCATGTTAAGAAGAGAGAGTGAAGGAGTGGATTATGGTGTCGAGTTTTCTCAGTGAAAGAGAGGGACAGCTGGTTATAAGAATTATACGAAAGGCTCTAGAAGATTACTTGGAGAAGGGAAGAATTCTCGTGGATTACTCAAATATACCAGCTAAACTCAACAAGAGAAAAGGAGTTTTCGTAGGTTTCGAAATAATAAAGGATGAAGAGGGGATTAGAACAATAATTCCCAGGGGAAGGCAGGGAACACCCTTCCCCCGCGAATCCTTAATCCGTACAGCAGTAAGAGCGGCTATAAGTTTGGCGGTAAGGGATCCGAGATATCCTCCACTAACCTTTGAAAACCTATCTTTCTTAACTATAGAATTTAGCGTTGTAAATAACATCAAAAAGATAGAAGCCAGGAACCCGGAGGAGCTTTTATCTAAAGTTGAGATAGACCGGAAAAGGGGCGCAAAATACGGTCTAATACTTGAGAAAAGACTCTATAGGGAGATTCTGCTTCCACAGATTATAGTTGAAAACAGGTGGGATGCCTTTACCGCGTTAAGCCAACTCTGTTTTAAAGCCGGATTACCCCTAGATGAATGGAAGAGAGGCGAAGTAACAATCTACGCCATTGAAATGCAGGTTTTCTGCGAACTGGAGCCAGGCGGACGGGTGCTGGAACGTCAACTTTTCTTCGAGGAGTAGGGGGGACAAGCATGCTAGTCTATTTCGCACCTTGTGGGATGGGATTAGGTCATGCTGCACGAACCCTAGCCATAGCTAAAATGGTGAAAACTAAGGGCCATGAAGTCGTTTTCTCAACCTACGGTGACGCAGTGATGTTCCTCAAAAGTCAAGGGGAACGGGTATTAGTATCCCATGAAATAACATATGAGGAGGACGATGAAGGGGGAATTGATCTACGTTTGACTATCGCTCGGGGCCCAGGCTCGCTCTACCGTTTTTCAAGACAAGTGGCGGCTGAACTCTATTATATGGGCGTCTTTAAACCAGACATAATAGTCTCTGACAGCCGGCTTTCCTCCTCCCTTGCAGCCCTCTTCAGGAGAATCCCGTTTATTCTGATATCGAACCAGCTTGTGGTGAAAATACCTGTTAAACGAAAGTTAAGAAGAGGGTTAAAGTTCTTGAAGTCGCTGGCTGAAAGCGTTTTACTGGAAATCACGATGAACATATGGAGTAGAAGCAAACTTATTTTAATACCGGATTTCCCACCACCCTACACGATATCCCGAGAAAACCTGGCCTTCGGTGAAGAATATAGTGGAAAGACCGTCCTAATAGGACCACTTATCTCAGTAATGCCTCACGAGCTCCCACCAAGAGAAGCTATACGGAAAAAGATTGGGGTTGAAAACAGATACTTAATATTTATATCAGTGAGCGGCACTCGAGGCGAGAAAGAAAAAATGTTGGAAAAAATTAAGAGTGTTCTCAAAGAGGCGAATTTTCCGAAAGAATTCCTCATAATAGTTTCAGCCGGGTGCGCAGAGAAAAAGGATTTAGTCGAGAAGTTGGCGGAGAACGTTATCCTATACTACTGGATCCCGAACAAATTTGAGTACCTTAAGGCAGCTGATATTTTCATCTCCCATGGAGGACATACCTCCCTTGCAGAAGGTATGTACTACGGCATACCACAGATAATGATACCCTCCTTATCCCATACGGAAAGAATGGGGAATTCAAAATCCATAGAAGACATGGGTCTAGGTGTACTTCTACCATTAGAAGAAGTTTCACCTCGAACTCTGAAGAAAACGATGGAAGAAGTCCTCAATAACCAACACTACTATACAAGGGCTCAGGAGGTTGCAGAGGAAGTACGTAAAATTAATGCTACAGCTAGAGCAGCTGAACTAATACTTGAGGTTGCAAATTCGCCCGAATTCTAGGTTTTTATTTTGGTTAAAAGGCGTTCTGTCAAGTTAATTTTATATTAATCCCCTTATTCCATTACTCGGCGGCGAGGGGCAGTATTATGCAGGCCACGGAAGGATACATCCTTAACTTCAGGCTAGGAGGTAATAGGCAATACCCTAGAGAGGCTATAATCGAGATACTAGGCGTTAAAGAAATGAAGGATGTGTATCCATTTATAAACCGTAAAGTTGTATGGACCACGCCCACAGGAAAAAAGATCATAGGGAAAATAGTTAAACCCCATGGAAGAAGAGGGAGAGTTATAGCTGTTTTTAGAAAAGGATTGCCGGGGCAAGCTGTGGGAACAAAGGTGAAAATACTATAAATTCTTTTAAACATATAGATTTATCATTATAATTAATTATAGAACCTTCGGCACGAAGCTGGCCATTTATAAAAGCTTTTAGGATATTATAGGTAACCTTTAAGACCTTTTAACAGAATAATACTATGTGGTAGAGGGGGTTAAATGAAATACAGTATTCTCGCAGATCTCTTCGAAAGAATAGAAAATACAACTAAGAGGATTGAGATGACAGCCCTTTTGGTAGAGCTTTTTAAGAAAACCCCCTCCGATGTAGTCGATCTAGTAGTATATCTCACTCAAGGAAAATTGCGTCCAGACTATGAAGGCGTTGAACTGGGCCTAGGAGAAAAATTAGTAATGAGGGCTATAACCCTGGCCTCAGGAGGAAGCCTTAAGGATATAGAGAACATGTATAAAAAACTAGGGGATTTAGGTCTAGTAGCCGAACGGGTTTTAGCAACACCGAAAACCGGTAGTATTCTAAGTTTTCTTGGAATCGATGAATCGTCTAGGGAACTCACAGTCAAACGAGTATACAATACACTACTTAAAATAGCTAAAGCCTCGGGTGAAGGCGCACAGGATGCGAAGATCTCGCTTTTAACAGGACTGCTTAAAGACGCTTCCCCTAAAGAAGCTAAGTACATTGTACGAACTATTATAGGAAAGTTGAGGCTGGGCATAGCAGACATGACAATACTTGACGCCCTTGCAATAGCGTACGGTGGACTAAAATCTTACAGAGAATATATAGAGAGAGTATATAATATACACCCCGACCTAGGCTACATAGCCAAAGTACTGGCTACTGAAGGTCTCGACGGGCTACGTAAAATAAAGATAACTGTAGGCGTCCCCCTTCAACCAATGTTAGCTGAAAGGCTCAATGATCCCACCGAAATCTTAAGTAAAATGAATGGAGAATGCCTTGCTGAATTCAAATACGATGGAGAAAGGATGCAGATACACAAAAACGGAGATAAGATCCTATTGTTTAGCAGGAGGCTTGAAAACATAACAAACCATTATCCCGATGTATGTGAAGTGGCTCGAAAGCATATTAAAGCTAAAGAGGCTATTGTGGAAGGTGAAGGTGTAGCAATAAATCCCGATACAGGGGAAATGCTACCCTTCCAGGAGCTTATGCATAGGAGAAGGAAGTACGGTGTAAAGGAGGCCATGGAAAAATACCCTGTCACAATATTCTTGTTTGATTGCCTGTATGTTGACGGAGAAGATTTCACCGTTAAACCGTTGCCAGAAAGAAGAAGGAAACTCGAGGAAATAGTGGAAACCGGTGAGGGGATCCAGCTTGCAGAAGCCAAGTTTATAAAAGATCTAAAAAACCTTGAACTATTTTTCGAGGAAGCCATAACTGAGGGGTGTGAAGGAATAATGTGCAAGTCCATTGGCCCACAATCGATATACCAGATGGGAGCACGCGGATGGCTATGGATAAAATACAAGCGTGACTATCGAGGCGAAATGACCGACACAGTCGATTTAGTCGTTGTAGGAGCCTTCCATGGTAGAGGTAGAAGGGCTGGAACTTATGGGGCATTATTAATGGCCGCCTACAACCCGGAAACCGATACCTTCCAGACGGTCTGTAAGGTCGGTAGCGGATTCACCGACGAAGATCTGGAAAAGCTACCTGAGATACTTAAACCATACATAATTCCACATAAGCATCCGAGAGTTGAGTCGAAGATGGATGCTGATGTATGGCTTGTACCCGCAGTAGTGTTAGAGGTTATAGGTGCAGAGTTAACTTTAAGTCCTCTCCACACATGTGCATACGGGGCTATTAGAGAGGATGCTGGTTTAGCTATAAGGTTTCCAAGGTTTACAGGAAGATATAGATTCGACAAAAGCCCTGAACAGGCCACCACTATAACCGAGTTAATAGAGATGTTTAAAGGCCAGAGGAAAAAGCATTTAAAAGGTTAGCTCTGTGTCTTTCTCCTAAGAAGATAAGTCTCCATCATCCACCTAAATGCACCTTTGAGCTCCCTTATCCTCTTATCGTCACGGACGTTCATTATTACAATTTCCTCTAGCATCCCCTTTGAGCTTTGTTTTACTCTATATTTGAATCCCTCCTCCTCCAATATTTCCCCTGAGGCAGCACGTTCCATATCCTCCTGCTTAAATTTCTCCAAAACATTCATTACAAAAAAGTTTCTAAAAAGCGGGTCGCTAGTGTTTATTGGTTCAAGAGGACGTAAAATTATCTGGTTTCCTCTATAAACCAGTTTTCCTATGACCTTTCCACCGATTTTCCTGGAGTGTATGTTACTTTCTCTCTCTACCTGTACTGGTGTCACAGTTTTCTCTGTTTTCTCACGGAGAAGTTGGGAGGCGGGTTTGAAGCTGTCTCTTGCAAGTTGCTGGTCTATAAGTGCTAGCATCTCTCTAAGAAGCCCTATTTCATCCTCTAGTTCACGGATCTTTTTTTCGAGATAGGACTTCATTTCCGCTAGACGTTTCACTTTATCTTCCATTAACCCACCTAAATATTATACTTCTCGTTCTCCTTAAATAGTATTAAGGAAACGTGATTAAGGAGGGTGTTTACTATGAGGAAAATCAAAGCCGTCATCTTCGACCTGGACCAAACCCTAATAAACAGTATTGAAAGGTTTTACGCTGTTTTTATAGATACCCTAAAGCATTTCGGTGGATCAACTATAGGATGGGATGTTTTCATCGAATCTTATGCTAAAGATACCCTTAATTCATTTATACCGAGAGGAATTGAAGCTAAGGAATTCTGGGACTATTTTCTAAGTCACTACGATGAATGCGAGGTGAAGAGCAGGGTTATCGAGGGAGCGGAAGATACTTTGAGGTTTCTGAAACAAAGAGGAGTATACGTTATTGTGGTGACCGGCAGAAAAACCCCACCTAGAAAGGTTAAGGAAGAGCTTGAGGAACTTGGTTTAGGAAGAATGGTTGACGAAGTCTATACAGCCGAAGAGTTGGATGATATAGCTGTAGACTTTTCTAAAAAACCTCTCTTAGTCAAGGCGATGAAGAAATTTAAAATAAATCCCGATGAATGCGTTTTTGTAGGTGACTATAAGCCCGACATGAGGGTTGGAAAAGAGCTTGGGGTCTATACGATTGGGGTCTTAACGGGGCATGAAACACGGTGTTCGCTTAAAAAAGCTGGTGCCGACATTGTAATCGATAGCATAAAGGATCTGCCAGAACTGTTAAAAAATTTCCTATAGTAAAAGCCTTGTGGAGTACTTTATGAGGGGTGTTGAAAGTGATAGTTTCCATCGGAAACCTAAACCTTGATGTATATTTCATGGTGGACGATGTTCCCTCAAGGGGGGCCAGCGTTAAGGCAAAAAAGTTTTATATGACCGGTGGAGGAGCGGCATCGAATTTTGCTGTTGCTGTAGCTAGGCTGGGGATAGCTTCACGAATAGTAGCTTGCATAGGAGATGATTTCTTAGGCAACATGCTTTTAGACGAACTTAAAAAAGAGGGTGTTAACGTGGATTTTGTGAAAAGGGTTAGGGAAAGAACGGGAATTGTTGTAATTCTCGTGGATCGTGAAGGGGAGCGTACAATGATAACCTTTAGAGGCGCAAACGCTTTATTGGAGCCTAAAATGATCGATCTAAAGGCTTTACAAAACGCTAGCTTGCTTCACATAGCCAGCGTTGAAGGTTCTAAAGCATCGGCGATCATAGATCACGTCAAGAAATTAGGTTACAGTACATTAGTAAGCTACGATCCAGGAGGTATAGCTATTAAGAAACCAGTAGATGTGGTGGAGGCTGCCCTGAAAGCAGACATTATACTGCTCAATGAACGGGAATTCGAGGCCATAGAAGAGTATGGTTTCAAATCAACAGGGGATAAAATAGTTGTTATAAAAAGAGGAGATGAAGGGGCCGAGGCGATTCATAGATCAAGGAAGATTTTTGTTCGTGCTTTTAAGGTAAAAGTGGTGGATACAACCGGGGCTGGAGACTCTTTTAACGCAGGCTTTCTAGTAAGTTATTTAAAGGGATTGACGTTAAGAGAGGCATTGATAGTAGGGAACGCCTGTGGAGCCCTGAAGGTAACTAGGGCCGGGGCTCGAGGATCCCCCAAGTTTAAGGAGCTGTTTTCTTTCTTAAATGAAAGGGGTTTAAGCGAAACTGCGTCTAAGCTTGATAAACCAATTGCATTGAACCTTAAGAGATAAAGTAAATGTATGTTAAAATATGAAGGTTTATCAACTTTGACTTTAAAATATGAAGTGGGGTAGAAAGTGAGTAACCTGGTTGAAAGGATATCGACAGGCATACCTGAAGTTGATAAAATGCTAGCTGGAGGAATCCCAAAAGGTTTTCTTGTTGCAGTAGTAGGAGAACCGGGTTGTGGGAAAACAATATTCTGCCTACATTTTATCAACGAAGGAATAAAAAGAGAAGAAAAAAACATTTTTGTGACTACTGAAGAGAGCAGGGAAAGTATAGTTAAACAGGCGATACAGTTCGGTTTCGACTTTTCAGGGGCAGTAGAAAAAAGAATACTTGTAATAATAGATGCCCTAATGAGGCCGGCGGAAGACGAGTTTACGCTCGCCAGCCTAGATGTAGAGGAGTTGGTTAAAAAGGTCATTGAAGTTAAAAGAAGCATGGGTTATGGGCATGCTAGACTTGTTGTAGATTCTCTATCAGCTTTCTGGCTCGATAAACCGGCTATGGCTAGACGATATTCTTACTTTGTCAAGAAGGTGCTGTCAAAATGGGGGTTTACAACGTTGGTAACCTCCCAGTATGCTATAACAACATCAGAGGCTTTTGGATTCGGCATAGAACATGTGGCTGACGGGATAATAAGATTCAGAAAAGCTGTAAGGGGAGGCATACTACGACGCTACATGATAATAGAGAAGATGAGACAGACGCCGCACGACAGGAGAATGTACGAAGTTGATATAGTAGATGGATTGGGTCTGGTCGTTAAGCGTCCAACGATGTTCCGGAAGGAGGATATCTCCCTACCTGAAAGCGTGGTTAGGCGTATCCGTGAAAGCAAAAAGGAGCGTGAGGAGGAGCTACCATAGGGAAAATAAATATATTTTATTCCTATAGCAAGCTATTGTCGACTAAACACGCCGTAAAAACGTTTCTCGAGAACACCTTACCCTTAGAATCGCTAAAGAAAGCACGTAGAGATTATCATGCCCGGAGACCTCCCCGCCCCTGCGGCCTAACAATTCACCCGGGTTTAGGGTGCCCGCTTGGATGCAGGTATTGTTATATAGATGACTTAGGATTCGATTTCAAGTCCGCAAAACCCTATGGACTAACCGGCTTGGAAATAGTATATGCTCTTATATGCAACAGGTACTTTATTCCTGGAACCTCTGGAACACACCTTCCCTTTGGAAGTGTGACGGAACCTTTCCTACCTATACTTGTAAGTAAGACCCTTGAATACATGAGTAATATAGGAAAACACCTTGGGAATCCTATACAATTTTCTACTAAAATGAGTATAAGCGAAGAAATAGCTTTAAAACTGAGAGACATAGAGAGATATACTCCAATAAATCCTCTTGTAACGATAATTACCCCTAAAATAAATAAAACATTGGAACCAAATGCCCCCAGTATTCAGGATAGATATAAAACATTGAAAATACTGAGACAGAAAGGGCTAATACCCTTCGTCTTTCTAAGACCTCTACTTCCTTCTCTAACTTTAGAAGAAATAGAAGAAGTCCTAGTTGAAGCCAAAAAACACGGTGCAGTAGGGGTAGTGGTCGGAAGCCTAAAAATATCCAAGAAAATCTATGAGCGGCTCGTCACAGCCAACTACAAGTTTAGCAGCAAAGTAGAAAAAATCTATGATAGGCTCAGAGGCAGGAAATTCATCACTATACCTCATCCATTAAAGAATAAGATCATAGAAATTGCACGTGAAAAAGGCTTGGTCGCATTTAAGTCAGCTTGTTGCGCCAACACCTTCAATATTTTCATGTCTACTGGAAAAAGAATTCCATGTTACAACCTCTGCTATATAGATGGAAGTTTCTGCTCAAATTGCCCCGTAAACTGCGTCGAGCATATTCCTCCCGTAGATGAAAAGGATATTGAATTTGCATTCAAGCACTCATTCGGCATTTCAGTTAAGAAAGTAATCGTCGAGGAAAAGGTTATAAAAGTTCTTGTGGGCTCAAAAAATGAGAGAAACAGGGTTCTGGCTAAAAGAAAGACATTAAAGATGCTTTCCTCCCTCTACAGGCATAAAATAACTTTAATATCACCTTGATGTAATTATATTAACGGATCACGTTTAGGAGGCTATGTGTAGTGAGTAGAAATAACGTTTATGATGAGATAATTTCCGATATAGCTAAGAAAATAGCAGGAGACATAATTTTTTCAAGATCCATAGGTATGGCACTTAAAAGATGGAGAGAAAGATTTAGGGTTACACAAGCTGAATTAGCCGAGGTTATCGGAGTTTCTCCTTCTGTTATAAGCGACTATGAAAGTGGTAGAAGAAGATCTCCTGGAGCGCATATAATAAAACGGTTTGTAAAAGGCCTTGTCGAAATAGACGTTAGACGAGGTAAACCCGTCATAACCATGCTTATGAGATCCTTTACAGAGGCTAAAAGCATACAGGAATGTATAATCGACATGCGGGAGTTTATCAAACCGGTGAAAGTCAAAGATTTCTGCAATCATATTGATGCTGAACTACTTGTAGATGGAGAGTTTTCCGAAAACATCCTGTTAGGATACACGATTGTCGACAGCATCAAGGTCGCAGTCGAGGTACCAGCATACGCCTATATAAGGCTTTTCGGAGCCACCACCCAACGTGCAGCAATATTTACTAACGTAAAGTATGGTCGCAGCCCCCTGGTAGCTATTAAAGCGTTCCAGGCTGGCACCGGTCTAAGACCAGCATTAGTGGTTATACATGGTCCTGAGAAGGTGGATCTCTTAGGGCTACTTATAGCTAGACGCGAGAGAATCCCTATAGCTCTTACCAGAATAAAGAATTTAGAGGATCTCGTTAAACATTTAAGAAGAATATAGTTTCCTTTTTATTTCCGAAGAGATGAGCTTTAGTGTGAAGCTACTCTACCTTTATACGGATACCTCTATGTTTCTTTGGAATCCTTATTTCAAGAACCCCCGACTTGAACTTTGCCCTTATTTCACTAATATCTACATCTTCAGGCAAATTGAATACTTTACGATACTTCTTGGCTGTACAGGCCTTGAAAAAGGGGTTTTCCAGGCCAAATGAGTATCTTTCGCATAGCTCCGCTTCAACTATTAAGTTACCGTCCTCAACCCGTACACTTATATCTTCTTTGCGCTTAACTAGAGGCAGATCGAGTGTTATTATTATTTCAGATGGCGTTTCATAGGAGTAGGTTAAAGGCTCTACGATGCCTTCTCTACTTTCCAGGGGAAAGATCTCCATGAATTCCTTTTCAACGTCCTCTACTATACGCCGCATTTCCTCTCTTATCCGTTTCAGTACCTCAAAGAAGTCCTCCATAGCCATCACCTATATAAGGGAGGTAAGGCACGTTCATATCTTTTTTGCGCTGAACGAAGAGTCTCGATAGTACGTTTCATGAGTTCCCTGAGTTTTAGTCTAAGCTCCTCCGCCTGGTCGATAAGAGGCTTCACGTCTATCTTGAAATCAAAGATTTTCGAGAACGTTTCTAGAACAGCGGCTGCAGCGCCGGGATCCGGATAATTTGCATAGCTTTCTCCAAGTAGAATTATTCCCCGCTGTGTCTCTTTAATACATTCCTTGACTATCTGTGCATAGGCACCGGCAAGAAAACCTTCATCCAAAAGCTTTACCCCCTTTGCTTCTAGAAATTTCCTGTCATCCTCTGTTATGCCAAGACCATAGACGGAGGGTTTCTCTAGGTCTATTCTATTGGGTACAGCTATCCCTCCTAAAAGTACAGAGGTATCGGCATCGATTTCCTTCATGAATGAAATTAAGGTCTTAGCCAGCGGGGTCATAAGGTCTACAGGTATCGCTATCTCAGAGAATATAGCTACGAAACGACCCTTATTCATGATTCTTATGGGAAAACGTGGAATATTCTTGTGGAAGGGTAGAACTGGAGGTAACTGAGGGGAATCTATGAACCCTATTTCCTCCATACCACTTTTCTCCGTCAAGTATGTTACGGCAATTGTACCAACTAATCCAGTATCTGGTAAACCAACCACCACTACTGGTTTCTCGCCCCTAATGCGGAAACCATGTTTAACTTCAGGTAAAACAGTTATCTCAACAACTGGCTTGTTTACTCCCAAAGTCTACGCCTCAATCAAATTAAAACGAATAGTTATTTAAGATTTACATACATGTATCTGAACGGGATTTCCAAGGGAAATGTTTAACTTCAGTTAATGAAAAATATTCTAGTCTATAGTTTTTCCTAGAAGGAGTATAGTGTCTTTTCTTATGTAAATTAGGCCTGGGGAACTTTTACGCCAATACCTTTTCCATGAACCCGTGTTTGCTATCCGATCAGTATATGATATTAGTTTTCTGTGAGTGTGCCCCGAGATAAGCCATTCTTCGACGGGGATTCCTGCAAGCAATTTCAAGAGTTTTTCGTAAACTCCCTTTTTACCAGTAATCTTTTCCAAAAAGTATGATAAAATAAACGCTATGGCCCCGTTACCGCAGAGATAGTCTCCATGTGTTACGTGAATTCTGAGTTTACCTATTTTTAATACAACACCATGCCTAGCCACTATTAATTTCAAATGGTTATCGATAGGCACGCTTATACACTGTAGTGGAAATCGAGGGTCATGCGACGAAGAACTAGGAGTAAACACTACTGTGGAGACATCCGAACCCTGAACCAATTTAAAAATAGCATCTTTAACTATGTCAAACTTTCCTTCATCTAGGGGTTTATCAACTAGATCGCCAGCTATAACGAGTACTTCTGGTTTAATCGCTTGAAGCACTTTCCTTACAATAGGGTATAGGCTTTTAGAGTAGCCTACATGTAGATCCGAGATTATTAATGCTTTCTTATACTCCCCAATATAATATTCCATATATCTTTCTTTCAGAAATCTAAAGGTTTCGAAAGCCGTTTTCAGTGTATAGAATATAATATATACCAGTGGAAATGCTATTAAAGTAGCTGATATGGGTTCAATTGACATCTATTTTTTTACAACTAGTTGCTTTAATTTTCTTTCGTAAAGGAATCTCCTAATCTCGTATACCGATATCGCTACAATAAATACAACCGCCACCAGCAATAGAATTAGGCCTACAAGTCTAGAGAGATCAATAGGCACCCCGGCTATAATAAATAGGAAGGGCATTTGAACAACCACTGGAGTCTCGCTTCCACCCTTTATCGTCACGTCGACTACTTCAATATACCCCGAGTAGGATACCTTTATTTGATAGCTTCCCTCCGGGAGCTCCAATTCGATGACACCGTTCTCGCCGACCGTGTATTCTCCGCTACCCTTAGAGCCTTTAACATTTACCGAGACGTAGGGAACCAGAGACCCCCATAGGGTGGTCACATGGATGACCAGCTTGCCTATACTCCAGCAGGTAACCGTAAGATTGTAGATGGAGACACGGGCACTATAGTTAACTAAAAAGCCTCTCCACGACACTATCTCGAGGTCAACTATCCCTAAGGGCACCTCGCTAACACCTATATATCCATTT
>QMRH01000042.1 GCA_003650675.1 Thermoprotei archaeon | reverse complement strand
GATATCTTGTTCGAAGGGGAACCATCCCACCTAACTCTGGAACCCATCTCATTTGAACTCCAAATTGCGAGAGAAGCCTAGTGTCAGGTGTAAGACCTACCGCCAGTAGTACGAGATCGCAATCAACCTTCTTTTCGCTTCCAGGAATAGGTTGAAACTTTTCATCTATTTCTACTATAACAGCCCCCTCTACCTGATCTTTACCGATAATCTCTTTAACTGTATGTCTAGTTAAAACCGGTACACCGTATCTTACGAGCTTTGCCGCATGAACGAACCATCCGCCTATTTCAGGTAGAGCCTCTACAACCGCCTTTACGTCGACCCCTGCTTGAAGGAGCTGGTATGAAATTATTAGTCCCACGTTTCCGGCACCTACAACCAGGGCCTTTTCTCCAGGTTTGACCCCGTACTCGTTCATTAATGTCTGTGCGCCTCCAGCACCCATAACCCCTGGAAGATCGTTGCCGGGTACAGGTAGGAAGTTTTCCATGGCTCCGGTCGATAAAATATAGCATTTTGCTTTAACCCTCCACGTTCTATCGCTTGAGGCGAGACCAACGATTTGATCTCGGAAAACCCCGTAAGCATATGTTCCCGTTAAAACACTTATGTTCGGGTTTCTTTCCACCTCCCGTGCAAGTTTTTCCGCTATTTGAAATCCTCTAAGTCCACCGAACAACTCCTTGGATCCAAAAAACTTGTGCGTCTGCTTAACTAACTGTCCACCCAGCTTAAAGCTGTCTTCGACTAGGATAACCTTGAGACCTTTTTCGGCAGATTTTACGGCGGCAGATAATCCTGCAGGCCCTCCCCCTATGATAAGGACATCTGTAGATAAGTTCTCCTCCTTTAAAGTCGCTAAGTCCCCGATAACCGGAATTTCAGGCAGGCCACGTTGCCTCTCAACACGTATACCTTCTCTTAACGGTTCACGACACGCCCTTACATAGGGCTTACCGTCAACCTTGACGAAACAACTACTACATTTCCCTATCATACAGAAAGGTCCTCTAGCTCTTTTCCTTCTAATACTCCAAGAAATCACTTTGACCCCATTTGCATAGAGGGCTGTAAGTATCGTATCACCTTCATAGCCTGTAATCCTCTTTCCCTCGAAAATGAAATCTAGGGCTCTACCTAACTTGAAATCTAGTATAGGGTGTTTTCTGATCCTGAGATCAATTGATGGTATATATTATCTCCCTCCAACCCTCTTCTCGGACACTTTGTATTAAAACTCTAACGCAAATATAGTTTGGTTTAATAGAAAATATTACTGTTCTTTTTTAACGTCTCCCCAAAAATGTGCAAAATGTTTTAGTTTTCGAGAGAATCCTTTATGCTACCCGCTACAGCAACCAATATGAAATCACAGAAAGAATCCAAGATGTTTCATGTATACAAGAGAGATGTTTACTATATCTCATATACTTTCTTAACGTTATCTACGTTTATTTTCTGGACATACTCCTCAGTACACAACTGTTTTGAGAGAACATGTGCCCATGCCCTAGGAATAGACCAAGGTACTATAACTGCTCTAGGTCTATTGGGATCATCCAGAAAGTCGCTTTCAATCAGATAGTATGGTGGATTCTTCACGGCATCACGTAAAGTTCTCTTTGAAGCCAGTACAGTAGACCATAACCCTTTTTCTATGACATGGTGTAGGAGGGAGGGGTCGATGTGATGAATTATCACTTTATCCTTCTTTACACCTGTTTCATTTATTATTTTAAGCACCCAATTTAGGGTCAATAAACCCTTCTGTTCCAAGTGAAGATGTACAGGTACATTAAGATCCGCTGCCCTTTCTAAGGCATAGAGGGTCACTTCTTCCGCTATACTAAGATATCTGGGCGAAGTTGGATAATGTTGTCGACCTACCTCACCTATTCCTTCTGCCAGACCATTGTTTATGTACTGTGCCACAAGATCAATGACCTTTTGTCCAAGCCGTTTTATTTCATCCAGCTTCATCCCTCTTCTAGCATACCAGTCAACCTCGGTTGGATGAAATCCTAGAAATAGAATACACTCCAACCCCTTTTCTTTAATCCTTCTTTTGCTTTCAACTAGAATATTGAAGCACTTTTCATATGCCGATAAGCCGCCGTCTAATCCAAAATGCCATGGAGGAAGGTAAACTAATCCTATAAACCAGCCCCCACTTTTCCTGAAACGCTCCCCTATTTTTGCTGCCCCCATACCCTTAACAGGGTTTACGTGGCAATGAGCGTCAGAAAACATCATATTCATTAAAATGGAGCTATAGGGTTAAAATTGTTTTCATACATAAAAGGCTATATAATCTTGTTCTATTCATTTAGAGGAGAGGCCATGAAATATGGAAGGTGAACCATTGATCATTATAGCGGGAATGCTGGGTGCGGGATGCACAGAAGCGGCCCTTAATTTCGCGAAAAAACATGGTTTAAAGGTGGTGAATAGCGAGCTCATAATCAAGCAAATAGTAGTTGAAGGAAGACTATCATATTCTGATTTAGAACGTATCACAAGATCTGGTGAAGTCGATTTGGAGGACTTAATGGAAAGTATTCTACTCGACCATGTTAACGAAAGACGCGTGGTCGTGGAAGGACGCATGGCATTCATGCTTCTCGGGAGGGAGGACGTAGATCTTAAGGTGTTTTTATGGGCGCCCCGCGATTTTAGAGCCCGAAGGATCGCTAACAGAAGAAAAATAAGTTTCACGGAAGCTCTAGAGGAGATAGAAAGAAGCGACGAAGAAAGGAGAAATTTTGTCTATAGGAGACTTAAAAGGGATTGGATGGACGCCGATCTTTATGACATGGTGATTAACACTTCAAAATATGTTAATTTAAACGAGGTAGCAGAGCTAATAGAGGAAGCCTACAAGATAAGACGTAAATGGAAAAACGATTACAATAGTACAAGAGATTGAGAAAAGTTTTAGGATGCTTGTCTAAGTACATTAACTATTTCTTTTTCCAAAAGCTGTTCTGGTATAGCGCCGACGAGCCTCCTAAAAGCTTTTCCCTTCACGAAGATGATGGTCGTAGGTATACTCATAACTAAAAACCTTGAGGCAAGGTCGGGGTTTTCGTCGACATTCACCTTAGCAAATAATACTCTTCCTGCGAAACGTGAAGCCACGTGTTCGAATGTAGGTGCATAGAAACGGCAGGGAGCACACCATGGAGCCCAAAAATCTACAACTGCAATTTCACAGACCGATAGTATGTGATCTATGTTTTCGTTGTTAAGCTCGATTATCTCTGTTGGGCAACGTTTTTTCTCCGTTTCCATGCCTGCTTCCAATAATTCCTTCATATATTTTCTTATAATAATCTCTTCTTCAAGATCCCTTCTTTCCATGGATAAGACCAAGTAATCCCTTTACCTGTTCTATAAAAAATTACCGATGTCATATAATATGTCATCTTTGTAAAAAAGATTGGTTAAACCATTTATTTCGGTTTAAAAGTGCTTCAAGGGCATTGCAATATTGAATATATTTCTTGTAGAGTTTTCTGTAGACTGTAACCCACTCTGTTATCGGCTTAAAGACTACATTTACAGCAACCATTCTTTTCACAGCTTCTTCGTAGTCCTTAAAGACGTTTAAGCCTACTCCTGCAAGCATTGCTGCCCCTAAAGCCGCTGCATCGTGTTCCTTAAGCACGAGGACGCGTTTCTCCCATACACTTGATTTAATTTTAGCCCAGAGGATGCTTTTAGCAGCTCCCCCAAGAAGCCTAACTTCCTTGATGTACAAACCTGCATCCTCATATGCTTCAAATATCTCTTTACAAAGGAAGGCCACCCCCTCCATTATACTCCTAGCTATATGTGCCCTTGTATGTCCTAGAGTTAGCCCTATGAATGCTCCTCTAAGATAGGGATTCCATCGTATAGCTTTAGAACCCATGAAAAAGGGTAGCATTATAAGTCCCTCTGAACCTGGAGCTACTCGCTCAGCTTCCTCTACTATTATATCATAAGGATTCAACCCTCTTTTTCTTGCTTCTTGGACTTCGGGAAAGGCTAAATTGTCCCTGAACCATCTAAGTATAGCCCCGGTAGGAGAGGTTCCTCCTTCCAGCAACCATTTGTTTTTCAGAACATGTCCCGAGCATAGAAACCTCATTTTCGGATCTAAGAAGGGTTCTTCAACGCTCATCATAACGTTTGTAGCTGTTCCAGTGGATTCGCCCGCCACTCCCCTCACGATAACGCCACCTCCAAGGGCTTCACAAGGCCTATCACCACCCCCGTTTATCACAGGCACCGGTTTTTCGAGTCCAAGTTTCCTTGCAACATCGTCTTTAACATATCCAATGACGTCATCTGAGGGTCTTACTTCAGGCATTTTTTCCAGAGAGAGGCCGAAGACCTCTGCAAGCTCTTCCGACCATTCAAGCTTCCTTATATCGAAGAGCATTGTACGTGACGCTAGTGAAGGATCGGAGCATATTATGCCCGTCAAAAAGTAGTTTAAAAATTCTTTAGGTTGTAAAAAGACTCTTGTTTTCCCGTAGACAAGGGGACTATGTTTTTTCAGCCATATCAACTTCGCTGCCGTAAAGTTGGGGGATGGTCTTAAACCTGTAAGCCTATATATTTCTCTTACTCCGAGAACTTTTGTCATATATATGCTTTCTGACGTGCTTCTTTGATCCATCCATATAATACACTTCGAAAGTACTGTGCCTCTTTCCGATAATGGAACAACCCCTTCACGCTGACCAGTTGTACACAATCCCTCAATTTTTAAACCCTTTTTTCTCACCTCTATGAGGGTCTTCCTCATAGAAGTGAATAGGGCTCTAATCCATTCTAATGGATCCTGTTCAGCCCAGTCCGGTCTAGGATGAAATGTCTTGTATTCCTTTTCGCTTTCTGCAACCTTTCTTCCATCTAGCGTATAGGCTACAACTTTCACGCTTGTTGTGCCCAGATCGACACCAAGCAGTACCTCTCCTATTTTTCCAGACCTCCTTTTAATCTGGGAAATAAAATACATATTAAGTTTGAGCAGGACGCTGAAGAAGAAAAGCTTTAGGATGAAGTGTTGACGAAGAGGAGTACTAATGCAAACATTTAATACTACGATTGAGGAAAAATTATTTCGGTGAAATTCGTGGTAAAACCTAAGGTTTACTTGACGAGACAGATACCTCAGAAAGCGATTGATATGATAAAAGAATACTATGAAATTGTCGGCATATGGGAGGAGTATTATCCGCCACCCTACGAGGTTTTAATCGAAAAAGTGAAGGATATAGATGCTCTAGTATCACTACTAACCGATAAAATTGATAAAAATCTCATAGACAATGCACCTAAGCTACGTATAATAGCCCAGTATGCTGTTGGATACGATAACATAGATGTAGAATACGCCACCAAAAAGGGAATATATGTAACAAATACTCCTGGAGTTCTTACAGAAGCTGTAGCTGACCTGACCTGGGCTCTCATATTAGGGGTTGCAAGGAGAATAGTGGAAGCCGATGAATACGTTAAGAAGGGTGAATGGTGGAAGACCAAAACAGGCTGGCATCCAATGATGATGCTCGGCATCGAAATCCACGGAAAAACGCTAGGAATATTGGGTATGGGACGTATAGGAAGAGCTGTTGCAAGAAGGGCGAAGGGATTCAATATGCGTGTAATATACTATAGTAGACGGCGGCTACCCGAGGAACTTGAAAAGGAACTCAATGCAGAATATGTTGACTTTGAAACACTATTAAAGGAGAGCGACATATTAAGCATACATGTTCCGTTAACTAAAGAAACTTACCATATGATAGGTGAAAAACAATTAAAAATGATGAAGAGGAACGCCATCTTAATAAATACGGCTAGAGGCGCGGTAATAGACACGGCTGCACTTATAAAAGCCCTTGAGAAAAAGTGGATTGCTGGAGCAGGCCTAGACGTTTTTGAACAAGAGCCGCTACCACCAGATAATCCTCTTACGAAGTTCAAGAACGTGGTTATGGCCCCCCACATGGGTAGCGCAACCCATAAAACTAGAACTAGAATGGGTGAACTGGTAGCCGAGAATCTAATAGCATTTATAAAAGGAGAAATACCGCCTACCCTGGTTAACAAAGAAGTGGTTAATATAAGGAAACCTGGTTTTTAAATTCCAGTCCTTTATTTCCCTAAACTTTTGAAAATAATCAATTCGAAATATAGTTGGATGTTTTGAAGATCATCTATTATTTTTTAAGAACAATAGTTTTTCATACATTTTTTCCTCTTCAATCCTATAGATTATCGCTATTTCGTCGTCTCTACCTGCCGTAACAAAGATAACGTTACCATGTTTAATAGCTCCACAGACAAACACTGTTGAAGGCCGCCTACCACTATATACGCCTGGATCAGGGGCTATTACCGGATCCCTTGTCAATGCCAGTAACTCTGCATTTTCGTCGAAGAGGGCCACATAAGTGTAGTAAACTCCATGCTTATCGACAGCATGATAAAAGAGCAGATACTCATTGGAAGATAGTTTGAGGGAAGTATTACCGCCGGTTTTTCTTTCATCTCCTTTCGGCAAGAGCTCTGGCACGGCTCTAAGTTCGCTAAAGCTTACCTCCGCCCCCCTTCTAGGACCGATGAATATTCCACCTAACTGGTATTCCCTTAAATACGGTCTAACGGTGATAAAACCCTTATTAAGGGGAAAAGTATCCCTATAATCCCTTAATAAAAACACATCTCCATTGCTGTCCATAAAGTGCACGGCCTCGATTTCCTTAGGTTTCCCGTATTCAAGCCTTGTCCTAAAAGTTAACACACATGAGTATGGTGGCATATACATTGCACGGACATGGTATAGATCGCGGTAAGTTACTGGATCCACCCTAGGGTCTTCTACACATTCATATGGTAACAGCCCGTAAAGTATCGGCTTAGCTACAGCTTTAATCTCCCCTTTAAGGGCTTCTAAGCTAACTTGGGCAGAGGCTATAAATGTTCTAGAAAACTCTGAACCAATGGATGCAAGCCTAAGGTATAGGGTGGCATTATTCCCCTGGATCCCTATCGATGGATTGGACACAACCGATGTGTGGATAGGTATACCGGCTTCAGATACAACCCTAACCCCCGAAGCAGTTATGTAGCCATATATTTCTGCTATCCCTCTTCCCCTTTTCCTCCTAAAATCGCTTTTCATCAACGCCCTTCTAAACCTATCTGCCAGTATCTTATCCGCTTTATCCCTTATACTTGACACAAGAAAATCCACGTAATTTTCAAATTCGTCCAGGTTATGGAGGTATGAAAAAACATAGCCATCCATTGATCATCCCTCTAAGCGTCCAAGGATTTTCCAGTTTAGCCACGTGAATAAAAGTATACGTACCATATAAGTCAACTTGTCCTCACAATGTTCAGTGATCACAGTAAATTCACGGTATACCTTTTATGATACCATCTTCCATACCAAAAACTGCAAATGTATTTAGGATGTTAAAGAATTGATGAAAACTTTTTAAAAAAATCAGGTGATGTATATTGTTTTTATAAAAGCTTTTGGATCCCTGCTATCTTCTGAAACATATACTTTAGGCATGTTCATGACTACTGGAGGGTGATAGGATCGTAATGGTTTATAGATCTTTGAGCCCCCTATTATTTTTATTTTGGCGTTATTAACTGGACCTTTATAGGCTACTTCTCGCCAATGTCTGTCCGTTATCAGCCAATCAACTTTGTTGGTATCTGGATTTATCCAGAGTTCAACTCTCTCCGCATCTGGAACCTCGTCGAAAATGCTTTTATCGAGCCAGAAGAACCATACACGTATTACCCAATACCATCGTACATTTTCGGTTAAAGGGTCTGGTGCATAGCCTATGAAGATATCTCGGTGAAGCCTTATTTTAGACAGATGCCTGAAGCCGCTGCCCACATCCCCTATAATTGTTGCTACTTCTGAACCATCAAGAAATACCTGTACTTTGGGCATGAGAAGTGATCTCCATATATAGATCTCGGCATCGGGTATGCTGTTCTCTCCAACTATCTTCTTGACAAGATCCACCATATTGTCGTTCAAGTGCGGATGGTAGCGGGGACGATAGATTAAACCACGAAGATCGGTGTACAACGAGATATCCACGTTAACAGTTTTTAAATGAGTGTTATTAGCATATATTTCTAAAGGTAAGGTAAGTTTCTCCAGTGCTCGGCGAGGGTAATATAATAGAAAGTATGCAACCCCTCTTTCATTTGGCTTTAGGAAATTTCTGTCTCCTGGCAACATTATTTGGCATCCCTTAGGATTACCTCCACCCCATATTACTTGGAGCCCTTTAACTAGTCCCATAACTTGTCTTCTATCACGCAGATGGATTGGTGGTGTAAGGTAAATTGATTTCAAAGGTTTATTTGAACGATTTAGAAGCGATATTTTTAACGTGGAAACCTTATTGAAGAAAGCTAGGTTTGATTTATGTTCGACTTTCACTTCTATTAGGTCATCTGTATTATCTTCTTGTCCAGCGGACATGCAAGTGAACCTTGCTTCCAATTATAAGCCTTTTAAAGGTATATTAAAAGCTTACTTTTAAAACGGGTCGCCAAGGGTCTTCTAGCGATTAAAATACGTTAATCACCGAAAAATACTTATGGAGTATATAAACTAGTATGATACTAGATTTAGCCTAGTGGTATTTCAACGGGTTTCTTCTCTCTATATGATTTCCAGCAGGCCTCTGCGATCTCTACAGCCCTCAATCCATCAATTCCCGCGACCAACGGCTCCTCGTCCTTCTTTACAGCATTTATGAAGCTTTGATCCTCCTCAACATATGCATCGTAAAACCTTTTCCAGAACCATTGTACACCGCCATACACTAAGCCATCACCTCTACCGTGTGCAAACATGTGGTCCTGTAGCGTACCTATATACAATGTCCCCTCAGTACCCATTACCTCTGTTCTTAAATCGTAACCGAAAACCGATTTTCTACTACCGTGAATTAACCCAATAGCTCCGTTATCAAACCTAAAGTTTATGGTAACAACGTCTAGATCCCCCTTTCTCTTAATTTCGTCATAGAGATAAGCTCCTCCCTGAACATATACTTCTTTAACTTCCGCCGACATCAACCATCTTGCCATGTCAAAGTCGTGGCTCAACATGTCAAGGAAAATACCTCCACTTTTACTTGGCTCAGCGGCCCAACCTGGAGGAGCTCCAGGGTCTCTTGCAATCCCTACAAAAACTAAAGGCTTGCCTATCTCCCCTTTCTCTATTTTTTTCTTGGCGTTTTTGTAGGCATAGTCAAAACGTCTCATATAGCCGACCTGCATCTTTACTCCAGCTTTTCTCACAGCCTGGAGTGCTGTTTGAGCCTCATCAACCGTCACGGTGAGCGGCTTTTCCACAAAAATGTGTTTTCCAGCTTCAGCAGCCTGGACTATCATTTCTTTATGTAAGAAAGTTGGTGTGACTATAGCTACTGCATCTATCTCAGGATCCGATAATAGCTTCTGGTAATCATTATACCATTTTGCTTTAAACTTTTCAGCCACATTTTTTGCTAGATTCTCTACTATATCCATTACGGCTACCAGTCTTGCGTTTTCGACCTTATAGGCGAATATTTCTGCATGAATCTTTCCTATTCTACCGAGCCCTACAACACCTACCCCTATTTCATACATTACCTTCACCAGCTAGTATCCACTTCAACTTCAATTATAAAACTTTGGTTCTCTACATCCCTAAAGAAATTTTTCAAATGAAAAAATTAGTTAAAATAATGAAAATACTAGTACATCTAACATCAATGTTTTTTCCTAAAAAATATTAGTATTAGTCTTTTTATGAACATTGCAAAGAGCTATAGCTGAGCATCCTTAACTGACTATAAAGGTAGATGATACCTCACAAAAATGTTTAAATTGTATATTTAAAAATAAAATTTTGGCTAGACCCCCTCCTAGTATATTCCTTTAATTATCCCTTTAGTCCGAGCACTTCTTCCATAACATCTTCAACACTACGGTTTTTATGTACTATCTCTGAAACAGCCTTAGCCATTAATGTTGGATCCTTGTATTGAAAAATGTTTCTCCCTACAGCAACCCCTCTGCCTCCTCCTTCAATTGCCCCTTTGACCATCGATAGAAAATCCTTTATAGTCTTCTTTTTAGGTCCACCAAGAACCACTATCGGTATAGGAACCTTTGAGGTTACATGCTTAAAGGATGAAGGGTCTCCAGTATAGAATGTCTTTATTACATCTGATCCGTATTCAGCACCTATCCTCGAACAATAGGCTACCACATCAGGGGAAAAGGGATCCTCTAAGTATGGTTTAGAAGGTATGATTTCGGAGAGCAGTGGTATACCATAGTTTTCGCATGCATCTGCAACGAAACCCATTTTTTCTAGCTGGTCTGCCTCGCGCTCACATCCCATATAGACCATTATTGATACAGCGTCTGCACCCACTTTTACTGCCATGTCGACGCTTGAAATAAGCCTATCGTCTGTATAATCAGGCCCCCTTGTGGTTCCAGTGCCATCTATTCTTGCTATTACGCTAACCCTTCCAGCAACCTCTTCATATACGTGTCTAAGCATGCCCACCGTTACCATTACAGCATCAATGTCTGCCTCGACTACCTTTGCTACCGTAGTCTTCAAATCTTCTATACCTAGTATAGGTCCATGTCTTCTTCCGTGATCCAAAGCTACTATGACTGTTCTTCCCGATCCTCTTCTAAAGATCCTTCCCAATCTAATGTACTTACCTATAAGAGACATTTTAATCCAAAATATTCTGTATAGTACAAAAGGTATAAATACGCTAGCCAACATCCTCCAATACTTCTTGTTAACCTTCCCCACCCAAGGGACTGTTCCTTCTAACCTAGAAAAGGTGTTTGACACTCTCCCCACTTAAGTGGGGGATTCTTGCTTCTAAGGTTTTCATCGGTCTTGTGTTCATTGCCCTTTTAGGCTCCCACTTCATCCCATTCCACCTTAGAAGCAATGGCTGTGCCGCCAGCCCGATGGGCATACCTCCATTACGGAGGGTGCCCATCCCCCTAAGATACCGCTGACACTCCTCTATTTAACCCCATCGACGCCATACATCCCCCCACCAAAGCAGGGGCTTTCTGGCGCCATTTTTGTAAAAAGCCAGAGACATAAATATTAAGAATAGGGGAGCAGTTGATTCACTATAAGAGGGAATTACAGGAGGTTTACATTTAGCGAAGAGAGATCTGAAGTTAACTGGGAAATTTAGAGAGGAGATGGAATTTCCATATATAGTAGTGCGGGTAGCAGTCCATAAACCCTAGCATATGCTAGAAGTATCGAGAAAACAAGTGTGGTTAGGAGAACAATTATATCTTTTTTCCCCAATTTTGGTCGGTAGTACAGTGTTCTTCCTCTACTTGGGTCAAAGGCTCTAGCTTCTAAGGCTTCAGCGATCATAAAGCTTCTTCTTATTTCATATATAAACAACGTGATCAATATAGGCTTAAAATTCTTTATTCGCTGAATAAAATTCCCTTTGTCAACCTCCAATCCCCTGCTCCTATGTGCATCATATATTATTTCTAAGTCTCTTGCAAGGGTAGGTACAAATCTAAGCGCCATCGTCAAGACGAGTACATATTCATAAGGTATTTTTAGGCTGGTTAATGTATCTGCAAATTCATCAGGAGACGTTGTAAGAAAAAAGATCGAGAAAAACGATGTAACGGCCAGGAATCTCAGGGTCATAACCACGGCATAGTTAAGCCTATTACTCTCCGGTGTAAAGATGAAATTTAACCCAAAGATTATTATCGCCAGAAATGTTAAGGCCTTCATGCTTCTCATCCATTCCCGCAAAGATTTCCCTAAATATACTAGCACTATGCTCAAGGATACGAGAAGGATGAGCGGTAGAGGCTCGAAGAATAAAAGTGAAAGAGCAAGCAGGTCACTTACCAAGAACAACTTTACCCGTGGGTCAAGCTTGTGCATAAAAGTATCTTTTTCTCTAAATTTGAAAGCCTCAAACGTGTTTCTCATCATCTGTATACAGCCCTCTTAAAACGGCTCTTGCAATCATATTGGCTATTTTTACAGGTTCAGGTATCCGTCCATAAATTGTATATGAATTTAAAAGTTTTACAGCGTCGGTTATAGATAGCCCAAAGCACCTTAAATAAACTGGATAGCCTGTGGATAGGTAAACTTTCCTTCGTGGACCGTTCTTCCTATAGATTTCAACCCTTTTTGTACCTTCAGGTAACTTAATGAGAAGATCTTCCAATCCTTTCGAAGGATTATAAGTTATACAAATTAGGGGTTTACCTGTCTCCTCGTGCACATATGGTAGGTCTATTACATTATATAATGAGATTACAGCACCGTTTATCAAAATGAAGTTGATGTCATTTCTTTTTAAACCACGGTAGATCTCCAATACTCCCTGTGTTGCATCAAGCCCCCCTAATTTAATGGTAGTTAATGCTATTCCATCCACTAGAAAATCTCTACGCATAACAACGCCAGCGAGGATGGATCTATCAAATTTTTTTGAAAAACTTTCGGCTATCCCCAAACATCTAATAGCCTTCTTTGATATTAATTTACTAGCGGACATGATTATAGTATCCATTTTCTACTTTTCTCAAAGGAGTTTTTGAATGCATCGATTATCTGAAGGAAAATATACATTGCCTCTTCATCTTCCTCGCCTCTAGCTATAGTAACGCTCTTTCTTAGACTTTTAACTGCTTTTTCCTCACACGATGAAAACCCTCTTTCCACGTAAAGTAGCCCCTGAACAAAATCTACTAGACAACTCGCTAGCAAAACAATACGTTCTTCCAACGTAAAATTCTTTCCATTTATCTTATCTAACGTATCGTCTCCAACCCCGTATGTTAAACAAAGTGAAAAAATCTTTTTCCAATTAAGCTTAAAGCCCTTGTCTTCAAATGTCTTAGCTATCAGGTGAACTGTATTAAGAAGTTTAAAAAGTTTATCCGCACGGCGGCTTACCAACGTTAAGGGGATCCCCCTTTTAATCCATTCTATTGAAGGAACATCTGCAAGCGGGAAAATGTTTTCCACGAGTTTTTTAACCTCTAAATCCAGGCTATCCATATCATATCCGTTTCCTCTATCCGTATCACTTTATATATTTTTCATTGTGGTGTGGTTTCACGGGTTCCGTCTCGCCTATAACCCTTTTGTTGGGGTTGTGGGCGGCTGTCGAGGCCGACGGCATGGGGCTTCCATCACCCGCATACCCATGAAAACAGTCAGATACCACATTACAAGTATTTCAACTTAAAACATAACGACACAAAAATATACAAAACACCACAGTTTAATGTTTCTTCCCCCAAGGTTATATGCTACTATAGTATTAAATTAATTGCTGTGTAGATTGAGGAGGACCTAGAAGATTTTAAATAATTGTTGGAGAAGTGTCTTTTGGTGACGGCTTGTGAAAATTTTGTGGGCCCCCTGGCGCATGAAATACGTGGAGTATGCAGCATTCAATAAGCCGGAAGGATGCTTTATATGTGATGCGGTTAAATCCGAAGACCCCGACGAAAAATTCGTTTTACACCGCGATGAAAAAACAGTTATCATAATGAATATTTATCCTTATAATACAGGACATATTCTTATAGCACCGGTTAGACACGTGGCTAATCTAGAGGACCTTAGTTTAGATGAAATCAAAAGCATGGGGGTCATCCTTCAGAAATCCATTCTTCTTTTGAAAAAAGTGCTTAAACCTGATGGTTTCAATGTGGGACTAAATTTGGGAAGAGTAGCAGGCGCCGGCCTAGAAGATCACCTGCACTTCCATGTGGTACCTAGATGGAATGGAGATACAAACTTTATGCCTATTATAGCAAATACAAAAGTTATTCCCGAGGCAATAAGGGAGACTTTTCTTAAGCTTAAAAAGGGGGAAGAGGGTATCTTTAATGTAGAGCCATGAAGAAGATAACACTTGAGGACCTAAAAATAGATCCACAGTTCTATAGCAGAGAAATAGGTGCTTTTCTATCCGGAATGCTCGAAGAGAGCGAAGCAAACGGCTATGTCATAGGTGTAAGCGGTGGTGTGGACTCATCTACGGTTCTCGCGCTTCTCGTAGAACACGTTGGTGCAGGCAAGATACTGGCGCTTATAATGCCCGACCGTACCTCCACTCCCCTAGAAGACATAGAGGATGCCTTATCCCTTGTAAAAAAATATGGTGTAAAACATCACATAGTGTATATTAATGATATCCTTGAAGCCTACAGGAAAAGCATTCCAGAATACGAGAAGGAAAATCTCCGTGCAGAAGGAAACATGAAAGCGAGGATCCGAATGACAATACTGTATTATCATGCAAATAAGCTGGGATACTTGGTATGCGGTACAGGGGATAAAAGTGAACTACTAATAGGATACTTTACAAAATATGGTGACGGCGGCGTAGACCTTTTACCTATAGGAGATCTATATAAAACCCAAGTCAGACAACTTGCAAAGAGCCTAGGGTTGCCTGATCGAATCGCATATAAGCCTAGTAGTCCACGTCTCTGGCCGGGCCATAAAGCGGAAAAAGAATTAGGGTTATCATACAATGAAATAGACTTAATACTTTATACTACCATAGATCTTAAAATGAACATCGATGAGGCTTCAAAGTCGACGGGGATAGCTAAAACAAAGTTCGAAAGGGTGCTGGAACTCGTCAAGAGGAGCAAGCATAAGAGGATGCTTCCACCTGTTCCACGTATAAGTTTTCAAAAAGTTTAGGTTAACGTAATGGAAGTTTTATCTTAAGCTTTCTTGCAAGCTCCTTATACCGGTTTCTAACTGTAACCTCTGTAACCTGCGCCGCCTGAGCAACCTCTTTTTGGGTTCTTACCTCACCAGAGAGGAGAGAAGCTATGTATATTGATGCGGCAGCAAGACCTGCAGGATCCTTACCTGCCGTTATACCGAGTTTTCTTGCATCGGTAAGTATTTGCACTGCTTTACGTACTGTAGAGGCTGAAAGTCTAAGTGCGTCACCGATACGTGGGACGAAGTCTATTGGATCGGAGAGAGGAACCCTTACAGCCGATTTACGGATTAAAAGTCGGTAACATCTTGCCACATCCTTTCTACCGGATCTAGTATACCTTGATATCTCGTCAAGCGATCTAGGCACACGCATTTCTCGACAAGCCGCATAGATAGCAGCAGCTGCTATAGATTCTATGGATCTGCCTCTCACCAACCCCGCCTCAAGGGCTTTTCTATAGATTTCAAGTGCCCTATCCAAAACTTTCTTTGGTAATCCCAGCTGAGAACCCAGTCTCTCTAATTCCATTGAAGCTTGAGCAAGGTTTCTTTCAAGAGAAGATTGTATCCGAGCCCTTATATGCCACCTTCTTAGTCTAAGCATTTCATATTTTCGGTTTAACGTCAACTCCTTGCCTGAAGCATCCTTACTCTTCCAATCAATATCTGTCGAAATTATTTCAGGGATTAACGGGTTAATGGGAGCTCCTACACGGCTTCTTCTTTCCCGCTCCTCCGCGTTGAAGGCCCTCCACTCTGGACCCTGATCTATTTCTCTTTCACTTATAACATATCCGCATACCGCACATATTAGCTCGCCTCTAACCGGATCGTATATTAGTTTATCGCTTCCGCATTGCGGACATTGTGTCGAAGTGGAATCTCCTATAGAATTTTCATACTCTTCAAATATCAAAACATAACACCCCTTGTTTCCCTACGCAACGTTAAGAATAAATACTTTTCTGCTAAAGAATATATTAAAATATTATTCATAAAAATATATTTTTTGAATATTCATCTCAGAAAAATAATTAAAAATACCAATATTTTATTAGAATTAGTATATTAT
>QMRH01000041.1 GCA_003650675.1 Thermoprotei archaeon | reverse complement strand
GTGCTGAGGTTACGGCTACCCATGTCAGGGTTAGCCGTGAACACCTATCTCCGCGTCTGGAGAGGCTTAGGATCCCTATCAACGCTAGGAGCATGTGGAGCGGGTTGAATAGCAGGCCTCCCAGGTAGGTCGTAGATAGGCGTCTCAGGTTCCGGGACAGACACAGTAGGTCCTCGAACCCGACGATCCTGCCGAGCGTCTCCACCGACGTTACTAGCCCCCCTCCACCAGGCGTTACGCTGTTCTTCAAGACGTCTACGACAGCGTTTACGATGAGCAGCGTAAGCAGGCTCTTGTTAACCGTGAACCTGCCTCTTCCAGCCGACTTCAAGGTTTGGAGGGCTAGGTATGCTGTCAGAACCGCCATGAGCACGCTCCAAGTCCAAGGATGCATGAAAAGCGCCATGGTCGACGCGGCCGTGCAAAGGGCTAGGGCTCTTCTATCCCCATCCATCAGGCTCGGGGTCAAACCTATGCACACGTAGGACAGCGAGAGGGCTGTCCAAGTTGCGAAGAAGCCCCCGAACATACCCGCTGTCATGTTGAAGCCCAGAAGCCCGGCCAGCATGGCGAGCAGAGCGTAGCAGCCGTCCCCGTTTAGACGTCTAGCCGTGGAGTAGACGGCTAGGGCGAACATGGGAGCTATGAAAAGAGCCTCGAGGTTTAAGACCGCCTCCTTGGGAACCCCGAGGATCGTAATGGCGTAGAGCAGGAGCAGGTACAGCGGTCTATTACCGCTTCTACCGTAAAACGCGTATTCCACAGCACCCCATAAGTCGGTTGAAAGCATATAGTTTAGTCGCTTGGAGTAGCCTACGCCAGATCGAATATCCACGGATGCTGGTCTGAAACCTGGGTTTATGGTCGGAAGGTAGGGTATGAGAGGGAGGAAAACGCCGAGCAACAAAGCAGACACAAGGCCCAGCCTCCTAGCGAGTACACCAGCCGAAGGCTCATACCCGTTGGCCTTATCCAGAGCTTTGCACCCGACCTCCAGCCTCACACGACCTCCAAAGACCCTCCCGACGACCGGAGGCAGCCAAGAGTATATTGTCGCCAACAGAAGGAACGGATAAACCGGAGCGTAGACGTGGAGGAGCCCCGCGTCGAGCTCCGAAACCCACCTATACGGTCTGAAACCGCAGTCCAGCAGAGGCTCTGGGCTCCACGTATAGGCGACCCAGTACAGCAGGGGTAGACCGCTCACAACGGTTAGAGCGACTAAAATGTAATAAGCCAATCTAGACAGCTTAACCACCCTAAATCTGCCAACCTTATGGGCACATACGGCTAGAGCTAGGGAGACTGCTAGAAGCGTTAGGATGACGTATAAGCCTAGGTCTGATAGGCCGAGCCTATAAACCCTAACCCAGGTAGCACCACGGAAGAGGATAACGTAGCTGGGCTTGAATAGGTCGAGAATATAGAAGTATGCTAGGATGAGTTCTAGGGCAAATAATGCATGCAGAATTTCTCTAAGAAGGCCCTTATAGGGGATTCTAGAACACCTGTAATTAGGTACGTTGTACATGTATAATTCGCCTAGAATGCCTAATAGAACTTATATACCATATTGGCCTAAAAAGCTCCATTATCTTCCAGTTTAACTTATGTTTACGAATATTCAGAATACATTTGGGATCTAACGTCTTACTACCGATCCATATGCCTCCGGCAACCTGTCTAGAATCCTTAAATAATACTTGGTAATTGTATAGTTTAAAGGGCTCATGATAATATTTTCTATTAGAATCGTGCAGAATGACTATACCATCGTTTTTTAAAAACTTTAGTGCATGAATCAAACAAAATTTTCTAGCTCTTCCATCAATTATGATTAAGTCAAATTTTTCATTAAGTTTCTCTGGAAATTTCACATAATCCCTTAAATCTGAGAAGCTTCCATCTTCATAAGGATCTGTCCACGGTATGTGATTCGGAGGTACATAAAAGATCATTATCTTAGGGTCATAGACTAACCGTTTGATCCTTATATACCATTCTTTATCGTGTTCTACAGCAATCCATTTAGCTTCACTACTCAAATATCTGGAGAAAAAAATTGTGCTGTATCCTGCACCCCATTCTAAAACCCTTTTTGGATTTTTCCTCTTCAATATTTCTATAATTATAGCAACTTCTTTTGACTGCATTAAAGGTCTGACGATATCGGGGGAAAAGGGAAGAAAATGCTTCATTATGGAAGCTATGTATCGGAAAATTTCTTGTACTATAGTTTTGAATATAAAAAAGCACAATATTTACTTCACGTTTTAATACTTAATCCATGTGGATGGAACATCATTATGAAATACTGCTTACACAACGGGTACGCTGAGAGAATGCCAATAAGTTTTAGCATACTCCCTTTGAGGGCTTTGGAATGAAGGCTTTTGCTCCTGCGTTCTTCAGGGCTTTTACGAGCTTTTTCGTGTTCTCAGGGGCTAGGAAAACCATTACTCCTCCGTTTCCCGCCCCTCCTAGTTTTGCGGCTTTAGCACCGTTTTTTAAACCTATATCTCTCAGCTTGTCGTCTATGGGGTAGGCCCATCCCACTTTCCTAGCTATCTCGTAGTTCTCGTTCATGAGTGCTGCTAGCCCTTCCCAGTCAGATTGGATTATTGCTTTCTCTCCTTCTTCGGTTAGCTTGACTAACCGCTTTACGGCGTCGATTACCTTACTATCGCCTTGGAGATATCGTTTTAGAATTGGAGCGTGTACGGAGCTTGAGCTTCTCCTTACACCGAGATAGGCACATACAAGCGGTATGTTCGTTTGAATCGACCGTATTTTCGCACATGGTTCGCCCTCCCAGATTTCTCGACTTATGTTTTTTCCTGTGAAGTCCATAAAGAGCAGACCTCCAAAAACTATGCTGTATCTATCGTTGTACCCAGCTACTATCCCCAGCTCTTTATACTCGACCTTCTGCGCCATCTCAGCTAGACGGTAATTGTCGAAGCTTAGCCTATACATTTTCCTACACGCATCCAAGTATGCCACTATTATCGCGGTTGATCCTCCCATACCTGACTCCCTCGGGATATTAGTCTCGACTAAAACCTCTAAAGGCTCTTCCCCTTCAACCCATCCTTCTCTTCTCAACCTGAGAGTAGAAGCCTTAATCAGTCTAGTAAGCTTTGTATCCTCACCAAGACTTGTCTTCACCGAGAAGGTTTCCGAACGTTTGAGCCAAACGTGAGCCCTGTACTGTATCGCCATAGATATGACTTTACCGCCGTATATGTCGCTTGGGTTCCCCAGAATACCGATCCTACCCGGAGCGGATGAATGTATGGGTAACATCGTGTCTTTTAAATAAATTAATGTTAGGAGCGAGGTTATGATGTACTACGAGTGATAATCCTAGAGTATTCATAGGAGGCTTTAACGGCATTCCAGTATGTTTCAGGCGTTCCGACATCGAGTCTAACCTCGCCTTCATCTAATGTTGTAGCATAGACTTTATATCCTTCTTCGATGAGCCTTTGAATGGCATCTGTTAGCTGTATCTCTCCCCCGACTCCGGGATCGATATTTTCTAAAACATCCATTATTAGTGGGTCGAAGATGTAGAATGGAACTATGGTTAAATTGGACGGCGGGGTTTCCGGCTTTTCGATAAGCGTTAAGACTTGGTGAACATGACCATCTACGGCTTTAGTGACGGCAACGCCACGCCCTCTAGGATCCTGCCTCTCTTCTAGAAGGAGGGTAGCTTTAGGGTTCAGCTTAAGATGAATCCCAACCATCCGGCTAATAAAACTATTACCCTTAGAAATTACATAAGTGTCGCCTGCACACACCAAGAAAGGTTCGTCTCCTATGAAAGGCTTAGCCATTAAAACAGCATGCCCAAACCCCTTAGGCTCAGGCTGATTAACAAAAGCTATCCTGGAGTTCTCGACCATTCTGTAGAAGCGCTCCAGCTCGATAACCAGATCTAGCTTTCCTTTATCGTCGAGTTTTCTAACGAAATCCCAATCCGGGGTGAAGTGATCTTCAATAGATCTCTTACCCCTACCAACGACGAAGCAGAACTCCCTGAAGCCAAAGAGGTAGAGTTGCTCGAAAAGGGCTTGAAGGAGCGGCTTTAGGGCGAATCCGTTTATGCCCCTAACGAATATGGGCAGCATCTCCTTAGGCAACTCCTTACTCATGGGAAGAAGCCTTGTGCCGAGGCCGGCGGCGGTAACAACAACCTTTTCAGGAATCAACTTTGGTTACACCGATTATTCCCGTATTTCGGTGCTTTTAAAAGGATTTTTGGAGCTAGAGCTCATTAATAATGCTTCAACTGGTTTCAACCTTTTCTCGATGAGGTCTGGAGCCAAATCTAACTGCTTCATGGTGACGGCCCCTAAAGGTAGACGCCCTCTTCTCCAAAAACAACTGGAGTGGCACCCGCCCTACGCTTCTCAATTTCTATGCCAATCTCTCCAAGCGGCCTTTCAACAACCCTGTTATCGGAAAGCCTAAGCCTTTCAACGTCCTTCGTTAATCCGGCAACCTTGCCCTTTAGCGTTTCAGCTTCTCTTAGAAGCTTACTTCTTTCAGCCAATCTATCTTCATAATCTTTGAGGCTTGACTCTTTTCTCATCAATATCGAAGAAAACGACCTCATTCCTAAGCTTCCTTAGCCCTTTGCCGACAATACTTGCAACGGTTCCACTACCGATAATGCTTATTCTTGCCATTAAACTCACTTCCTTTTATCTCATTTACATTTTTAAACTTCTCTTAACACTTCCACTATCTCTTTGATTTGATTCTCGGAAAGTCGAAATCCGCTCGGGAGATTCAAACCCTTAGCTGATAGCTCTTCGGCGACTGGAAGCGTTAAACTGCTTTTGTATGGAGGTAGCATATGTATGGGATGGAAGAAAGGTCTTGTTTCGATACCTTTTTCTTCTAAACTAGCCATTATTTTATCTTTGATTTCTTTTTTCACTAGCACAGAGTAGAGCCAATATACGTTTTTAGCCCATGGCATCTCAGGTGCAATAGTAATAAAGGGTAGATCTTGAAGAAGCTTCTTGTATAAGCTGGCTATCTGTCTCTTCTTAGCTACTAGGAGATCTATCTTTTTGAGCTGGGCGATGCCTAAAGCTGCTTGGAGATTTGTCATCCTATAGTTAAAGCCTATAACATCGTGCCAGTATTTCTTATTAGGGTTCATTCCATGATCTCTAAGCACCCTCATTTTACCTGCCAGCTCCTCGTTATTGGTGAGACACATTCCCCCCTCACCAGTCGTGATTATCTTGTTCCCGTAGAATGAGAAGCAACTGATAATGCCGAAGGAGCCGACTTTTCTACCTTTATATTCCGCCCCGTGGGCTTCAGCACAATCCTCTATTACGTGAAGGTTATGATCCTCAGCTATACGCATGATCTCATCCATATCACATGGATGCCCGTAAAGGTGAACAACAATGATCGCCTTCGTTTTATCATCTATTTTCTCCTCAATCTTAAACGGGTCTATGCACCAGTATTCTGGATGGGAGTCCACGAAAACTGGCTCCGCCCCAGTATATGTTACTGCATTAGCTGTAGCTATGAAGGTTAGAGAGGGGACGAGAACTTTATCTCCTCTTCCTATTCCCAGAGCCACTAAGGCTAGGTGAAGAGCGGCTGTTCCATTTGATGTGGCTATACCGTATTTTACTCCTATGTAGTTGGAGAAACTTTTCTCGAATTCTTCTATAAAGGGACCTTTTGAGCTCACCCATCCGCTCTTGACAGCTTCCATTACGTTTTTTAGCTCTTCTTCACCTATTTCTGGCTCTGCTATGGGTATTTTATACTTCATAATTTCACATCCTCAAAGCCCGTGTCAGTATCCTATTCTCGCTTGGATAGTTCGGTGCATCCCAAGGAAATCTTTCTCCTCTGAGCCACCGCTCCCATCTATCGACTTCCTCCTCAACCATTATCTCAATAAGCTTATCAAATCTTGTTCTAGGCTCCCAACCTATTTTCCTCTTTGCCTTGGAATAGTCACCGACTAGGCATGGGACATCTAGGGGTCTGAAAAATCGTCGGTCCACCTTGACGTATTCTTTCCAGTCTAATCCGACGATGCCGAAGGCTTTCTCCACAAGCTCTTTGACGCTGTGAGCCTCGCCTGTGGCGATGACGTAGTCGTCTGGCTCTTTCTGCTGGAGCATAAGCCACATAGCTTCAACATACTCAGGAGCATACCCCCAGTCCCGTTTAGCCTCTAAGTTTCCAAGCCTAAGCTCTTTACTTAGCCCTAGGGAAATCTTAGCAACTTCATTAGCCACTTTACGCGTTACAAATTCTAAGCCTCTTAACGGAGACTCGTGGTTGAAGAGAATACCGTTCACAGCGAATATACCATAGGCTTCACGGTAGATCCGAGTTATCCAATACCCGTAAAGCTTGGCAGCGGCATAAGGGCTCATAGGGTAGAAGAAGTCCCCCTCGTTGAGCGATTTCCCGCCGTTAAGTAACCCCGTTTTCCCAAACATCTCGCTCGTAGCTGCGAAGTAAAACTTGGTCTCAGGACAGGTTTGACGAATAGCTTCTAAAATCCTAGTAACGGCTAAACCAGTAACATCCCCTGTAGCGACAGGTGTTTCAAAGCTAGCCCCTACGAAGCTTTGAGCGGCCAGATGATAAACTTCATCAGGTTGCGAGATTTTCAAAGCCTCAACTATAGAGCCTGTATCGCTGAGGTCGGCGGGTATCAAGTTAACCTTGTCAAACACTTCAAGGTATTCTAAGCGCCAGAAGTTAGGCGTGCTTAAACGCCGGTAAGTCCCATATACATCATATCCCTTGTCGAGAAGGAACTTGGCCAAATATGCACCATCTTGGCCTGTAATGCCCGTAATTAATGCTTTTTTCATTTTACAACAACCTCAACAAGGTTATTTAAAAATCATTTAAGGTGGGCTTTTTAACCTAGTTTTTATTACTTTAGCTGGTACCCCAACAGCTATCGATCCCCTCGGAAGACTTTCGGTTACCACAGCTCCCGCTCCTATTACACATCCTTCCTCAATTGTTACACCCGGTAATATTACTGCGTTTGTTCCGATATGGACATTATCTTCTATTGTCACAGTCCCCCCTATGTGCGGATTTTTCCAGATTTCCCAATAAGGCTTATAAGTGTTCGTGCTGGAGATGATCTTTACACTAGGCGAAATCAATACGTGGTCTCCGATTTCTATCCCCTTTCCGCATAAAAAGACACTGAAAGGATTCACCTCACAATTCTTGCCGATCTTCAGAAAACCTTTTGGATTTTGCATAGTGATATACACAAAAGGACCTATCCGTGTTCCTTCGCCGACTGTTAAGTTCTCGGGCATATCTATCCATACAGGATGGTAAAGTGACCAACCTTTCACTCTTTTATGGTAAACAAAATTTATTCCCATAGATATTAAAGCGAAGCTTTGTGCATAAAATTTGTCAAAATGCATCTTATTCATCTTTTAATTAACTCCTCATATTTACTAATGGCTTTCTTCGCAATAATGTTCCAGTCATAATCTTTAACTATTTCTTTTGATTTGTTTCCCATCTCTCTGAAGAGATTCTTATTGTAAATCTCTAAAATGGCGTCAACTATTGCTTCTGGATCTCGAGGAGGAACCAAAAAACCGTTCTCACCATGCCTCACCACCTGCGGGACTTCTGAAACATTACTGGCGACTATGGGCTTACCGCAAGCCATAGCTTCTAAAATAACCAAGGGCAAACCTTCGTATAACGTTGGGGTTACTGAAATATCGGCTAAAGTGTATAGCTGAAACATCTTCTCATCGGGGATGTTTTTAAAATGTATAACCTTGTCTTCAAGTCCAAGCCTCTTAATCTGCTCTTTAATCCTTCGTTCTTCAGGTCCTGCTCCAACAAGAATAAGTTTCGCATTAATTTTATTTCGGCTTTTTAGAATCCATAGAGCATCGATTAGATAACTAACGCCCTTATTAGGAGCTAGGCGATTTACATTTATCAAGACTACCTCCGCATCCTGAATTCCTAGTTCTTCTCTGGTGAGCTTAGAACATGAAATACATTTTTGGATGAAATCTAGTTCAACACCGTCGGGAAGGGTGAAAATCTTCTCCTTCGGAACCCTGAATAATTCCATGATTTCTTGAGATTGCAAATCCCCCTCTGAGACGACGACATCGGCATGTCGTAAGCAGTATATTTTCGGTTTTCGAATAAAGAGATCTAGGTACATTCTTTTGGCAAGGTTTTCCTTTTCTCTTGCTTTAAATTCTTCGTTGCCAAAGGGCTGGACAACAACTGACCTCCTACCTTTTGAACCTAGATAATGATATGCAGTTATTCCACAAGCATGCACTATGTCAAACTCTACCCTTTTAAGATATTTAGCACAGTTTTTGGAAAACATCCAATATCTTATAGGACCTGAAAATCTCTTATTAACGCAAGGTGGCAGGGAAGTGATTCTCATATTTTCGTTCACATTTGCTTCGCTTTGCTCCTGACTTAAGGAAGTAACTATCTCTACTTCAATACCATTTTTTGCCAAATACTTGCTCAAAAAATAGACATATCTTTCCATACCTCCGAAACTATGGAATCCCCAGATGGATCTCGATGTTATAACTATCTTCATAATTTAAGTCTCTTTTCAAATGAAGTAAACTTTTGCAAAATTGCCTTGTGTTTTTTGACATCGAGTAGTGTGCTAATCTTTAAGTTTTTGCTTCCTAGCCACAAGCCTCCAGCATCCTTGCGGTGGTCAGTAAATAAAACTTGGTATCTATAAAGTTTGCACGGATCTAGGTAATGTTTCCTGTTGGCATCATGTAGGACTACAACACCATAACTATTCAAAAGGCCAAGCACACAAATCAAGCAAGCGATATCGCTTTTTAGCTTTGATGATCAGTGCACGCTTTTTATAACAATACTTGATTGCTTGCCTGAAGCCTTCAGTCATGTGCTCGTAGGTATAGCCCTGTTGGGCGATTTCCCTTGACTTTTGCCCCATTCTCTTAGCCAATCCCTCATCTGAGATTATTTTGCTAATAGCTTTAGCAAGGGCTTGAACATCTTTTTCGAGAACGATGAAGCCGTTTACCCCTTGCCTTATCAAGTCGTGAGCGGCGGCCACTCTAGGCGTAGCTATCACCGGCTTGCCGAACTGCATAGCTTCGTTTATCGCCAGTCCCCAAGGCTCCCGGGAAGTCGGATAGACAAAAACGTCACACAGCCAGTAATAAGGAGGGAGGTTGCCCCGCTCAATCCTTCCCAAGAAGTAGACATTTCTTACCTTCAGTTGCTCACAGAGCCCCTCTAGGTAAGGGCGGGATTTACCATCTCCAATGATAAGCAGACAGACATCATCCCTTTTAAGCTGGGCAAAGGCCTTTATCAGAATATCAACATTTTTCCTTTTTTCCAACCGCCCCACATATAGGATGACTTTCTTATCGTTGAGGTTTAGTTTTTCTTTTATAAGCAACATCTTCTCCTCTACTTCATGGTGATCATAAGGTATTATACTGCTGTTGGGAGCGATGAATATCTTATCCGGGTTTATATTTAGGCTGACGTAAATTTTCTTATGTAAGCTTCCATAGGTGATGATGGCATTCGCCCTTCTTAGTATGAAGGGGATAAGTGCACGGGCCCCAGTCTTCTTAATTTTATCCTTAACGCTTGCCCCCCATAGATCATCTTGAGTGAATTCCCACCCTCCAAACCATACTATGAAAGGCTTCCTCCTCATTCTACTGATAAGGTAGCATAGTAATCCATTCATTAAGTTGGAGGCAAAGCTTGAGGAACCTGCATCACCCCATATAACGATGTCATAGTCCCTCGTTAGTAAAGCAAGTGCTAACTTGAGTTTATTTCTAATGAACTGGTATTTTATACTTGGTATTTTCATGACCTTGGTCTGACTGCTAATGCCTGTAATCAGCAGAGAGAAGCCATTGAATTGTTGGCTTAGTCTGTAATAGAGCGGTATCCGATAATCCCATACATAGTCGATGACTAGAAGAAGCTTCATGGCTCTATTATAGCTTTATAAGATAGTAGCTCAGGCTCATCAAAATAATGTTATATAGGTAAGTAAGAAAGCCTATAACCCATATTAACAAAAACGCTACTATGCCGTAGATTTTACTTTGAGAAGAAAGTTTAGTAACAAATAGCCCTCCCAGAGGAAATAATGTCAGTCTTATCCAAAAGTTTAATGCACCTGTTTCTAGGTATAAAACCTCTAATGGAGTTCGTCTAATTATTGGGAACATTTCCGCAAGAATGGTTGGAAGCCTGTAAAAATGTAGTATGGAAAGCACCTGTTGAGACAAAACTGTTAGAAAGAGTATTATCAAAAACAATATAGATTTTCTATCGGTTACAAGAGTTCTACTATAGAAGGTTAGTAGTAAAGCAAAATAAATTACAGATAGGCCAAATTTTACTGGATACATGTATAGCGGTATTATCCAATATCCAAAACCTGGTGGGTAGTGGTCATACCATTTTAGCAGAACGTTGATGTTTGGGTACAGCCATAGGTACACAACTATCAATATAGAAAGCACTGGTATCCATATGTACCTAAACTTCTTTGCTACGAAGACCGCTGAAATCGAGTAAAGGAGCTTTGCAAACCCGTTTAAAAACCTCTTAGGGAGAATGCTTAGTAAAATTGGCAGAAACGTGATGGATATCGGTCCTATCCATCGAGAAAAAGGCTTTGAGCCTATAACGAGCTCAAGAAGATAGCCAGAGATAATAACGCATGAAATAACTACCGGGATATCTTTGTTCTTATCTAAGTTCACTATCATCCACAAGGTTAGGAAGAGTGAAAAAATTATTAGCTCCATAATATGCGTTAAGTGCATAGTTAATAACGTTAATAGTATCAGGGTTAAGAAAGATTTTCTGGAGAACTTATCTTTATTATAAACCAGGTAGATAGACAGGTACAACATGGGAGCAGTAATGATACTGGGATGTACATCTAGGAAAATCAGGGAGAGAGTATCAGGCTGGACTTTTACCAGCACAGACTTTAGTAAATTCATCCAGTCTCTTATCTGGTTGAGTTTGGCTGAAAGCGAGGAAATGGATACCAGTAATCCTCCAAAGCCCATTCCAATACAGAGTAATGTAGCGTTCATGGCGGTGTCCTTATTGAATATTCCTCGCACCATTAAGTAATAGGAAATTAGTTCTAATGGTTTGAAGAAAGAGAGTATCAGAAACCATTGAATCGTAGCTTCTCCAGAGAGACTGAACAGCATTGCTAAAAACATGGAAAAAAGAAAGGGGTAGCTTCCCTTTCGTAGGGCACCTAAAATTTGTTCATATTTTCCATTAAATGCAAGTACACCATTCTGATAATGGGCATACATAATTCCATGGAACATGCTAAATGGAGCAAATCTGTAAATGAAGCCGAGGTATGCTGGAAATAAGAGCAACCATAAACCCATGACAACGACAGCCTCTAGCAAATCTGAAAGCTTACCTCTGTCAGGGTGTCGCATAAAAGCATATACTAGAATCCAGCTAATGCTCTCTATCAAAAGTAAAAGCCTGATTGTCAAGATGTTTTGTGAAAAGTTCGTTCCTAATATCGCTAGTAAAAAGCCATTATAAGCCATTACAGCCATGCTAAACGGAACTGCAAACACTATTTTTTCGACAAGATCCAACGAAGATTCTTTGTCCAAACAATAGATTATAACGTATCCAGGGATAAAAAACACTACTGGAATGAAAAACAAGGCATCTATGTGATTTATTCTAAGAAACTCTAAGTTCAGATAAATACTTCTTAATAGCCAAAGAGTATACATCAAAATACATATTGCAAATATTGGGAGTAAAAACTTCTTCAGGTTATCGCAGTAGAACTGTTTCGGCTGTCGACGTATCTTTATTAGTAATCCTGAAAAACAACAAAGGAAAACGCCAACAGATATCAAAATTGAAATTACTAGTGAAAGAGAAGACGCTTCAGGACAAGATCTAAACGGTGATAACACGTAGAAAGACCATGTTGAGAGTATTAGAGCAATAATGAATAGAAATATGCTTCTTAGGTGAATTCTTAGAGCGAAACAGTTTCCCTCCATATAGAACTCTTAAACCCTCTTATCTATCGCTTCACTAAACTTTCGTAGATGGTTAGGTGTTGTTCGACGAATTTCTTCCATGTGAATTGGCTGGCGTATCGTCTACCCTGCTCGGATATTCTTCTATACTCGTCTTTGTTTTCGAGTAGGTAGAGGATTTTCCCAGCCATATCTTCTGGAGAGCTGCATTCGATGGCCATTCTCTTGGTTTCTTGAGGTATCATAGCGTCGCGCATTATGAATGTTGGAATGCCACACTTCTGAGCCTCTAATATGGGTATGCCGAAGCCCTCGAAAACCGATGGGAAAAGGTAGAAGTCGAAGGAGTTGTACAGTCTAACAAGATCCTCCTCAGGTATGTAGCCGTAAACCTCAACATCTTTTAAATCTTCCACCATCCTTTTGATGTCGAAGTTTCTCTGATATAGGCTTTGAATGTAGCCACCAGCTAATATAAGCTTACAGTCAATTTTCTGTTTTAGAATCTTGAAAACCTTTACGGCTATGTCAGCCCTCTTCCTATAGGTGAAGTTTGCGAAGAAACCCAAGGTCGGTTTTTCCTTTTTAATGTGCATGGGTTTGAACCTTTCATCAACGCCGGGGTTAACTACTATAGAATCACGTTTGAAAAAACTCTTCACCTCCGCAGCTGTCTGAGTAGAGTTGCATAAGATTGTTTTGGCTCTGGAGGCAAGTCTCCACGTTAGGTTAACGTATGCTTTAAGTAGAAGCGTATTTTTAAAATTCAGTCTCTCTGGTAGCCTTAAAGGCACGAAATCATGGAATGTTACGACAAGGTTTCTTTTAAGAAAAGCTATTGCACCGCTCTCCGGCACCATAGCATGGCAGATGTCAACTTTACTAGTAAGTTGCTTAAGCGGTACGGTTGTAACATTCTTAAAATATCCACTATTCTTACTAATATTATGGACTTCATAGACTTCTAAGTCGACAGTTTTCTCCAGGCCTTTAACAAGCTCTAACGATGTCTTCGCTAAACCTTTAAATTTAGCCACATCTAGACTAGGAACGACGAGTAAAACCCTCATCTCAACCTTCTTCCCTTTATCAAATCGTTAATGGCGATCATCAATATTCTCTTGAGTATCGTGAATCCATGTCTTACTCGTAACTTCTTCTCGCCGATTCTAGGACGATACTCTATCGGAATTTCAACCACCTTCGTTAAGATTATACTTCGCCTCAGGTAGCTTAAGTTGCTCAAAGAAAACCCTATCCATGTTATAGGAGTAATGTTGACCAGTATGCAAAATGAAGTGGTCTATACCTTCACGTTCGAGAGCCCTAACTATGGGAGCCATTTTTATTATTTCAGGCCTAGTACCTAACACAGTCGCTATTTTCACTTTTGAACTCTCTTCATCGATTGCTTTTCAACTCTTCTTATAACCCTGTTAAGCCCATAGAGAGTAAGCGCTGCTATCATCAAGGTTATCCCCGTCAAGCTTGCCCCGAGCGTTATCATCGCCATTGGTATGCTAAAATACCTGGTCGTGTTAAACAATAGAAGCAGATACGCCCCTAAGGCTATCGCTGTCAACATTAGTATGGCTCCTGGTACGCCGAGACATAGTAATGGTCTCTCCTCAACGACTAGTCTGAGTATGGTCGCTAATATCTCTCCTCCATGTAAGAAAGACCGTTTTTTAGACGTTTTGGGTAACCCTTTATATCTAATCGTTACCGGAACTTCTACAATTCTCAACCCCTTCTTCAGGGCTAAGGCTATCTGCTCGCTTTCAATCCCGAAACCCTCCGACTCAGCGCTCTCCAGCTCCGCTAATGCCTTTATCGTGAAGGCGCGGAAGCCACTCTGAGTATCGTTTACAGTGGATTTCACTAGCCTTCTGCTGAAGAAGTTTACAACTCCTAAACCGAGCCTCCTGTACAGCGGAGCGTCTGCTTTGCCCCCTTCCACGTATCTTGATCCGATTACCAAGTCGGCCACGCCTCTTTTTAACGGCTCAACAAGTTTAGGAATCTCATCAGGGTTATGTTGACCATCAGCATCCAGCACTACAACAATGTCTGGATTAAACTCTTTAGCCTTAAGAAACAGGCTTCTTATAGCAACCCCTTTCCCCATATTCCTTTCATGTCTAACTACTATAGCTCCAAGCTTCTCAGCTATTTCACCAGTCATATCTGTTGAACCATCGTCACAGACAATAACCTTATCGACATACGTCATAGTTTTCAGAACAACCCTCGCTATCGTATGCTCTTCGTTGTAGGCTGGTATGCAGGCGACTACCCTACAACCCATAAAGACCCGCTTTCAAACATCTTCTAATAGGCTCCCTTACGGCTTCAGCACTATTCATCTTAGGCCTCCATCCTATGCTCTTAAGCTTCTTTACGTCTAGTAGCATTGTTTTCACGTCTCCAAGCCATCCTCTACCGTCGCTTGTGGCATCTCCTTCTTAGACGCTTCTTCTATTTCCTTCTCGATGTCCTCTATAGGCTTGGGTGGAGGCGTGGTCGCGAGGGTGTAGCCTATCCATGAGAGTATCCCGAGGACGCCTGCCACCGCTATGAAGCCCGTCAGTTGCAGCACCACCATGGCCCAGTCGGTCAGGAACACCAGCCACCCGTACAGCAGTATCCCTAGGATGCTCACGAGCATCAGAAACGCGCCTAAGACCTGGTCCCTGCTCATAGGATCAGCCTCGGAGGCTCGTTCAGGGTCATGAAGCCTAGGTATTCTATGAAGACATGGTTCTTTAACCACTCTTTAATCTGGGGTGCCCAGCCGAACACCCCGCTATGTTTAAGCCTGGCCATCAGCTCGCGGGCCCTCTCCCACCCCTTCCTGAGGGCGAGCTGCCTGGGGGGCATTATCCTCTCCAATATCCCCAGGAGGATGCGGACAACCTTGGAGCTCACCAACGCCCCCTTCACCCTGGCGAGCATGCTGCACGCCCTGAGGTACGCCCTCTCCATCCTCCCGACCCGGTAGATCCTGCCGCTCCTATAGCCTAAAACCCTATAATACTCCAGCTCGCCCCAGGTCAGACGGGTAACCATAGCCACCAGCAACACATATTAGCAGGTAGGCTATATATTATTTTCGGAGGTTACTAGCCTATGCTGACCAGGAGGGTTTCGGTCCTGCTCGACGAAGAACTCTTCAAGCTCCTGGAGGAGTACAGGCGAAGCAGGGAGCTGATACCCAGCAGGAGCAGGGCGATAGCCGAGCTCCTAGAGGAGGCCCTGAAGGCCAAAGGCTTCGCAAGGAGGAGCGGGGGCTGAAGAGGTTTGCGGCCTCCTCCCCACCAGGAGGCTCTGAACCTTTATTAGGTTCTCGACCGCCTTCCTCCGCACCTCCTCCAGCATCCTCTCCACCTCCTCCCTGGGTATGTAGCGGCCCTCGACCCTGAACCCGGCCTTCTCGAGCATGCGCTCTCAAGCTCCTCCACCGACTCCAAGGTTCCCCCTCTCGGCCAGCTCGGGCGGAAGCCTGTCTAAAAGCTCATCCACATCGCTCATACAGGTTTAGCCAAAACAAGCCACTATTTATGCCTTCCCTCCCCCTTAACTAGGCGTTAACTAGGTTAGCGTCCTAGTTACGGCTAGTTAAACCTAGTTACGGCTCCTAGTTAACGTCCTAGTTAATCACTAGACCGGTAGGTCTTCGGTAGGAAGAATCGCCTAGTTACCGTTAAAATATACCTCTAACCGGCCGTGATGCGTGGTTAGCGGCGGATGTGCCTAGTTAAACCTAGTTACCGGCTTCCGCCGCGGGATCGCATACACGTTCTTTCACTAGGTGTAACTAGGCTGATGACCTAGTTACAGCTTTCATGGATGTTTTTCCGGGATGCTACTTTAGCTTCATAGAGAGCAGTTTCTGGAGCATCTGCGCCGTCTCGGCTGTGCGGGCGAGGTCCATGTAGGCCCTGAGGGCGTCCCTGTGCTTGACGACCTCCTTCAGGTCCGCGGCGTCCAGCTTTATGGCCGACAGGCCCCAGAACACGTACTTCCAGCTGAACCTGACAGGAGGCTTCACCAGCCGCCTGGCGGTGTAGCTC
>QMRH01000040.1 GCA_003650675.1 Thermoprotei archaeon | reverse complement strand
TTGAACTGTGCTCCCTCCCTCTGCAGTAAATGTTTCTTGAGAGAAACCTGCTACTCCAACGTCAAGAAGGGATATGTCAAGTTTTATAGGATAACCGAGAAGGGGCGGAGGATTCTTGAAGAAAATGAGAAAACTGGCTTGGAATGAAGTTTTAACGGCTTTAAAACAGATAGCGGAGAAGATACCTAGGGGAAACTATGCTATAATAGCTATAGGCTCCTCTGGGCTGATTCCGGCAGCTATCCTATGCAAACTGATCGGCTGCAGGGAGTTCCACACAGTCTTCGTGAAATTATACGATGAAAGCAAACCTCCAAGAAGACTTCACGACAAACCGGTAGTCGAAAGCCCGATACCGACGCCACGCTCAGAGAAAGTAATAATTGTAGATGACTTGGCGTCGACTGGTTCGACTATAAGCCTTGTAAAGAGTCTGCTGAGAAGACGTGGTGTAAAGAAGACGATAACAGTAGTTCTCGTGAAAAAGCCCCAGTGTAGCGTAGACATCGATTACTTCTACATTGAAAGTGAAGAATGCATAGGCTTCCCATGGGACAACTAAAACATGATATTGTTACATCGGTTATAGAGTAAATGTTTTCTTAGCTACTTAGTTGACGTCGATAACACGGTTTAACATATGGGTGTATTTTGAGGAATGAATTCGAGAGAAAAGTGTTTTATTTATTTTCCATAGTGTTCTTGAGATCCGATGCAATGTTAGCCATAAGTGAGACTAACTGCGGATCCAGAAGGGGATTTGATGTAGCCGTCAACGATTGAACCTTTCGTGCAAAAAAGTGTATTCTGTTTAGCGTCTTGGATTCGAGGTCTAGAAGAATCCGCAGTTTCCCTCTTTTTGCTTCCCTTACTTTAAGCGCTAAATAAGATGCATTAGCGTTAATGGAGGGGCCTGGAAGGACATTAAAAACCAGTAGCACTAGATTAATGAGGTAGAAAGCTTTTTCCAGAACCGCGTCTGGATCCACGTACCCTCCCCTTCTAAGATTATCCTTCACTTTCCTAAGAAACAACTCTACCTCATTTATCCGCTTCCCGTAGACCTTCAGGATTTCTTCTGCGTTCCATCCACATTTAACCAGAATTTCACCTACGGGAGAAGAGGAAAGTATGACGGTTTTCAGGATCGAGTCAATGTCCTCTGGCCTCAACTTTATATACTCCTCTTTTTCGAGGAGGAGGCGTGGGGCTGCAGTCATGTATAGTCTTCGAAAGACCTCGTATACCGTTTCAAGAGATGCTTCAATAAGGCTGGGTGCAGGCTTCAGAGGCATTTCATCGACCAACTTGTTAATCCTCGATCGTATATAGCTTCTGGAAAATGGGTACAACGAGCCGTCAAACTCGACCATAAGGCGTTCCCTAGTCGTTAACACGTATTCATATGAGGAAGAGTAGATGCCTGAAGGGTCTATCCCCGCAAGAAGGCTTTCAACAAGAGAGGCGAGCTCCAGGCTTGAAACAACATCCTCTTCGATGAATAAGGGTATTGCAGAAACAATTTTTAAACCGACTTCCAGGGGGACTTTAGCGGCAAAGAGGGACTCGAGAACCTTAAATGGCGAGTATTCCGAGACTTCTCCGCTTCGCAATACAACAATTTTAGGCTTCTTTACTTTAAAAGCTTCTAGATCTACATGTTCCAGAGGGCTGGTCAAAATGTAGTTTAAAAACCTTCTGATGAATAATTCCAACTTCGATACAAGGTGTTCAGCATCCTCGTTTAGGTAAAGCTTGTCATCCTTTAGGACGCAGATCCCCCCTTGGATGAGAGTATTTACTAGTTGCTGTAAGTCTGTCTTATTGCCTGTAAAAAAGTAGGCTTTCTCCACCACCTCATATATTGGAACACCTTTTCTCTTATGCAGGTATGCTAACAGTGGAAAAGAATATTCGGGTAACATGTTTATAATGGTTTCATGGGCGTCTATTATGGTTTCTAGATTTTCTCTTAGCCTCCTAGGTAGATTCGACTTTAAATCGTCTTCTTTCACTACCTTTTCTAGGAACCTATAGAAGATCCTTGAGGCCATCAGCCCTCTAAGTTCCCTACCAGTAGCACCGACCTGCTCCACTCTTGATACTAGAATTCTATTTACCTCTATACCCGATCCATGGAGACGCGAGATAAGTCTTCTCTCAACGGTTTTCAGGATTTTAAGTGGCTGGGAGGCAGCAACTATTATTGCTAGCCTTGATCCATCTAGGTCGAGATACCATGTCAGGAGGTATATTTCACGGTAGTCTAGCTCTTCTTTAATCCTCTTCAATTCCTCCACTACATGTACTGCTGTCTTTTCATCAAGTCTCGGAAGGGTATAGAACCCGACGTGAACCCCGGCCTCCATACACCCACCCATCTACAAAAGCCGTGCTTTCCCATTAAATGAAGACATACAGGTAGTCCTCCTCGTAAAACCTATCTATTTTAACTTGCCCTTTTATTTTAACTATAAGTCTCGATGAAAGCATTTTGCCTAAAATTTTTCTAGCAACATCCCTTGAAACACTGTTTTTAAGGTACTTAAGAGGATAATTGATGTACAGTGGACGCACTGGGATAACGTGGCGCGTCGTCTTCGGCGGAAAAACTTTACCTGAAACAGCAACATCAATTATATCCTTCTTTTTTAAGGGGGGTGTAACCTCCACTGCCTCTACCGACCCTTTATGTAAGGCCTCTAAAGCCTCCTCCTCCGCATAGTAACCTATAGATGCCCCTAGATCCTGTATTAAGTGGTCAAAAAGCGACACTAATCGGTAATCATTTATGATACTTCCACTAGAATCCACGGTTATGGAGGATCCGTCTGCAAACAATAATCCCAAAGAGTATTCACCGTTTTTAACACCATTAACGATGTATTCCCTATCCACCTTAGGGTCGTGGTATTCGACGTCCCTAAACGTGGCTTTTAATCTGAGGTAGATAGTTTCTCCAGATTTACCTAGCGAAGTGAAGGTTCTATACCAATTGTAAACTTTTATGGATGGATGTAGGTAGTCGACCAGGGCAGCTACAATGTATTTATATCCAAGCTCCTTCAAAGCTGTGACTCTATGCATTCCATCTAAAACCACCAGACTGTTCTGATCGACTATAACCGGATGTGCTAGAAAACGGGATTTCTTAAAAAGGGATACTAGTCTACGTAAAGCCGAGGATACGGTTTCTTCATGTAAACTTAGTTTACTTATCTCTACAACGTCGAGAACCACCTTAAAATAATTCCCGTCCGCTAAACGATGGTTTATAACGAACATTCTCCCCCTACCACAACTTATACGCAGAAAATATTTAATAATTGGCCATCGAAACTTCTGTCGGTTTTTCTGATTAATTGATCTGTTCGTGAGATAATTTTGTCTATCTAATAATCTTTTAATTGCCAGGAGTAATCATGGTTAAGGTTAGGGTCGGTAAGCGTGGTGTAATAGTAATCCCAAAGGAAATTAGGATGAAGCTCGGTATTAGGGAAGGCATGATACTGGATATTAGAGTGGAATCTGGTAATATAATATTGAAAACCAATGATCTTTGGGTGTGCTCAGAAAACGAGGAAGAAAGTTAAAGGTTGACCTAGAAGAAGCTGAAAAGGAAGTAGATGAGGCTGAGCGGTTGTAGCTAAAGAAAAATAAAATAATAGTTGACACCTATGCAATCATCGCCGACCTTGTAGGTGATATATCTTCAAATTCAAGATCTATGCTTGATTCCATGAGGTATGGTGAGATAAAAGGCTTATTACACCCTTAGTGGTATTTGAACTCGCCTATCACTGGAGGAAGGGCAGATTACCTTTCAAGGATATAAATGAGTTAATGGAGTTTATTGACAGCTATTTCACTGTGCTAAGTTTTGATAAAAGGGATATGTTCGAAGCTTCATATATTAAAGTGGTTGGGGACAGCTTGCTGAATAGATCCACAGAATCAAGTTTAAAAGGGAGAAGGCTATCGGTATCCGATGCAACAAGTATTGCGCTTGCATTAAAGCATAGGGTTCCCATAATCACTGGTGACGCGGACTTAGCCTATGTCGCCAGATATATGGGAGTGAAAATAATGTGGCGAAGGCGCCTGGTTTCCATGAAACTTAGATTAATATTAGTAATTCTTATCTAAAATCCTATTATTAGCAATAATATTTTAAAACATTTTAGGTGCTTTCAAATATTAATCCTTAATAATGTGAAGTATTTAAATATATTATGGAGAAGATTTATGCCCTATCTTTCGGATAGAATAGAACTTATCCGCATCTCTCCTATAAGGATGATAGCGGCTCTCCTGGATAAAGCCCGGGCAAGCCGGAGCATAATCTCCTTTGGAGGAGGAGCCCCAAGCCTTCCTCCGCCCAGGGAATTGCTAGAGGAGATAGAGAACCTTATCAGGGAAAAGCCTATCAAGGCTTTAGGATACTGTGGTACACGCGGGTTACCCGAACTCAGGAACCTGATAGCAGAGGACTTAAAGAAATATACTGGTGTAGAGTACGACGGCGAAAAAGAAATCATGATCACGGATGGCAGCACCGAAGGAATCTTTCTAACGTTCCTCTCTATTTTAAATAAAAACGATGAAGTCATATTGATAGACCCCACGTATTTAGGGTATACTGAGCCGATTAAGCTGGCTGGCGGACGTATCGTAAGGATCCCGGCTAAGGTGGAAAACGGCTACCAGCCCGACCCGGAGGACCTTAAAAACTCGGTGACAAAAAGAACCCGCGCATTTGTTCTGCTTTCGCCAGATAACCCTACTGGGCGGGTGATAAGCAGGGAGTTTGTCAAAACCCTTGTAGACTTAGCCCAGGAACACGACTTCTGGATCATATACGATGGAGCTTATCAGCATATTGTTTATGAGGGGGAGAATACTTGGCCACAATCCTATCCTGGGGCAAAGGAATATACTATAAGCGTCCACACCTTCTCGAAGGAGGCCTCAATCCCCGGCTTAAGGGTAGGTTACGTGGCCGCCCCAAAGGAAGTAATTTCAGCGATGGAGAAGCTTAAACAATACACCAGTCTCGCACCAAACACCTTCGCCCAATATGCTCTACTAAAATTCTATGAAAATGGTGTCAAGGAAAGATACTTGAGGGATGTAGTGATACCGACATATAAGTCGAGGAGAGATTTAATGGGGGAGTTGATTAGAAAGTATCTTCCTGAAGCTAGAACAATTACACCTCACGGAGCATTCTACTTTTTCGTCGATATACGGCCATACCTCGAGTTAATGGGCAGAAACGATAAGGAGTTTGCAAGCCGGCTTTTGTATAGAAAAGAAGTCGTCGTGATACCTGGCTCGTACTTCGGCTCCATGGGCAACGGACATGTAAGAATGACCTTCGTCAGCGAACCAGAAGAGAGGATAAAGGAGGGGATAGAAAGAATCTGGGAGTTCGTATTCAGCTACACGATCTAGCACCAGTAGAAGAATGGTCTCGAACAGAACCTCGGTAAGGGAATTCTTTCCAATGCCCGTGGAATCTCGCTCCTGGCGGGAAGAGGTTTAACGGGAAGATCGGGATCAAGCCCCAATGTAGTTAAGACCTTTTTTACCACAGTATCTGAGATTATTTCCGACAAAAATATTTTCGGCGAAACGGCTACCAACAGGCTTCCATGCTCCCTATTTTTCCCCAGTTCCCACACATAGCCTCCTCCATATCTATTCCCTCGTTCAGAATACGCTTTAGCTGTAAGAACGACACCGTGAATTGGAGGGGGTTCTCCAAAGTGTCTCCTATAGTATTTGATGCATCGATCTATCGTGTCAGAGTATGCTTCGATATATTCTCCACTGGAAACTTCATCGGTATTTTCGTAAATCAATGTAAAACCCTCATAGGGTATAATGGTGTAAGAGGAGTTGAAGGGCTTCACTAAATAGTTTTCCTCGCCTTTCAGCACTAAAGTAAAAGAGCTGAAAAATCGCACTGGGAGATTTATACCTAAGGCCGCTAAAACCCTATTGACCCAGGCATCTATAGTCAATATAACTGCTTTGGCGTGTAGGAATAGGGTTTCATGCCTTACATGATCCAGCACCTTTAACTTGAGACCGTTTTCCTCGAACTTGAAGCCCGTAAAACTATGGTGTATTTTTAGAAAAGCCCCCTTCTCAAGCGCATCTAGAAGGTTAAGTAACATGAAGGTATAGCCATCGATTATCCTATCGAAAATAAGTAGGCCTTCGTCTACTGATGTAAAGGATACTTTGAGATCCTCCAGCCTTGTCATAAGTTCATCGAGTTGTTTTCTAGACCCTTTAATAAGACCCCATCTTTTACGGAAAAAATCTGTGCAACGTTTCTCGATATCCTCTATTCTAGACAAAACCTGTGAGAATAAAAACGTGTCCTCTTTAAAGTATCCTCCCGAACAAATGGAATCCATGTTTCCTAACTCATTAAACCCCGGTGTCTCCTTATCCAAGATTAATACATCCACATCCTTTAACGCAAGTTTACGTGCAATACAAGCCCCTAGGACGCTGGCTCCCACCACTATAGCATCGTACTTCCTTTTCTCCATGCCGTCTCATGAATAAATAAGGTTAATAATAATTTGTATGCTACCTTGAGGACAATGCAGTATTCGTGTGGATTAACTCAGTATCTTTTTAATGTTCTTACGGAAAGGTGGATAGACTATGCCTTTCTCTGTGATGATGCCAGTGATGTATTTTGGTGGAGTTATATCAAAGGCGTAGTATAGTGCGTCCACCCCTTCAGGGGCTATTCTAACACCCTTGATTGAAACAACCTCCTCGCCCGGTCTTCTTTCTATCTCAACTTCATTTATTTCATGTTGTAGATCGATGGTGCTGGTGGGTACTGCAGGGTAGAATGGTATACTATGTTCCTTACATACTAGGGCTAGCGGATATGTTCCTATCTTGTTTACCAGGTATCCGTCTTTCGTAAACCTGTCGGCGCCGACAAAGGCTATATCCACCTTCTCCTTCCACGCCACTATACCTATCGAGTTGTCTGTGATTATCTTGACGGGGATACCTGCGCTCTTCAACTCAAAGGCTGTGAGACGGGCCCCTTGAAGGTAGGGACGGGTCTCCATGACGATCACGTTAACTAGCTTACCTTTCTCTAATGCCCTGTATATCGGGGCTGTAGCTGTGCCATAATAGCTGGTGGCCAGAGAGCCAGCGTTACACACAGTTATGACAGTGTCCCCATCCTCCAGCAGCTTTTCGCCGAAATCGCCTATCTTCTTGTTGTTCTCCTCATCTTCTCTGGCTATCCTTAAAGCCTCCTCAACAACACTTTTCTGCAACTCCTCCACGCTTCCAGCTTTTTCAGCTACCTTAAGAACCCTTCTAATCGCCCAGAAGAGGTTTACCGCCGTAGGCCTAGTGCTAGACAATACTTCAGCAGCCCTTCTAATGTTCTTTAATGCCTCCCCGATATCGTTGGACTTAACTTCAAGTGCCGCTAAGGCCAACCCATATGCCGCTGCCACGCCTATCGCCGGCGCCCCTCTGATCTCCATTCGTTTAATGGCTTCAGCTATCCTCCTGTAGTCTCTAGTTTCAATGTACTCCAGTTTATGTGGTAAGGAAAGCTGGTTTATTAGACGGACTTTTCCATCAACCCATTCTATAGTCCGTGGAACGCCCAGCATTTTTATCCTCTATAAAAGTGGTTCAGATAACAATATAAATTTTGGAAAAACCCTTCACTATAAACCCGTTTATCCACAATATTTATGTCACCCGTACAATAACTCATAGAGGTTGATTAGCTGGATGGCTAAATGCTTTGCTCAATAACCTTTATTTCGCCGTCTTTTTCTGTCACAATAAAGAACTTTAGCTCGCTAAGTCCAAGGTATCTCTTTGTTTCGAGAAGAATCCTTTTAACCAATCTGCCTCTAGGAAAGTAGTTTAGAGTTGCCCCAGCAGCAACCTTGTGTCCTCCACCTCCATAAAGGGAGGCTATATACGACGCATCGTAGCGGGATTCGGGTCTTGCCCCAACATATAGCCTAATTCCGAATAAGCCTCGTGGAACGATAAGTAAAGTGAATTCAGCTCCCCTTTCTTCCAAGAGTATGCTGAGATACCTGTAGTAGAGCCTACGCCTTTTCTCAAAGAACACAATAGTGTTTTTTCTAACCGGTATCATGGCAGAAAAATTCATTGTTTCTTTCTTAACTTCCTCTGCCCTTTTTATGGACACTTGGACATGCTCATCACTAAGACACCTTAACCCTCTAGTAGCCAGACATTCAATTAAACGGATCTTACCCCGGTAACCCGACCCCTTCACAGCCGAATCCAGCATACTTGCTTCAACTGTCCTTATGTTGGCGGTATCCGTCTCGCGTGCCAGTTCCACAAGTTTTTCCGCTAACCTGTTTCCCTCAAGCCCCAAGGCTTTGAGGGCCATTAAAGCGGCGCAGGGGGCTTTAGGATCGTAGAATTCCCGCTCTGCACATGGCTTATTTGTCTTATGATGATCCGCCCTAAGCCTAGCTTTTCCAGGGCAGGGTAAATCGGCCACAAAATCCCATTTCACAGACTTTATAATCCAACTTGAATTCACGTCACGGGGCGAAGCCAAAACTATAAGTGCATTAGGATGCTTTATTTTAAATAAAGTAGCGCTAACTATTCCATCTACATCGCTTATATCGGTTAAAGCCAGGGGTCTACCTGTAAGCTTCGCCCTTAAAATCGTGGTGAGCCTATATATAGTAACCGGCATAGGGCGTTCAAGAGGGAAAAACGATATTTCTTTATAAGTCTATTCAAGAAAATACCTGTTTTTACATTGTTCAATTAGTAAGCCCTTATTTTGTAAAAAGACGAATAAAAATAAATTTAGAAGGTCATAGTACTTTTAGGTCTAGAGAATACAACATTATTTACTATACTTTGTATTAAGGCTAAAGTTTTTAAATGTGTTTTTATAATATAGAAGAGAAAACGGTGAATTATATGAGCACCAAAGAAGAGAAATTATTAGAGGTAATTAAAGAGCTAAAAAGGGACCAGGAAAGGATACTACAGGAGCTTGAGGAACTCAAACAACGTATAAGTGAAGTAGAGCGAATACGAATACCCACCTCCGGTAAAGAACAGCTACCACCAGCCCTACTAAAGACCCTTAAAATACTACTAGAGGAAGGAGAGGTTGGAGCCACAAAGATCCATGAGGAACTAAAGGTTTCGCGAAGCCTTGCCTACAACTACCTAAACGAGCTTGTTAGAATGGGGCTACTAGAGAAGCGTCCATATCTAGGCAAAGGCAAGCAGAGATACCTCTACGTATTAAAGAAAGAAAACATTCCAGAGGAAATATTAAAGATAATTGAAAGAGCCACCTAAGCCCTCCCGGGTAACCGTTTCAACCGCCTTTACATAAATTTCCTCTACGATTTTTTTGACGTCTTTTCCCTTAAGGCGGAGAGAAAACAACCCTTTACTTATTTTCTCAACCTTCGTCTTAACCGAGCCGTATGCTTCTGAAAGAAGCCGTGTTTCAAACGTTTGAGGCTTAAATTCTCTGAAAAAGAGTTTCATTAAGTAGCATTCAATATCATCCCTCATAGAAGCATTTAAACAAAAACCCTTTTTAATGCAGCTTTTGTCGCCGCATGTGCTCAGCGTGATGCAGGAGTATGTTAAAATAGCTTCTCTTGAAAGTATTAAAGCAGAAAGATATTCGCCCTCGTCGATGGCCACCCTTGCAACCGATAGCTGTTTAACCCAGAGGGGGCTATCCCTAACCTTCTTCAGGAAACCTATTTTATCATGTAGGGGTTTAAAGGCCTCTTTTATCGAAACAGGGGCACGTTCAAGGACGTCAAGAAGATCCAAAGCCTTTTCAACAACTTTAACAGCTGAACACAGTTTAAGGTTTGTTTGAAACTCATCGTATATCTTTAAGATCTTTCTGGCATAAATCAACGTCCTGGGCATTGCGGAGAGCCTTCCATAACGATCTAACTCCTGTAGGAGATTCTCCGAGTTTATGACGTTCATTCTAGAGAAAATATAATGTTGGATAATCGTAACCAAATATTCTTCTGTAGGCTTCTCCTTATCCGATAAAAGTAGAATAGAAGCACCTCCATCCTCTGGGGAGGGATTCAGGCTACCATGGTAAAGCTTTTCGGAGGAAGTTTCATTGAGGTTTATGAGTCTAGGTTTTTTATACAGCCTTTTTTCATAATTTCCCGAAAAAGAGTTACTCCACAAGGGTATACACCATCTCCAGCGGGATATCCGAGATAATTTTATTGTTTAAAGTAATTAAATTTAAGGGTTTGATGTTTTTCACGTAGTTTTCTAAAGGTGTTCCAAGTAAACCTAACTATAGGTGGCACCTTACCTTTACTAAGGGACTTCTCCAAAAACTTTATGGTCGCCGGGTCTGTGGGATATCCGGAACCTATGTCACCGTATATATACTTTAGTTTATTTATTAAGAGGTCGCGACGCACCTTTGATATTATCGATGCTGCTGAAACAGGCAGGTACTTTACATCCGCCTTGTTTTCACATAGAATAACATCTCTAGGGACTTTCACCCCCATCCTCTTCAAGTGAAATAATATTCGCTCCCTGTAGCGTAGCGGATTTATATCCGGTGAGTCGACTATAAATAATTCGGGTTTACAGGGTAGAGCCTTTTTTATCAAAAATGCTGTAAAATACGACTCTAAATCGTTTAGATTTCTAAATGATAACCCTTTTACAGCGTTGTCTATGGTTTTCGGATCGATTACAAGCACGTTTACGCTTGCCAGTAGCCTTCCAACAGTCTTATAGATTTTAAGTCTAGCTGACGGGGAAAGCTTCTTGGAGTCTCTTATACCCATTTCAAGCAATGTTGGTAAAAATTGTCTGTCTATCACAACAGATGCTAAAACCATGGGTCCTATAACTGGCCCTCTACCAGCCTCATCGATGCCGCAAATCCTACGGTAGTCTCCTAAAAAATTTGAATTCAATTCCCGTTCAACCTATTCTATTATCTATAGTTTCCTTATTAGTATGATTACTTGTTCATCGTCTATCTTCCATTCACGGGTGTAGTAGCCTTCCTTGGGGGGTTGCTCCTCAAGGGGCTTTAGATGTATACTCTTTGCCCTTACTTCTCCTGCTATGTAATCCTTAAATTCCTCTAGTGCCTTTGCATCCTCCCTGTTTATGTATATTTTTACCTCGATGAAAGCATCTACAGGTAAATCCATTTCCTTTCTCATGAACTGTATTCTCCTTACAAGGTCTCTAGCCAAACCCTCTGTCCTTTCCCTCTCTGAAACACTTATATTGAGTATTAACATCCCGTTTCCAAACTTCTTTGAGAGAAATCCTTCCTTAAGGGTTTCCACAAGCTTTATGCAGGAGGGGTCGACCTCCACCTCCCTTCCTTCAACGTTGACAATTACTCTATGTTTTTTCTCAAGCTCTTCGACAACCTCCTTCCCCTTCTTGTTTCTAAGAGCCTCTGCCACAGCCAAAGCCTTCTCACGGAAAAGAGGCCCAAGTTTAGATAATATAGGTTCAACCCTCATTTCCACATAGTTGCTGTACTCCATAGGTGGTTTAATCAAAACTTCTTTAACGTTGAGCTGGTCTTCTAGAAGATTACGGAACCGTGTTACCGAAGTTATGAGAGTAGAGTCGTCGGTGAATATCATTAAGCTTGGCAGTGGTTGTCTAAGTTTTATGCCAGCCTGCATCCTCAACGACAACCCGGCTTCAAGCAACTCTAGTATGGTCGACATCTCCCTCTCTATACTCGGGTTTCTGTATTCGTCTTCAACCCTAGGCCACGGCAACATGTGTATACTCTCCGCCCCGTCTTCAACCCCTCTAAACATGTCCTGGTATATTGCCTCCGTCACGAAGGGTAGGAATGGTGCCGCCAGCTGGAGGAAGGTTTTCAGAACCTTGTACAGTGTAAAGTAGGCTGAAAGCTTGTCTGGATGATTTTCCTCGATCCACACTCTCCTCCGAATAAACCTTATGTACCTTCTACTCACATCCTCTAGAATAAAGTTTCTGAGAAGCCTCATAGCCACGTTTATGTTATAGTTTTCAAGGTTTATTGTCACCTCTTCTATCAGGCTTTGAAGACGTGCAAGGATCCAGTAGTCTTCGGGTTTGAGGCTCTTCAAAACCTGTTCATCCGCCTTGCTTGGATGAAACCTGTCTAGGTTCATGTATGTTGAAGCAAATACGTACACGTTCCACATTATGTTGAGGTCTGATAAAGCCTCCTCTATCCTCCTCCACGAGAACTTTAGATCCTCCCATACAGTGTTGCTTAACACTGCTAGTCTAAAGGCGTCTCTACCATATTTCAGGGCCTCGGACACGGAGACGAAGTTCCCTAGAGATTTATGCATTTCACGGCCTTTTTCGTCGAGGGCGAAGCCGTGCATTAGCACGGTCTTGTAGGGGGTCTGGTCGAAACATATTAAACCGCTCCTTAGTAACGAGTAGAACCATCCTGAAATCTGGTCGTGTCCCTCAACTATAAAGTCTACCGGCCACCAGTATTCAAACTCTTTTTTCCGGTTGGGGTAGCCGAGCGAAGCATAGAACGCTACACCAGAGTCGAGCCAAACGTCTAGGACATCCGGTATTCTTTCCATAACCCCGCCGCATTTAGGACAGGTATAGGTTATATTATCTATCCAAGGTCTATGTAGATCCTCTAGCTTCTCGGCTTCAGGGTTTCTTTCGGCAAGCTCCTTCAGGGAGCCTAATACCTCGTAGAAGCCACATTTCCTGCACACCCATATGGGTGCAGGGGTTCCCCAGTACCTTTGTCTAGTTATAACCCAGTCCCTTAAGCCCTGTATCCAGTTTCTAAACCTGCTGGTGCCGGCCCATGAGGGTATCCAGTTTACCTTTTCAGCCTCCCGTATAAAATCTTCTTTAAGTTTGGTGACCGCTATGAACCACTGTTCCGTGGCTCTCAGTATCAATGGCGTCTTACATCTCCAGCATACAGGGTACTTGTGGACTATTCTCGTAGCATATAGTAATAGACCCTTTCTCCTTAGATCTTCAACGATCTCCTTATTGGCTTCTCTTACGGGTTTACCAGCATATTTTCCGGCTTTATCGGTGAACCTGCCTCTCTCATCAACTATCAGTAGTAGTGGCAGGCCGTTCTTTAAACCAACTTCATAGTCTTCCATACCATGCCCGGTAGCCATGTGGACGCAGCCGGAACCCTCCTCCAAATTAACGTACTCCGGGCTTAGGACAACCCTGTGGGCCCCCTTAACCTCCCTTTGTGCTGGAACCTCCTCGGCTAAAGGAGGCTTATACCGTAGCCCTTCAAGCTCCCTGCCCTTGAAAACCCTTAAAACCCTGTATTCTAAGCCTATCTCCTTGAAGACAGGCTCCAACCTCTCTTTGGCGAGGATTAATATCTCCCCGTTAACCTCTACCTCCACGTAGTCGAAGTCTGGGTGAACCATCACACCAACGTTGGATGGCAACGTCCAGGGAGTGGTGGTCCATATAACAATATACTTTTTATCCTCCCCTTCCAGAGGGAATTTAACGTATATTGAAGGGTCTTCTAGATCCTTGTATTCGGATACCTCATAGTCTGCTAGAACGGTCTCGCATCTAGGACACCAGTGTAAAACCTTAAGCCCCTTCTCCAATAATCCCTTCTCGTGGGCGCGTTTAACAATCCACCACGCGGATTCAAGGTAGTCTTTGTTTAAAGTTAGGTAGGGGTTTTTCCAGTCCAGGGATACTCCTAGATCCTCGAACTGCCTGCTTATAGAGGAACTGTTATGTAAGGCGAGTTTCTCGCATTCACGGACAAACTTCTCCACACCATATTCTTCTATATCCTTCTTACTGTGGAAGCCAAACTTCTTTTCTACAGCCAGCTCTATTGGAAGGCCGTGGCAGTCGTAGCCAGGCTGATCCCTCACGTTAAAGCCCTGCATCCTCCTAAACCTTACAACAACGTCTTTCAACACCTTGTTCCAGCCCGTCCCCACATGGATGACATCAGATGAAGGATAGGGTGGACCGTCGAGGAAGTAGAACTTTGGTCTTCCCCTCAATTGATTCCTCAGTTTATCGTAGATACGGTTGTCTCTCCAAAACTTCTTTACCTTCTCTTCAACCTTATGCGGATCATATTTCTTATCTAATACGCCGACATAAGCCATGGTGGACACCACTCCTTAAAACCGTTTAGACAAGGTTTGAGGGGAGCATTGAATCTAGTATGTGAAAAGCCTGCGATTTTCTTCAGGTATTTAAGTGTATTTCCTACGGATAATGAGGCTCCCCTCGCAACAATAGAGGATAAACGGGCAACATATAAATTTTTAGTTAGAACCTTCCTAAGAACCTCCATTCTCTCTGTCTATGTACAGCTTAAGTCAAGTAGAAACGATACACCTAGCCATCTAACTGAAGCAGCGAATAAACCTTTACCTTTTATTACTAATATGAAGTTACTGGATGATTTAGTCATCTCCCTAATAGTAATCTACGAATACATTTGGTTTCCGAGGGAGATAAATGGATTAAAATACTTGTGGAAAGGCTCTAGAATATCTGAAGGATAAGAAAAATAGTATAGCTCGAAGGCTTGTGGCGGGTTGAGTGAAGTCTTTCAAGGATTCTGAAAAATCTCTTCCTAATAAGATTTAACGTGAAATAATGTTAACTATAGCAGTTATATACTGCATACCATTAGCCCGTTTGATAACAGTTAAGACACCGGGCTGGAGAAAAGGAGCAACAATGCCACTATTTTTAGGGTAAGAAATATTATTTTGAACATAATTATTATATCTGTAATAATTATGTATGGAATAAAGTTCTATAACAGAAGAAATGAGCTAAAGTTCTTGTCTAACGCTAGTAAACCCTTTCTAGCTATCATCTACGGTAGGAGGAGAGTGGGTAAGACTAGATTGGTTTTAGAATTCTGTAGAGGAAGGAAGTTTATTTATTTTTTCGTTAACCCGGAGAAAAACAGTAAACTGCTCTTAGAAGAGTATTCGGAGCAATTGAAAAGATGCATGGATTTACCTAGCTATATTAGGCCGGAGTCTTGGAAAGAATTTTTCAAGCTACTATTCGACTACGATGGAATCGTGGTTTTCGACGAGTTTCAATGGTTTACTAGAGTAGATGCTTCAGTACCCTTTGAACTACAAAGGTTCTGGGACATTACAGAGAAAAAGCCCTCAATAATTATATGTGGATCTATAATCGGCTTAATTAAAAGCCTTTTTGAGGGATATCAATCGCCTTTACATGGAAGGGCTGATGTAAGACTTGAATTAAAGCCACTCGAGATAACGGCTATACTTGAGTGGTTGAAAGACCTAAATATAAGCCGCCTAGAGGAACAGGTGAAAGTATACCTGGTTTTCGGGGGAATACCATTCTACTATACTTTAATGCAAAAATATTCCGTAAGAAGCCTTGAAGAAGCTTTGAGAAAACTAGTTTTCGAAGAACACGCCCCTCTAAGAAACGAGCTGGGTAACATCCTTAGAGAAGCCTTTGGAAAGGACTACCATACTTACGCGTCAATATTATCAGCTATAGCCGAAGGAAACTGTAGACTATCTGAAATAGCTAATGTTGTCGGATTAAAACCTACATCACTGTCACCATATCTGAAAGACCTAGCCGAGCTTTTAGATATAGTTGAGCCGGAGTTGCCCGCTGGAAGAAAAAAGGGGGCTCTCTATGTAATAAATGATTTTTTCACGAGATTTTGGTTCAAATATATCTATAAGAACAGAGGTCTACTAGAGTATAACTGGAAGAGAGTGTACGAAAAGTGTCTACAGACCTTAAACACCTATTTTGGTGAAGCCTTCGAGCTACTAGCCAGAGAAATTGTAAAGAAACTTGCCAGAGAAAATAAGTTACCCTTCACACCCACATTAATATCAAAGTATTATGGTAAGTCTCCTCAAGGAACTTTCGATATAGATATATTAGCATACAATGTTAAAAAGAAGACAACGTTATTTATAGAAGCAAAGTGGAGTGAAATAGACTACAACAGGGCATTAGAAACGATCAATACCTTAATTGAGAAATCTGTCTATGTGAAAATAAAACCCGTGAAAAAATACTATGGTTTAATAGCTAAGAGAATATTAAATAAGGAAGAATTAAGGAGAAAGGGGATAATAGCAATAGATATAAATGATTTAAAAAACCTGCCAAATTTCAGAAAAATTAACGATAACCCTTTTAACCGACACCTGTTTTAAGCCTCTTTTCTAAAGCCAGTAGCAGGGGGTAGCCGATGAGCATCGATGACACTGTTTCACCCACAGCGATCGTGAAGACTGTAAGCAAGTATGGGACACCATAGAACGTGTGAAGGTATGTTGAAACACCGATACTGACCACCAATACAGGGTATATGCATGCAAGCACCCTGTTCTTAAAACTGTATTTATAGGATAAAAGAGCAGCCAAAAAGTTTAGCAAAGGGCCTACGACGACGTCAATTAAGCCGACAGGGCTAAAGAGATTCGCTATCAGACAGCCTACAGTGACGCCTATTACGGAGCCCCAGCCAAAGAGGTAGGAGAGCGGCAGTAGGGCGTCGCTAACCCTCACTTGAAGCCAGGAGAAACTTAAATCCCCCAGTGCAACGGTGACTACAGCATAGAGCGCGGCAACGGTAGTTGCTACACCTATATCCCTTATATCCAACACCATTCACCCCCTCATCCATTTCTTTCGGGAGGGAGAATTTCTCCTCCAGCCCCTCCTTGTACGGGTTCACAGTCGCCTCCCCCGTAGCGCACTAGAGGAGCCTTCAACGGAGTAACGGCGGGATGCCTCCCTCGTCCGCCGTATAGTGAAACAACAACCGGCACATCCTAATAAATATTTTTAGGGAATGCTGTGCCATAAAATTTAAGAATGTTAGAAGTTTTAATTAATCTGACGAATAGCAATGTTAGAGAAAACTGTAGTCGTCGGAAAAAAATACGTTGTTGTAATCCCGGCGGAGATTAGAAAAAAGATTGGATTAAAGGAAGGTGACCTTCTTAAAATCCAGCTTAAAGACAATAAAATAATTTTAGAACCAGTTACCTTAAATCCATTCAAGATACTTGAAGAAGTCATCGGTGAACCCTACAGCGAAGAAAAAGATGAAAAAGAGACCGAGAAGTGGTTGAAAAATGCCTGTAGCAGATACTGAACTACTCTTTGCTTTGAATCCTAGAGATAAGAGGCATAAAGGAGCCTTGAAAGCCTTATCCATAAAAGGATTAAAGGTGCCGGACAC
>QMRH01000039.1 GCA_003650675.1 Thermoprotei archaeon | reverse complement strand
TATTCTCTAAACTTAACTTTTTACAATCTTTAAAACTTTGAACTCAAAACAATTTAACTCAGTTTATTTAACGGCTTTTTGAATCACTCTACCGGAAATGGAATGAACGTTCCAAACCCAAGCTTCCATGCTTCACTTTTAGCTGGTTCCTCCCAAAATAGTTCCATTGGGCTAACCTTTTCTTCGAATTCTACAGCTAGTAATGATCCATTAAATAAAGCTGTGTAAATAGGTTTTCTAACCTTCTTACGTAATGAAAAGCCTGCACCCTTAACTCCAATACTAATTTTACCTCCCTTTATATACGCTTTGCGCTCAAATATCTTGCTGAGAAAAATCCAATCCCACGTAACAAAACTTTCCTCAAAAACCTTTTTTAGATCGCTTGGAACTGATTGTTTTATCAGGCAATCTGAAACGAAGTACAAGATATATTTCTTGTATTTCGCGTCATCAAGAAATTTGTCTATAATGCTTTCTGTAGACGTTTCAATAATAGCTATTCTTCCACGGCCACCAAGGTTTGAAACAACCTTAAACTCCTTATAAAAGTTTTTCGTTTCAAGGAAAAATGCAACCTTGCTGGTGGATATCTTATATTTTTTGAGAATTCCAGAGAAATCCACAAGTCTTAATGTATATAGTAATCCCTTTTTCACAGTTCTAGTTTTTCTATTAAGTCCTATACTTGTTCTTTCTAAAAGAACGTTGTTATATTTAAAAGCCGCCTTCAGCTCCTTTAACACATTTTCTTTAACATGTGGGCCTTCCACCAACTCGTTCCATAATTCTTCTTTCTTATGATTAATATATTCAATTAAAACTTCCAGATCATACACCTCTTCCTTCTCCTTTGATCCGACGTAAACTTTCCTGCCAATTTTAAGGAAGGGTCCCTTAAAGATGACTTCATCTGGTATGAGAGATAGTATTTCATCATACCATGTTCTGGCTTCAACATCGAGTTTAGATCCTTGTTCTTTAAAATAGGTGGCAACTGCCCCCACAAGTGTTGATGGTGAAGGGAAGATAGTGCTTTTAGCACTACTATAAACACCACTAATCCATGGATCTATTTCACCACCCTCTCTAAAAAGTAAAGGCTCAACAATCTTAAAGAGTATCATCCTCTCATACCACCTCTAATAACCTTTAGAAAGACAGGAAACTCAGAAATCAAAAACCTTCTTTCAATTTCCCCGTTAACCTTTAATAAAATCACATTATCGAAGTAACTGGTGATTTTCTCTACGAGTTCCTTTACATCATCAGTATACTTTTTATTTGAAACATTTCTTTCAAACAACCTTTCTAAAATCCTACAGGCAATGTTCCTATTATGTAGCAATGAGTTCTCTAGCATCTCTTTATTTTCATGCCAATCATATATAAGTGACATAGTAAGTTTCCTGGGGCTGGCTTTATCTAGATTCCTCCAAGGCATGGGATCTACGAGCCTATACACTTCATATATTTTTTCAATAATTTCTCCGACGTTTAATGGTTTTTTAAGTACGAAATGGGGATAACTCCTCCAGGGAATAATGGCATAGACTTCTTTAGCACCACGCACGATACATGATAATATTACAGAATCCTTTGTCACAGAAATCTTATTATCTTTTATAGCTTTGCAGGCTGTCTCATAATGATCTTTGTTACTTAGGAAAGTATTTTTGGCCTTTTCAAGCATTTCATAAGAATATGGTAACACAAAATGCAATGGGTACATGTAGTGAGTAAATGTTATGGAGTAGCTTCTTCCACTAGGGTATACAGTCGGTACAATAATATTCCCATCTCCATATTTAGACACCTTCGTAAGAAACCCGTAAATATCATAGCTACGGTCACCATAACTCCAGAGTTTCCTTGTTTCCGTGATTATTTCAATAGCTCTTGAAGAGGGAGCTACTGCTAAGAGATCATCACCACCACTATATATAACAAAACCATCCTTTTCCTCTACAATTTCACTTTCCCTAATAGCATAAACCATTAAAACACGGCTTAATGTAACTTGGTAAGCAATATTTGCATAGAGTTTCCCTTCCTTAATTATCTGACAATACATTTCCCTGAATTTTTCTATCCTTCTTTTAGCTTCATCCTTCGGTATATTGTATCTACTAAATTCACTGATTATTTTCGAATCATTGGAATCTTTACATTCAACAATCTTTCTTATTATTTCGGTTAAGGTGGTGGCTCCAATAATATACTCCTTTAAAAACTCTTTTGCCGTGGATTCGTCAAGCCCGTAACCGTCTGCCAATTCACCCTTTAAGAGTCTACCCATATTATCGACGTCAGCCCTTATAATTGCATAGTATCTATTTAATGGTATGGAGGCTAAAACTCTATTTATTTTATCAAGCTTGTTCCTAAGGTTAACATAGTTTTGTCTAACTTCTCCTCTTAGATACTCCCGCTCCGCATCACCAACCACAAAAAGAAGAATTACATCTCTATCTGTCACATTTAACTTATCAATTTTATTAAAAATCTTTTGTTGCCACCTCCACCAAGGTTTAATTCCAGCAGGCAAGCTACCTAGAGTTGATACAATGTGTTTAACTTCCTCTAAAAGTTCTCTCGTTTCACCGTCTACTTCAAATGCCTTCACAATACTCTCCTTAAAGTCCAAAGAAGCTATGTCGCCAAGTGTTGGGAAAGATACATTAAAGGGTTTAAGACCTTTTCCCAAAAGTCTACTAAGAATGTTGTTTAACGGTTTACCAAACGTCGCGATTCTCTTCACCAAACATATGGGACATAACCTTTCACCCGGAGGCAATAGTACACTAAGATTTTTATCACCTATTTCCTCTTCATACCTGTCCTCAGGTGGTAGGATTACGATAGCTGGCAGTTTTCCGCATAACGTACAATAATCGAATCCTCTTTTAGATACTCTTGGAAAACCTATTGCTTTATCATTTTTCCATACACTATAGGTTATGTCAAAAACATTGTACTGTGCTACAGGGTCCATCTTTATACTCTTTAATCTATAAAGTTTGTTAAAGGCTAACTCAGTAATTTTGTCAAATATTTTATATTCCTCTAGACCCTGTCTAGCGACTTCTTGGACGTCTTGAACTATAATCCTCAACCCTAATGGTGATTTGTTCCTAAATTCGTCCTCAAACATCCTAAGGGTATTCAGAATTCCTTGAAAGAATTCTCCTTTTTTATCTTTTTTATTCGCTTCTTCAACAAGATATTTTACCACCTCATCCCAGACTATAATCCAGGCTTCAGTAAAACGTTTATAAATTAGTTTAGCTAAATCTTCCTTACTTTTGAGACTATTATCTATAAACTTCTTTAAATATTCTATAGGAGGCATAACTAGCGTAATTGTAGCCGGTATGACAGCATACCTCGGAAATCCACTGGTTAAATCATATCCGCAAGCCTCTTTTACTAGCCTAGTAATAAAATCTACTTTACCCACTCTTTTTAAAACCTCTGAAATAAGCCAATGATAATAAAATGGATTATTACGGGCAGAAGGTACGAGTAGTACTTCAGGCCCAAGCTTTTCTACAAAAATCCTTATCGCATACCAGACCGCTGCAGAAACAAAGTAGCTTGAAAACCATAGATCCCTAAATTTCCGAGAGTTACTGATGAATGACTGAACCCCTGGAACATCCACAATAACATAAAAGCCGCTTGGCTTGTCATCTTTTAGTCCCCAATTTATCGCGGTGGCGGTCGCATATACATGGTCGAATAGTGTATGAGTCGGGATCCTAGTATCGGCAACACCAGCAGACCGTGGATTATATTTATACCATAAAACTTCATAAAAGGCGTATAATAGATGCCAGAAAAGCCCTTCATTATTCTTAGCATTCCTTAAAATCCCTTTTAAATCATTAATGAAATCATTAGTGTTGTCTGGACGATATATTCGAATACTTAAAGATGGATAGAAAATATTTTTAAGGATATTAGTTTTCGAAGGGAAGACGCCGTGAACGTACTGCTCCCCTCCTACAAGAATATTCAAAATCCATCTATCAACTGTAGAGACAAAGCGGTCGGCCCATCGTACCCGTTTATCCTTAATGTATCTAGCTACACCACTTAAAACAGTGCCAGAAGTCAAGTCCTCAGCCAGTTTTTTAGCTCTCTCTTCATGGTTCTTTATATCCCAAGACTTGTCGGGTGGATCATGCAATAATGCGGCAACCTTTAAACTAAAATATTCACCCACCGCTCTCATCCTCCAGTTTAACTATTCTAGAAGGTTCGAATAAAGAGTAACCATTAGACGTCCGAGCGCCAATACCTCTTGACAAAGCATAGAGCATAGATGTAAGTAAAACATAGTTTAATCTCTGATTTATATGATCCTTAGCATATACCAAGAACCTAAAAACTGTTCTAGGAGCAATACTTAAATGCACTACGGGATTAGGATTCACCTCTAGTTCTGTTTCAACATTAGGATAATGGGGCGTGGTCACATCAGGATATAAAATATATTTCTCTTTTTTAACTGGAAAGGCATCGGTAAATCCTATAATTCCTGCAATTCTCTGATCCCCGAACAATTTTTTAGCTTCATTTACATATCCCAGTTCTTCACAAGCACTTCTTATAGCGCCCTTAATAGACGAGGCAGGTATATATGGAACATTAAATAACGGATGAAAACTCAAACCTACCTCAAAAGCAAGCAAACCAAAGCTCTCACCCATACCTATGATACCACGTGTTACAAGCCGCATCTCAACATTCCACACACTCTTACAAAAACTCTTGAGTGCCTCCATCAGCTCCTCGAAATAGCTGTCCGGTGTCAGATTATAGGAAGAAAAGATAGTTAAATATTTAATAACCTTGTGCTTATTTTGCGCATAAATCTTCTCTTTCCCGTTAAGCTTTTTTTCCAAAATTTCCCTACCGCTCAAAAGGACAAAGGAATACATGTTAATTTCTTTATAATATTGTATCTTACGAATTATACTATTTGTTTCCATATTTTCACCTTCTTCTTAAAATTTCAGATGTTTTTTCAAAAGCATCTTTAAACGCCTTTAGAGGATCCATCCTAACAGGTTTACCTTCCCTAATATAGTGTTTACCAAAATGTCGTAGTTCAAACCCTTTAAGAGCCTTACAATCCCTCCAATCTCTGGTAACAAAACCATACCTTAAGACGTACCATTTATTTCCTAAGAGAACCGGAGTAAACTGAATTGCAGAAATATGTCTACACTCTTTCCTTTCCCTAGTTTTTTCACTATAGTAGTAATAACCGGTATTTTTCTGGCCTCTAGGCAACCCTAAAATCCATGTATCATATTTATAACCCGATTCTTTCCAGTATTCTTTCCACCTTGCCTTAAGCGTAGCTTCTCCTATTTTTTGAAGAACACGGATATCATTATCTCTAGGAATATCACCGAGTTCATCTACCGAATACTTAAAAACGCCACTTCCCAAGGAGAGAGCAGGAACTAATGGTATCTGAAATCTTTTAACATCAATTTTATTTGTTATGATATCTATTTTTTTGAAAGATCTCCTAGCGTATGATATAATATTCGATAATAATTCTTCAAATCTCCCTTTATAATTGTAGTATCTTCGAAACCCATATAGGTCAATGTACTCTATTCGCTTTTTTGTTTCAACGTTCTCGATCTTTAATGCTCCGAAACCTCTTGTAGTTAGAGCACCTATACCTCCGAAAATTAAGGCTAGTAGAAGGGAAGAAAAAGCCGCGTCGAAATATTTTTCCCATCCACTCAAGTTCTTCGATAAACTGATTTCTATATTTAAGGCTCCTTTAGGATATAAAACCATTTCCTCGTAAATTCTTTTGAAATACTTAGCAGGGCACTCATCTCTCCTCTTTATTGATAGTAACCTTATCCTAGGTATCTTTTCTAATGTTCTATAAGGTATCTTTAGAGATGTCTTCTTAGAATGAAGATAAACCCTATTCAGAACTTTACGTTCAGGTTTTGAATCTCTAAATCTATTTTGGTGTTCTTTAAATTTCTCCAAAAGCTCTTCAGGAGTCATGCTTAAAGTAAAGTAGTCTGATATCTTTATCCTAACATTCAACCTAAATAAAGAAGCCATGCCGGTACTCCCAAGAAAACGGCTTATACTTTCATCTAGAATACCATAATTAGCATCATATCCTTTATCCCATAGTACACCATTTAATATGACCCTAGCCCACCAACGCCATAAACCTTTTATCTGAGTAGACCTAGGGACCTCATGTATGTCAAGGTCATATGAATAAGGTCTAGCATTAAAACCACCGATTCTAGTCAAAGTTGTATTTGTTAACCTTATAGTAACAAGTGTGTCTTTGTTTTTAACGGTCTCCCAAGAGTTTCTAAAATCCACTTCCAGGGTTTTCATCTTTCCCTCCCAGTTTCCTCTTTATAGACAGCCTCAGCGATCTTTTTGACTTCAATTAATATCTTGAGCAAGGACGCTGTGGCTAAAGATAATTTCACTTTGTCTGCTAATAATTCCTTAGAAAAATTCAATGGATCCTCCTGGGAAACCATCCCGAGCCTATCTTTTAAGATATCTTTAATTAATAATAAATATAATCCATAAGCAACTTTCAAGGGTTCTTTCTTTCCAAGTTCATTTATTTTATTCTCATTTAAGAGAGAAAAGATTTCTTTCTCACATTTGGAATAAATAAATAGTATTGTGGATGGTAATCCTAGATCCACGATCTGGGATAATGTCGATCTAGCTCTACTTCTGAAAGCTGAGCAACATTTATTAAGTTTTTCCCTATCAATGGAATATATTTTCTCAATGAGGTTATCTATTTTGCTGAACTCCTCAATAGCTATCTTTGTAGGTGAAAGCATATAATCACCCCTTAAATAGCAATAAGTTTTACAATCCCCCGTCCGATAGTCTCGTTACCACCTATGACTAGAAACCCTATTTTTCCATTTTTACTAAACACGTATCTTTCAATGCATTCTCTAACTTTAGTAGCATCTTTAATGCATTCACTCTTAATTTCCTCCAGCTTACCATCAGCGACCCGAGGATCTGAATAGAGGAAAACGGTAGAGAAAATTGTTTTGTTTGGGATGTATTCTTCGGTCCAAAGTCCTCTGGTTTTAACGGTTTTTGTTTTCGAATCAATTCTTATTCTAGTAATTCTCATTAAACTTTTCTCTACAATTTCACCTATATATTCATCTGAAACTACTAAAAGACCACGTTGCCTCACATCTTCTATTTCTTGTCCCAGACATTCTTCTAGACGCGATACCTCTTCACATATGTTGATTTTCAGCCAGTAATCTTCGTTGATTACTGCCTGTTTAGCATTATTTATTTCAAACAATATTTTGTCAGCAGTGTTCTTAGATGCCAGAGCTCCAGCAGAAGATTTTTCCATACATTCAGTAATTTTCTTAATGAGATCTGCAAGTTCCTTTTTATTCGTTATCTCACAATAATTTTGTAATTCGCTAAGAAGAAAAGGTGAGGTTACATAAACATAAATACCTTTTAAGCTTCTAGCAGGGATAGCTAATAACTTTGCATCTAAAACGGCAAAGGAGCTAGAAAAGGTCTCAGTCTCACCCTCTAGCTCAGGTCCCATTAAATATTCAATTATTTTTCTTTCATTGTTGGCTTTAGAAAGAACGAAGCTTTTTAGAGGTCCTTTTAAACTCGAACTAAATATAATTGGAAAGCCTTGAAGATCGCGTTGAACAGGTAGGTCAACAACCCCTCCTCCCCGACCAGTACCAGCATGAACAGGTGTTATGGAGTAGATCAAAACTAGCCTACTCTCCTTAAAACCTCCAATATCTACCATTATTTCCACCTAGATAACAGTCTAATTATATAGTAACTTTCAATATAAAAATATTTTTCAGTGTACAGTCAAAAAACTAAGAAAAAATCGCACTCTTTCGAAATTTCGCCCAACTTTTAAAATGTCTAACTACACGAAGACTAATCTTATTCTTATGAGTCTCTTTTTCTCTTTAAACCCTTTAAGTAGTCTATGGGGAGAAGTTGAAAAAGTTGCGGTTTTTGGGATAGTTCTATAAACGGTGGGTGATAGAATGTCGTGGTGTTAAGACTCTAGCTTTATGGCTGGGTTGACCTCTTTTTCGGCTATTTGTAAAGATAACTTTTTCTCGTATTCTCTCAGCATCTCTACTAATGGATGCTTTAAGTTTATCTTGTATAGCTTTACTCTGCCTATCTTTCTGGATACCTTAACTATACCGTACTTCTCTAGATCTGGGAAATACTTGTAGAAGGTCTGCTTGCTCATGCCTAATGCCTCTATAACCTCTTTTTTTGTGAAGTCGTATAGCGGGTTGTCTAGAAAGAAATCTATTATCCTGAGTTTAGGGGAGTCCCCTAAAGTCTTGATTAGAATGGATTCGTACTCCTTTTTTGTGTATATTTTTTCAGGCATTTTCTCACTTTGATACTTTTATAGTTTTCAAATTGATTATAGAGATAAAAAGTATATAAATATTACCTTTCAAAGGTACTGTAAGTGAACCTTATGCTGAGGGAATATAGTGATGAGGAGGTTAAGGCTGACATAATGAATCGACTAATGAGAAAAGGTTGTTGGGGAGGTAAGTATCTACCTGTAGATAGCCTAGTACATTGGCTCTCCAAGAGGGTTAAGAGAGATGGAAGGAGGGTTAGAGGACTAATTAGAGAACTCATTAAGGAAGGGTATTTATTGGCCCATAAAGGAGGGAAAACTATATCACTTAACCCGGCCCTATGCAGGGAGATAATCGAATACATAGAAAAGGTAATTGAGAAATAAGGTTAATTCCTTTTAGTTGAAGAATGCATTTAGGCGATGGGATGTTCAGTAATTTTGCATAAAGGTAATTTACCTGTTTTCCTAATATATTTCATGGTGCATATGTCTAGTGTGTTGGGTTATGTTGATTTTGATAGCAATGTTTCACAGGATTCCTCTCACTGCATAATTAATGTTAGTGTCGAGAATGTTGATAAGGTTCATAGGGGGAGTTATGTTAGGATAGAGTCTTCCGACGGCAGGGTTTTTCTGGCTAGGGTTAGGGGAGGACCCTTCTACTTTATTGAAGGTTTGCCTTCAAGCTCCCCTCTAGCTAAGACCTTTACTATTAGGGGTGATAGGTTTAGGTCCCTACCATCATATTACGCGGCTTTCACTGTAAATATTTTGGGTGAGATTGAGGGTGGAAGACTGCGGTCAAGTTATACTCGGCCTAAACCAAAGTCTCCCGTCTACGAGATGACTGCAAGGGAAGTTGAGGAGATCATGGGTTTTAAAGGGAATGTTCTTCTAGGCCATTTACACAAGTACAAGAACGTTAAGGTGAAGCTTCCGGCCGGGAGCATGGACTTCTTACCCAGGAATGTTGGGATTTTTGGTACTGTGGGTAGCGGTAAAACTAATACGGCCCAGGTGTTGATAGAGGAGGCTTCAAGGGCGGGTTGGGCTGTATTTGTATTGGATGTTGAGGGTGAATATACTTTCATGGATCAGCCGAACAACGATGAACCCATGGTGAATAGCCTTAAAAGCATCTATAGGATGGAGCCTGAAGGCTTAAAGGACTTCAAGGTATATGTTCCAGCAGGCAGGTCCTCGGTAAGGTTTGATGCAGTAGGCTTCACGATACCCTTCCATGAGATGGATCCATTCATATTATTCGAGATAATCGAAGCCACCGAAGCCCAACAAAGATACTTCCTCGAGATACTCGGAGAGTTCGAACAGGAGGCTAGAACTCCTGAGAAAAGTGTAGGAGAAGAGTTTGAGGAGATGTTGATCTCACCCATAGAGGAAAGATCCATCAGATTTACACTCATGGATGTTATGGAAAAGGTGGAGAATAGGCTGAGAGAGGGGCAGGTCAGGCACGTGGCTTCATCACTTCAAGTAATTTCCAGTAAATTGGAAAGGTTAAGGCGATACAGGATCTTCGATGGAAGGCACCTACTACCGGTTGAAAAAAGGATCAAGCCGGGGGCCGTCACTGTAATCGATTTAAGCGATACCGAGGACCAGGTACGGAACATTGTTATAGCATGGCTACTTAACAAGATTTTCGAACTTAAAGTCCTTGAACCCAATCTGCCCTCAACAATGATAGTCATAGAGGAGGCACATACCTTCGTCAGCAGGGAGGCTAGGGAGAAGATGACGGCAACAATAGATATGCTTAAAACTATCGCGAGAAGAGGGAGGAAGAGAAGGCTTTCGCTAGTGTTCATCTCCCAGCAACCGGGCCACCTCCCCCCGGAAATATTCGAGCTATGTAACACACGTATAATCCATACGCTTAAAAGCGAGTATAATATAAGGGCTTTAAGGGAGACCAGTGGAGCTGTTAGGAGAGAGTACTGGGATCTTTTACCCGCGTTATCTGTAGGTGAAGCAATACTGGTTTCACCGCTACTCCTAGAGCCTGTTTTAATAAAGGTTAGACCCGCGAAAAGCATGAAGTATAGATACGAGTCTCTGGAGTCTAACCCGGCCTAAGCCTACGTTCGTCGAAGAAAAATGCCGCGTCGTCGCCTTCACACCTGAGTATAATGCTTTCAAGTCTTTGCCTGAAATCCTCGGGCGAAAACATCCTTCTACAAATATTGTCCGCATAGGCTAAGAGCAACGGGAAGCCGTGCATCCTGTTGTTAAGTGCATCCGCCATTATTAGGTGGGCGAACTCGTCGAACCTTTCTTTAGGAGCCTGGAAAAGATAGGGTTTAGCTGAAATCTTATAGACTCCAACCCCGATCTTGAATGCATGTTTCTCAGCGAAATCCTCCACCAGCTTCTCCTCTTCCGGTAGAAGTCTTCTAACCTCGCTTTTAATGAGCCTCCGTAGGTCGGTCAAATACATGTATTCGCCGGGCTTCAGTAGCATTCCGACGCTTATAAGCCGTAGATGCCTTGATGTTGAAAGCACCCCTGCCACCTTTCCGTCTTCTATAAGCCTTGCCCCAAGTAGAAGGCTTTCCTCCAGAAAACCTTCTATGCCCATTCTGCCTATCCTAAGTTCAAGAGGCATTAATGGTCCCTGTACGAGCCTATATTTGTCACCATATTTTAACGCTACCTCCCTTTCCTTGTAAAGCATCAGCGACCTGTAGAAAAGCTCAGAAAACCTGTATACTTTCTCAACGTTTTTAAGAAACTCAACTATATTGTCTGTAAATTCCTCGTCGATGAACATGGTGTCGCTGACATATACCGTTTCTTCCAGCCTTTCTCCAGCATAATTTACAGCCACTACACCTATCCTACATTTTGCCCCAAAAGGAGTTGGATACACATTTAACGTTCCATCAATACCGTATGCTTCCCCCTCTTTTAGGTTCAAAAAAGCCTCCTCAAGAAACCTACGGTCGATCCTCTTAATTCTCTCCCTGAAACCCTCCACTTCCTCAAGCCTTTTTCTTAAACGGTTTCTATACTTCGAAAACGATTTCACATCCCTTAGTAGAGTATCTTCTTCTACATCGGCAAACTCATGTATGTTCATCCACTTAAGCCCCTGCACGAGTTCCCTAAAATTTATGTTTAATGAAAAAGACACGGCTACACCACTATAATAGTATCACTTCATACTCTATAAATACATTTATACCTTAAAACACAAGTAAATACAGGTGTCTGTAACGCTGAAGATCTACAGTATTAAGGGTAGTTTCATTAGAAACTATTTTCCCTTTAAAGGTTTCACGGGGTTCACCGTTAGAGGCGCCTTTGGACTATCACTTAGGAGGATAATATGCGAAGAAGATCTTGAAAAGAATTGTCTTTCATGTCCCCGATATCGAGAGTGTTTCTATGCATGGGTTTTCGAGGCAACACCGGACATCAAACCCGACGCCAGGCTTGCGGCTAAGGGCGCTAAGCAGGGTGTGACCAAACCCTATACGGTTACACCAGTGAAAGTCAGATCAAGAATGCTGGAGTTTAAGATAACATTATTTAGCGAGAAGATTCTATCCAAAGAACCTCTAATGGTCATGGCTATGCTTCTGATGGGCAGTGAGGGTCTCGGATACGATCTAACAATTGGTGAAAGAAGAAAATTTACTGTAAACAGTATTACAGCCAAGAACATTTACGGGGAAGAGAAAACTATATTCGATAAATACGGTGGTTACAGAATAGAGAAGCCCGGCAGATCTAGTGGAAGCCTACTGGAACTCTTCGAGAGACGGATTGAAGCCATATGGGCCCTCAAACCTAGAAAAATCATAGTGAATTTCAAGACACCTTTTAGGCTTGTTTTCGAGGGGAAAAACGTGTCTGAGCCTCCACCTCAAGCCCTAGTAATACATTTAGCTAGGAAATACAGTCTTCTCGCCGAATACTATGGCTGTGGAACCCCCTTTACACCTAGACAGGCTAAAAGACTCAAAGAAATTACAAAAAGATACATGAAGATAATGTACTCTAGGTATAAGTTAGTTAAACTCGATAAATTTAGCCTTGAAAAAGGTGAAAAGAAAAGCTATGGGATCTTCTTTAAAGGTACATATATCTATAAAGTTGATGGGGGATTCTGGAACCACGATGACTCAAAGACTATTTTAAAGTTACTTCTTTTAGGACAGTATCTTAACATAGGTAAATGGTCTACGGCAGGATGCGGTAAATACGACTTCCTAATCGAGGCAACTCCAGCATAATTCAAACCAAAATATACATGATTTGCATTCTCATGGCTATAGGGTGAACTTGATGGTTGATGTTAACCACTATGTTCAAAGGAACCATAATTTACTCTTTAAGTTGATGGACGGGTTTACTCCTGCTCTCCAGAAGCTTACTATTCTATGAGCATATAGCGTTGTTATTGGAAGTTTTGTCGGCAACAACCCGGAAGCCCAGTTTAATTGAGCCAGCCAGTAGACATCCCTTATAAATGGTTTTGGATCCCTATCCCAATTAGAGGTCTCCACAACCTCCACTACTAGAGGTCTGGATATGCCGTAATCGGATAAGAGAGGGTGATCGGGGAATCCTACTGTAGCCACAACATACTTATATGGGTCCAGCTGCAGGTATGCTCCTTGAATTGGATTCCTGTATCCTCTGGAAGTGTTTCTTAGAAGTCTTGGAACACTCCTCTTCCTTATCTCTATTAAAGCCCAATAGACATCCCGTCGCAGTATACCCTCCAGCTTGAGGGTATCTACTACATCTCTTATAGAATCCCTTTCAAATGGATGGGCAAACCCATCCCTATGGAAAATTATAGTTTCGGCGTCCTCTATGTTATCGATTTCGGCTAACATCTCTAGCATGGGTTTTTTCAGCAGGTCAATGACCTCTACCCCTGGAGAGAAGCCTGTATGCCATTCGAAAACTTTTTCAGATTCAGGGTTAAATACTGTTAACGCTACTCCTCCACCACCGCTATCTATACCTATTGTGAGGCTGGATGAAGGAGGTTCAGCAAGCATCCAGGGTATTCCTCCAGCCTTAGAGAAAATATTTAAAGCGATATTGAATAAAACATATCCCTTGTTTGAAAGGTATCTCGCCGTAGAATATTCTATCATTTGACTGGGTATTCCCCTCATGGAAAGGCTTCTCTTTAAGGGCATGTAGGGATCTTCATCATATTCTACGCTCATCTCATCGGGTATTAATATGATTACTACATCTCCCTGAGCTTTTGAAACGGCGTCGAGATAGCTTTCACTGGAATCTACAGGAGTATACCAATACTCCACCTCTGTGCCGAAGAATTCGCTGAAACCCCTATAACCTTTAACACCATTAACCAGGTTTAAAACAAGATTTCTAGCCTCCCTTCTGTAATCTCTCCTGTAAACAACTTCCATACATATTTTAGGAACCCTCTTGAAGGGTTTAAGCCCCATTTTAAAACCTTCGTAAGGCGATGACGCGGTTCCTTCACCGAACCTCAATACCGGGTTTTTAAACATACCCAGCCGCAAAAACTTGACCTCATATATTTATTTATAACATCTAATATATTTTTGGGATGATGAAAGAGAGCCTCTGGGTGCTTGGAAAGAATATTTTTATTGGAAAGAAAAGTGGGAGATTTCTCGTTGAGATCGATGGGGTTAAAAGCGAAATAGCCGCCTTAAAGCTGAGAACTATAATTGTAAGTGGTCGTGTAGAAGCGACGAGTAGGGCTTTAGAGCTAGCTTTTAGAAACGATGTATCCATAATACTTCTGGAGGATAAACTTCTATGGCTTTACAAGTCTTTCCCGGAGAAAGATGTAAGCCTCCTTCTAAACCTATATAAATATTCAAGGGAAATCGTAGAGGAGCTTAGTAAGGCAGCAGAATTCAATAGAAAGGAGGTTTCAAGGAAATTTACGAGAGGAGTCGATATAGGAAAAGCCATTCTATCAACCAAAAAATGTTCTCTAGAAGATTTATTGAGGTTAAGTCTATTCCTAGATAAGTTTCTTGTCGGGGAATCTCTGGATTTTCTACTGAAAACAGGCCTAACGCCTATAACATCAAACAACATCTTTCTACCTAAACTTATCGCGGAGGTGTTTAAGCCCATAGCTTTACAGGTATTTCTGTTAAAGAAAACATCTTCGAGAATGAATCTAGAGGATTTTGGTGTACTTAAATGGATTCTAGCGGACTTCAAGAAGCATCTAAAGGAGACCGTTATATCGGATTTGGAGGGATACTCTAAGAACATTATAGAGCACATGGAGGTTTGTGTAAAATCGCTGGCAATGTTTTTAAGGAACCCTGTTGCTAGGGAGTTTAAGGCATTTAGAATAGGTGTCTGAATTGAAAGTTATAGTGGTCTTCGATGTACCCGTGGAATGTGATTGGCTTAGAACAGAGATAAGGGAGTTACTTAAAGACTACGGGGGAATTTTTCTACAGTATAGCGTCTATGAACTCGATTTACCTGAAAAAATATTAGATAGGCTTTTGGAGAAACTTGAACAGAAACTCAAGAAGTGTGGTGGAAGAATAGATGTAGTTAAGCCTTGCTCACGATGCCTTAAAAAGATACTGGTTGTGGATACTACTCGATTATAAAGGGTTCATATTCCATGCATCTACCTTCGATGAAGTCGACGAGGTTTTTAACCTGTCTCCCTATAAGAGCTCTCAACTTTAAACCGTTCTTTCTTAATTCAAGCCTCTGGTTAAATGCTCTCCAAACCTTTTTCATACCGCTTTTAGATAAATATATGGCGTCACCAGAGTACCTAAAATCCCTTTGGATGCTTAGCCCTCTAGATGCTAAAAGTGCTACAGCAACAATATCCACTACTGGTTGCTTGAACTCCTCCGCAAGATCCAAAGCTAGTGAAACCCTATCCCTGAAAGGTGCATGAAGGAATCCTACTCTGGGATCCAAACCATGCTTAACTATCTCCTCCAAACAAATATCATAGAGCCACATGTTCATCAAGTTGAGGATAGCGCTGAAATGGTCTCTAGGTGGCCTCCTAGTTCTAGTCTCAAACAAATATGGCTCCGGAATCTTCGCCCTTAACGCCTCATAGTATTCTCGAGTGACCACAGCTTCAAGACCCATTAAATCTAATGTTTTGTCGTAGTCCCTGAAGTATGGTAGCATTTCAATAATCTTTCGGCTCTCCTGCTTCAGTCCAAGGGTCCTAAGCAACCAGGCTTTATTGAGTGTTGCAGCCTCCAGGATTTTGTAGGCAATATGTATTCTTCTGCTTGGCGTGTTTATAGTCTCAAGTTGCTTCAACACAAGCCTATATACATGACCGTCTTCCATAAAAAACGTGATAAATCTTCTACCTCCAACTTTAACCACAACAGACTTACCCTGCTTCAACAGGTTTCTTACAGCGGTGAAGCTAAGTCTACCAGAACCCTCTAGAAACAGCGATCCCTCTACGTGTACTTTGCCCTCAGGAGTAAAAACAGTAACTCCATGCTTAGTCTCGGATAAAACATAGCCGTAGGAATAAACTTCAGTAAATTTCATGTAGATCTATGCCCCTTAAAGGATTTTCTAAGAAATATACTTCGAGGGGATCAACTCCCACAGGGTTAATGCTCTTCATTAACAAAATCGTCTTCTTAACCCATTCCTCTGGACAAGGCCTAGTTTCCCTTAAAATGCTTTTCGATAACCCAAGTTTTCTTAGGGACCTTTGGTCAATCACCCTTTTAAGCAAACTTGGTGGAATATACTCTAAGGCTCCTCCCCGGGAAACCACTACGATAGGCTCTCTTACATCGATCTCACCGTAGCTTCGATACATATCATATACCGTTGTTTCCAGCTGAGAAATTTTCTCTGTGACCCGGCTTTCAAGGATATCTTCTATCACGAATAGAGATCCATCTGTCACCCTTCTAACCTTCAATCCCACAAGCTCTTTTTTAGATCTTAAAAGGTTTCCCCGGGAACCATATTCCTCCCATAAGGTTTTAGAGGAAGTCAGCATATACCTTGGTGAAAGAAATAGAATAACATAGCCATCCTCAAGGACGTCCAGCTGATACTCAAAACCTGGTCTCACCTCGATTATATTACTTACGATACGACTATAGTTTTCGAAGGCTCTAAGACCCTTAACAATGTATCCTAGCTTCCTGAATTTATCTCGTATAAATCTGTCCATTATCTTCTTAACGTAAATCCTATCCCTGTTTCTAGCAAAATTAAGACGCTTTTCTCCGCTAGACACGAGCTTATATGTTTCACCTCTTATTCCTATGCCAATTTCTTCTGAATATTTCAGTCCAGGTTGCTTCACAATCCCCACTACACCAAAACTATATTCAGCCGCTATGAAACCCATTTTATGAAGTGAATTCGCTATCCTGGCTGTAGTTTTGTATCCCTCCGGTGTAGGTTGCCTAGAATATAGTCCTAAAATATTGTACAGAACTATAGTTATCTTTTGAAGCGGGTTTCGGCTTATAAAAACGGATGCCGAGAAACCTTCCACACCAAATTTAAAGTATATGTATTTTTCTAGCATATCTATGCTACGTTCCACGAATCCATAGAAATCAGGCCCTACACCGGGTTTAAAAAACCTTATATAAGCAAACTCCTCCTTAACCAAGGGTTTACCAACACCCGTTTTAATGAAACATTCTTCAATCACCTTCTCAACCAAACTGGGCAGTAGTTCTTGCAGTCGCTCACCAAATATTCTTTCAGCCTCAACTAAATCAAGTATTACACCAACACCCTTACTAAAGAAAGGTTTAAAAAGTCGAGGCAAAATACATCCCCCTAAATATTGTATAATATCACATTATTAAAATTTTAATGGAATATTATAGTTCATCAGGGTTCCTCATATTTAACACTATAAATCAAGCAGACTCATTACTATGTCTTTTGTAGCCACTATTTGCGAAAAGTTTAAACAGGCTCTGTTCTTTATGGGCTGGGGAATGGGAGTAAAAAGTAAGAATCGATGACCAGTAGAGGATAGTAATTCCATCTAAGTTCAGAAAGAGGTTAAAGCCTAAAGATGAGTTAATAGTTGAGGGAAGGGGATCTAAGATTTTTCCTTTCAATTCTTTTTTAATTAAGATTTTTTGTGTGGTAGAACTGTGAAGAGGGCAGGAGATGAGTTTATTGAAGCATCTCTCAATTCTTTTTTAATTAAGATTTTTTGTGTGTCCCTAATAGAGGTCGGCGGGACCAAAGGTCCCGCTAAGAAACACTCTCAATTCTTTTTTAATTAAGATTTTTTGTGTGACTTAAGTATAACAGCACCAAGTTTACGAAATCAATTTAAAATCTCTCAATTCTTTTTTAATTAAGATTTTTTGTGTGATATGAAAGGAGGTGAAAACGAATGGTAATTTTAGGTACTCTCAATTCTTTTTTAATTAAGATTTTTTGTGTGAAGGGGAAAAAATAAATAAGGGGGTTAAAAAATATAAATGGGACTCTCAATTCTTTTTTAATTAAGATTTTTTGTGTGTATATATATGTATTCAGCGATTTCAGTTTCCTTTATTTCGAAACAGACTCTCAATTCTTTTTTAATTAAGATTTTTTGTGTGAAATGT
>QMRH01000038.1 GCA_003650675.1 Thermoprotei archaeon | reverse complement strand
TAGGTGTGTCGACGCTGTATGTTTATCTAAGCCGTATTTCCTCGTAACCTCATCGTGCATCCCAGAATGCGCCGTCCCCAAATAAAACTTTTAAGCCTAGAATATAATAAAATAACGGTGACCACTAGGCTCCCGCAGCAAATACAAAACAATACACTCAGAAACATAAAACTACAGATGAGGTGAACGGTTTAGGTAGCATTGAGAGAGCCTTATTAGCCGCACTTTTCCTAGGCTTCTTTGAAACAACTATAGCATTCACCCTAGGTAGCCAGTATAGAGATGTTTTCTCTCTAATAATAATGATTTTAATTTTAGTCATTAGGGCTCAAGGGTTGCTTGGAAAGAAGGTTAGAGGGCGGTGAAATGGAGCTTAAAAAGGTATTCAACAGTAATAAAGTCGTTCTCAAAATAGCTATTTTACTGGGTGTAATATTACTTTATTCGATTCCCTTAACAAACGACCTCTACTGTTAACTTTTCTAACATACGCTAGTATTTACGCTATATTGGCTATTAGCTTCGACCTGCTTGCAGGCTATATGAATCAATTCAACTTTGGGCATGTTCTCTTCTTCGGTAGCGGTGCCTATGCTTCAGCTATTCTAAACAAGTGGCTTAACCTACCACCCTACTTCACCGTCCCCCTTAGAGGATTAACCGCACTACTTGTAAGCCTACCGATCGGTGTAACATGCTTGAGGGTTAAGGGATCATACTTGATCCTAGTTACAGCCGCGTTCGCCCTAGTCTTCGAAAAATAACCTATATTTTTAGCTGGATCAGCGGGGGAGAAGAGGGGTTACCACGAAAGGGGCAATGATACGTCTCTGACGAACCCAAGAGGAGGACTGAACCTAATGAACCCCAAGGGTTTGATAGACCAGAGACTATTATTGTCTATGAAGGTCTATCAAACCTGAACCCCCATAGAAGCACTATTTATTTATCTTATTTCGTAATAAATATCTTGGTCCGATGATAGGGGCTTTAAATTCTGACGTGGGATGAAGGGTCCAAGCTTAGAGGACTAGTAGCCCATTTCAACTAGCTGGCTTTTTATTTTTGGCTGGTAATAGATTGTAGGATAAGGGGGATAAAACCGCAAGAAGGGATATTAATGTATATGACATGAAGATTGAAAGGGGGTTTTGGAGAGAGCGTATTATTTTGAGAAGAAAATATATGGCACCGCCTACACATCCAGCCACCGTAAACTTCAGTATTAAGGATGTTTCTTTTACTTTGAACCTACTGTTTACCATAGGATAAAGGGAGTATCCTAAAAGCACTCCACCTATCTTCAGAAAAGCGTCATTATATTGATTAACATATAGGAGCGATACAACCAGGGAGTATGATACCAGAATAAGCGTCTCTCTCCTCCATGTTAGTTGGCTCGTGAATTTCATGGTTTTGAAGACCGCTAATGCTGTTATTGCTCCAAAGATAAAACCGCCAACGACATCATGTATATAGTGTACACCCAAGTAAACTCTAGAAAAAGCAACATATGTAGTCAATATCATTGAGAGTAATAGTAGTTCCAATCGTCTATAACTGAATAGAAGATAGAAACAATATGATGTAACCGTCTGCACGTGACCACTTGGAAAACCATAACCTCCAGCCTCAACCTTCCAGAAGTCTTTGGGAGGCCTAGGCATAGCAAAGAAATTCTTTAACACAATATTCAACCAGCTGGTTGTAGCTAACACAATAAACAATTGAATACCCAGACTTGGGTTAAACACAATGTATATTAACGCTGAAAGAGCAAAATAGACAGTCTCGTCACCCAGTCTAGTTATCAACCTCCATGCATCGTCCGGAAAACCGAGCATGTTACCTATAAGGGGGCTTACCAGCAGAATGAAGCTAAGAAAATTCATTAACCCGTAAATTGACCCGCATTTCTCTACTCTTTTGACCCGAAAAAGGGCATCAACCATTAAGCCACGTTTTCCAAGCATTATGTTTAAACGGTTCAACATTTCCCGCCCTCAAGATTATCTTTACCAAGCACTTTCATGTCTAGTGAATATCTATAGGTGCTTAAAATGTATTGATAAACGTTTACTCTAAGAAAAAGCAACTAACTTATTATCCTCATTGGAGGGTTACTTACCGTGGATATACCTGTAATAGTATCTAGAAATATGCATGAAATCACCGAGTTTCGCTCGGAAATGTTGCCGTAAATCCACAATATGGATCTCCCTTTGCGATATATTTAACCTCCTCTACTAGTACAGTTTTTCTGTCGCCTAAAAATCCCTCAATAAGTCCAGCTAAAACACCTCTTTCGAAATGAAAAGAAGGTTCATTTAGTTTATGTCTCTTGGCGACCATGCATTCCCAGCCGTCGCGAAGACGTATAATTATACTGTTTTGCAGGTGGGGACGCCCATACGAAAAGTGTACTAACTCTCCTCTGTACCTTCCAAGAGCAAAGGCATGTATCAAGAGATTTTCGACTACATTTTTAAGGTTCTTTACTCCCATTTTTCTGTAACGTTCGGCTAGGGCAAGACCTGTTAATCTACCTTGATGGTAGAGGAATGCTAGACCACCTGTACCAAACTCCCTTCTAAGTCTTATTGCAATGCTTTTCCATATTAACTTCAGAAAGAAGGATGTATCTTCTCTTTGCATCATCGACTAGGGGAAGTGAAAGGGATCCACCAGCAATTGTTTTGTCTGGGCTTGTGGAACACTATTTCAAATAGATGTTAAATCTCAGCTACATGGTGTTCCCTCTAATTCAAAGTAATAGGAGAAATTATCCAATGTTTATTATATTGTATAGAATATATTATAGATTATAGAATGGTGTTGTTTTAGGATGTGGAGATTTAGATATAGAGGGCTAAGATTTGACCAAATCAAGGAATGTAGCTTATGTGGTAAAAAATCTAAGACTGTCTCAGAGGTTATAGGGGTCTGTGTGGAGTGCCTTAGAAATAGACCGGAGGAGGGATTAAGAATAGCTTTAAAAGCCCATGGAAAAAGTAGAGGGGCCTTTAATCTTCCTTTAAATGTGCCTAGGGCGGAAGACGGTGTGAAGTGTAATGTATGTGCAAATAGATGTAGAATCCCTGAAGGCGGTAAAGGATTTTGTGGATTAGTGGTAAACAAGGGGGGTAGGCTATACAGGATGGCTGGAGGATGGCGAGCAGTGGTATCATGGTATTATGATCCCTTACCTACAAACTGCGTGGCATGGTGGTTTTGTCCAGGATGTACTGGAAGAGGCTATCCAACTTTCTCTTTCTCTAGGAGAGGTGCGGAAAAGGGATATGTGAACCTCGCGGTCTTCTATGGGGCCTGTAATTCCGATTGTCTTTTCTGCCAAAACTGGTCTTACAGGGAGAATACGGCTCTATTGAAGCCCATCAGAACAGTCGCCGAGTTGGTGAACGCCGCTAAAAATGAAAGGGTGAGCTGTGTATGCTTTTTCGGCGGGGATCCAGGTCCACAAATAATGCATGCTTTAATGGCCTCCCAAAAGATACTTGAATTCTCTAGACGCGAAAAAAGGATCATTAGAATATGTTGGGAAACCAACGGGCTTATAGGTAAACCTTTTCTAAAAAGGATGATAGAATTGTCTTTAACGAGCGGTGGCATAATAAAATTTGATTTGAAAGCTTGGACTCCTTCAGTATACAAGGCTTTAACCGGCGTATCGAATAGATCTGTTTACGAGAATTTCAAAACAGTAGCCAAATATATTGGTGAAAGGCCTGAGGTTCCGCTACTTACAGCCAGCACACTACTCGTGCCAGGTTATGTGGATGAATATGAAGTATCTAAAATAACGGAGTTTATTGCATCCCTGGATCCTGAAATACCGTATTCTCTATTGGCGTTTCATCCAGACTATATGCTGACAGACCTGCCGCCAACAAGCAGAAGACATGCCCTAACCGCCTATAATATTGCGAAGAAAAATGGCTTAAAAAACGTGCATATCGGAAACGAGTGGATTCTCGGAGATTACTACTAGGGTAAATGGGTCACCTTAATTTTGATAAGCTAATTTAGGATGGATAGTTTTAAACTAAATTTTTGAATGAAAACTAAAAGTAAACATATATATGTAAGTATTAAAGGAAAAGTAATTATATGTGACAATATGTATGTAATCGTGGCGGGATTAGCATAAAGTAATGATACAAAAGATATTTCAGGGTGATTTCATGGCCATATATAACAATGAAGACGAGACTGTTCCTCTTCTAATAAGCAACATTCTCCGTTAACGGGAAAAACTTATAGGATACTATATATATCTGTCGTAAACAAACCTGGTATACTGGCAGCCTTATCCAAGGTTTTTGGGGATTTTGGAATTAACATACTTTCAACAGCATTTTCTTCCAGGGTAAAGATAGGTGAAATAGCGGCTGGATTCATAGTAGCAGACTTTATGGATCTAAAAGTAAACCCTGATAACATTAAAAAAGAGCTCGAAAAGCTGGGTGATGTTAAGAAAGTTGTTATGGTAACCGTTCACCCAATCTGTGGCTTCATGTAGCGAATTATGTCTTTTTGTATCAGTCACAGATGGGTTCATCACGGTCTCCCTCGGGCAAGCTACGGGAGCTATGCTCCCTTCACCCACCCGAGGGGCACCGGTAATTTTATAAGTCTTATGGGGCTTAAGCCCCATGAATGAAACATACCTAACTCTTAGGTTGCCATTTAACTTATGTTGTGATGAAGCTAGACTATTACTCTCTACAGCTCGTTTATTTAGACATACGGCTCTACACCTACATAGCCTCATCTTAAAGGAGAATCCACGTATAACCTCGCTCATAGCTTTAAAGAGAATGTATAGAAGAAGACTTCAAGAGATACTACCTAATAGACGCTACGTTGATGGAGCTATAACGTTAGTGTACTCAATCTATGAGTCAGCTCAAGCACTAGGAGTATCATTTAGTGATATAGAGTTCAAGAGTTGGTTACTATTCCAGCAAAGCGAGAAAGAGCATCCATGCAGGAACATTACATTACAGAAAGACTATAGCTTCAGAATTACAACGATAAACTATCAAGGAGTGGGTAAGAGAATCTCACTAAAGCCGACAATACCAAAGAACTACAAGCAAACATTAGGCAAAATAATTGGGGAGAAACAACCATACGTAGCAAGAATAGTTCTCAAAGGGTTCGGAGAAAGGAAGAACATGCTATGGGTTCACGGCGAGATACACCTATCAATACCATACAGGTTTTACTTAGAGCATTTCAAGAGGTATAAGAGGAACTATGGTAAACTGCTTGGTGGTGTAGATGTTAATGTTGATAGAATAAACCTCGCTATAATAGATAGATACGGTAGATTAAGGGATGTCAAGACCTTCTGGTTCGAGGAAGCCTCATGGAAGGGATGTCCTAGACAGAGGGCATGGAGCATTATAGGGATTGCGGTACATAATATGCTTAGATACGCCTATCATCATGGAGTTAAGGTGTTGTTCTTAGAAAATCCAGAGACCCTAGGTTACCTCAAGACACTATGGATAAAGAAGGGCGAAAGAAGAAGTAACAACTACAATTATAGGGTCCAATTCTTTAGAAATAGAATAGTAGAAAGAATAACTATGAAAACACCACTATATTCCATCAACATAGAGTATGTTAATCCGAAAGGGACAACTCACTCCAGAGAACATGATGAAGTTATGAGGAGGTATGGTCTAGATAGGCACACGGCTTCAGCCTACCTAATAGCACTTAGAGGTATAGAAAAACACACTATAATACAGAAAGCTATAATCTAGGGTTTCTGCCCCGGTTTCGAGCATGGTTCTGCAAGCTGTGCAACTTGTTTTTTCGACGGTGGCTATGGAGATCCCTTTGCCGTGTTTTATGGAGTAGTTGTAATGGGGATGCATTCTAATAAGCTCCTTTATCTTCGCTTCATCTCCTTCCATGAGATGCCTAATATGGTCCTTCCCTACGCTCCTGATGTCCAGTATTCTTAGCCCTTCGGCTTTCACCAATTCGCAGGCGCTTTCCATTCAATAACTACGTGTAGTAGATCGCCCATCCTCATACACATAACATAAAGTCCTCTAACCGATATAACCGCTGAAATGTTGATTTCAACGCTTTGGTTGTTTTTGCAGTTAGCTAAGCCGTCTATGGCATCGTATCTAATGTGAAAGGCTTAAATTGATTAAAGGCCTATAGTTTACTGGATAATGTTCCCTAAACATCTGGAGGGCTAGTTTTAATATGGGTGCTGGAGGTAATATTCAACAGATTTCTGTTAGGCTTGTGGATCTAGCCCGCGATATAAAGGACGAACTCGAAAACATGGTGAAAAAGAGGGGTATTGAAGAAGCAGACGACTTCATTTTAGAGCTTTTAGACGAACATTGGATCGATCTTAGAAACACTGTTAAAGGTTTTGCTAGTAAAGCTGAATCCAGAAAAATCTGTGAAAAAATATTTTATCTAATGAGACAATATCTCAGAGGAGACTTGACTGAAAGCCTTTTAGAAGAAGAGTTCAAAAGACTCTTGTCTAGAGAAAAACAACAGTATAAAAGAAATGTCGTACAACTATGAAAATAACATTGATGAAACCCGACTTTAATTTATGGAAGCTTTTGGTCAGACTGTATTTGGAAAACCCATTATCGCATGTATACCTGCTCCACACGCTCATATATGAGATAGATAAAGCGAAATTATTGGTGAAAATTGATAACAATACTATCACCGGATACACGTTGATACGAAAAACCCCGAGACATCCAACCCTACACTGTTGGGGGGACTGCAACTGCATCTCCATCCTGGCATCCCTGAAAAAAGGGACTTTTAGAATAAGAATCCCCGAAGATGTAGCTAACGAAGTATTTGAGAAGCTTACAATGATAGGAAAATTAGCGGAGAAAAGAAGGTATTTTTGTATGGCTACTGATGGAGAAAATTTTAAACCGTTTAAAACGGGTTATGCGGTAAAACTCGATAATAAACATGCCTACCATTTAATTGAACTTGAGGAAAGCAGAGGTAGAAGAGTCAGTTTGAAAAAAGCGGAAGCCCTCCTAAGTAGGTGGAGATGTTATGGAGTATTTGACAAAGGAAAACTTGTTTCAATAGCATGTGTAGTAATACGTCTACCGGAAGTATGGGTGATAGGAAACGTTTATACGCATCCCCTCTTTCGTGGAAAAGGCTACGCTAAAGTCGTTACCTCAGCCGCTACAAGGGATGCCATAAATTCGGGTGCCAGAGCCATGCTTCATGTAAGGGAAGATAATATACCAGCCATAAGTGTCTACAAAAATCTAGGTTACATGGTTTTCGATAAAGAGTATTGGGTAACTTTTATACGGTGATGCTCCATGTTATCCCGGGGAACCCTGTGTTCGAAACATTGTCGGAGAAGATTGTTTTTAAAGGCAGGTTAATAACCGTTGTTTTAAAGAAATTAAGGGGCAGAAAAGGGGTTTTCAACGCTGAACTCGTAGTTCATCCAGGAGCTGTAGTAATACTACCCCTCAAGGAGAACAGAAAAATAGTTTTTGTCAAACAGTATAGGCATGGCGCCGAAGAAGAACTTTTAGAACTGCCTGCGGGAACACTAGAGGAGGGAGAAAATCCAGAGGAATGTGCTTTAAGGGAGCTCGAAGAAGAAACAGGCTACAAAGCAAGCAAAATAAAGCTTCTCGGAATACATTATGCATCACCAGGCTACTCTACAGAGATCTTTTATTCTTTCGTCGCGTCGGGATTAAGGAAGGGGAGCCAGAAACTCGAGATAGACGAGGAGATAAATGTAGTGGAATATGACATAAAGGATGTTTTTAAGCTTGTTAAAGACAACGTTATAAAGGATTCGAAGACCCTTGCAACATTAGCCCTATACATGATTAAACGTGATATGATGAGTTTTTAAGGTCATCCACCTAGTTTCTCCTCGATCTCTTCTATTAATTTCAATATTTCCTCTTCACTACGCTTCTCTTCAAGGGATTCTGTTATGACATGCCTCTTTTTCCTCCTCCTGTGGATGGCAAGATAAGAGATTGCAACTACCGTTATTATTAAAGCAATGAACCATAATTTCCTCCTATCCCTTGCATTGGTTTCCTCAACATTGTGTCCAATGTCGACTGGCTTAGGTAGCCGTGATGTTAAAAGGGGAAGTTTAAGGGAGAGCATGTACTTCACCTCAATGCTTTTTCCTACATCTTTCTTGGAACCGTTAACATAAACAATAATACTGGAGTTGTGTTCTTGGAGTTTCTTCACCGCAAGTTTCTCCAAGGCTTTAACCTTAAGATAAGTCGAGTTCAGCCTATTTAGAGACCTCTCCAATTCGCTTAGCTTTTCATCTATATACTTTATACTTTCCTCTACACTGGACTTATACTTGCTTCGTACTTTCCCTGCAATCTCTAGATGCATTTTTCCAGCCTCCTCTAAATACGCGTATGCTTTGAATGCTGTTTCTGCAGAAGCCTTCACCCGAAGTAATATTTTCTCAACGTCTTCCCCCTTTATTCCAGCGAGAGCTTTTTCTGCAGTACGTAGATTTTGCGTCAAGTTTTCGATTTGTTCTTCAAGCCCGTTTGGTGTCTGAGTTTGGTTCACAAGAGATGCGTTTAATTCCAGGTATTTTTCAATCTCTTCCAGAAGAAAAACCGTCGAGTTGATTATTATCCTTGTTTCATTCAAAGCTCTATCTATGTTTTCGGCCGTAAGGTTGCCCTCTTCCGCAAGCTTGAGTACGGCTAGAAGAGTTTTTGAAAGATTTTTTAAAAGCCTGGCGGCTTCAAGCTCCTTTTTGCCGATTTCCTCCATTATGGAGGCGAAGTAATCAAGTTCATTTAAGGCGGATGCAAGTTCATCCCTTAAACTTTTAAGGTCCTCATAACTTTTTAAGGTCTCATTATATATTTTCTCAATGTTATTTTTCCTGATGTAATTTAATACCGTTTTAGGATCCTCGTTAAGCTGTATGGTTACTGGAGGCATCCAGATCGTACGCCATGCACCCAGATTTTTCACGTTCATACAAGCTTCTAGAACCACGTTGTCGAAGAGAATCATATTCCAGTAAGTTATCTCGTTTTCCTCCTGCGTTGAAGTGGCATTGGGTTCAGGGTTAAACCTGTAGGCTTCTATCATGTCCTTCGGGTATGCAAGAACAAGTGCAGTAACATAAGGGAAATATATTTTCTCGCCGTCGACTATAACGTGGTCCTCGTCTTTGAACGTAAGTATAATATTTAAATGAAATATCGATTTTTCAGTAACATTCTCGAGGATGTATTCCTTCAGATTAAGAGTCACATTGTTGCACCAAATATCGCCGTAAACTGTTATCGGTGTAATTGGTGCGGTATTCGCTGTATATTTTAAGGTAAGGATGCTTGCCTTATTAACCCTAAGGTTCACCCATTTTATTACTGCTGTCCCATTGGTTAGAGTTTCGATAGCTGTTGGTTCGGGCCCCTCAACCATCGAAAATGTTTCAGCTATTAGACCATCCACCTTGTCGATCACCGTTAGATTATTGATGGTTTTTGAAGATTCGATGACAATAACTACGTCAACCCTCGAGGAAGATATGTTGCCGAAAATATCGAAAGCAACAGCATAGGTTACTTCCTTACGTAGATACAAGTCGGTAGTTGATCTAGGTTCACCTTCCACTCTAAACCTAAAGTATAGCGACCCTAGTAAAAATAACTGTATTATCAGCAACGTTGCTATTTCTCTACGTTTCATAGGTCCTCACTTAAAACTGACTTTATTTTTTCAAGTTTCCTTTTAATGGAAGAGAGACTTTCCGCATACTTATCTGCCTCTAGTACACCTTTTTCACGTAAGTTCTTTAATCTTATGAGTTCCCTCTTCAAGAACTCTATTTGGGATCTAATTATTTGCTTTTCGTCAAGAGCATTATCTATGCTTATCCTCGGTATTTCACGGGTTTCAAATAGCTTTCCCCCTCTAATATACACTATCCTATGCCCTATTATGGATACCTCAGGGTTGTGGGTTACTATTATAAATGTAACTCCAAAAAACTTGTTTAATGTTTGAATGAGCTTCAGGATAACGGCTTCCGAGACTATGTCTACGCTACCTGTAGGTTCATCCATTAAGACTATTGCTGGGTCGTTTGCTAGGGCCCTGGCTATGGCGACCCGTTGCTGCTGTCCACCGGACATCTGTATTGGTCTTGCATATAGCTTGTCCCCCAACCCCACCACTTCCAGAAGCTCCTTAGCCTTTTTCTCAATTTCCTCTTTATCGAGCTCCCCCAACAAAATCATCGGTAGCATTACGTTTTCTAAAGCCGTTAAAGTTGATATCAGATTAAAGAATTGGAAGACAAAGCCAATTTTCCTTAACCTAATGTCATATAACTCTTTTTCAGGAAGATGCGTGACATCGATACCGTCTATTATCACCCTGCCACTAGTAGGTTTATCCAGCGTGCCTATTATGTTTAGGAGGGTGCTTTTACCTGACCCGGAGGGGCCCATGATTATAAGTATTTCCCCCTCCTTTACCTCTAGGTTCACGTTCCTTAGGGCGTGGACATCTAGGTCTTTGCCTACCCTGTAGATTTTGTTTACATTTTCTATTTTTATAATGGATTTACTCAATTTTAAGCGCCTCGATGGGCCTTATTTTAACAGCTTTATAGATCGGGTAAAGTGCTGCCAATATAGATACAGTGAGTGACACGCAGAAACCTAGCATAAAGGCCTCGGGGACGAGGAATATGGGTATTTCAAATGCTAGTCCAAGACTGTTCACAAAATCCCTGAGTATAAATGATCCCGAGTAGCCAGCAACTATACCTAGAACTCCCCCACTGACACCCATTATGATGACTTCGCTAAGAAATATCAGTAAGACGTGTGTACCTCCGGCCCCTATGGTTTTCAATATGCCTATTTCCCTTATACGCTCCCTTATCGACATCATAACGGTGTTCATGACGCCTAATGCGGCTACAAGAAGACCTATGACGGTAACAGCCATCAACATTCCGTCGATTATATCCATAACCTTAATTATTACGTTCACAATATCGGTTTGCTTTACTATATCCGCGCCCGGATAGTTTCTTTTGATGGCTCTAGCTACATCGTTGATAAGCTTCCTATCATCTATTTTAATAAAAATGTAGTTTACGAAGCCCTCGCGACCGAGCATTTCCTGTATCGGCTTAAGAGGCGCTACGACAAAGGATGCACCGAAGAGTCCTGAAAGAAACGACCTGCTCTCCATTATCGCTACTACTTTGAATTCTCCCTCAAAGTATACTGTGCCATAGTTTATTACAACCTTCACCATTGTTCCTGGAGCAGTTATCCCCAAGGCTTTGGCTGTATCAGAGTCTATTATTATCTCCTTAGCTTCGTCGCTTATGGGGGGAGAGCCATTAATTATCTCAAGGTTGAAGAAATCTATCTTGGAAACAGGAACCCCAACTAAGTTTACTCCCTTAAATTTACCTATCTTGGCTGGTATGAATATGGTTCCCACCGAATCCTTTACATGGGGGATGCTTGCAATATAGTATGAAACCTGCTCAGGGATGGATAACGATCTCTCCATGATCAAAATGTCGGCCTGAAGAAGTTCATTCACTTCGTCGCTTACCCTAGCTTTTATCCCTACACCTACGGTTCTTAGGGCTACTAAGGTCGCTACACTCCAAGTTATTGCCAGGATAGTTAGGGCTGTCCTGAGCTTATGTATACTCATGCTTCTTAAAGCCATTTTAAACACAAATTTGATGAACAGTCTATTCATAGCCAGCCTCCCGTTGTGGTGGATAAAAGTTTAAAGTCCTGTCAGGCGTCACCACAGACACCTCGATCTTGTCTTCAATGCCGCTTGTCTTGATCTTGGGATTTAGAACCTCTTCGAGCTGAAAAAGTCCCGCCAAATCATCCATGTAGACTTTAATTCTGATAGGCTTTACACCTCTCTCCACCTCTACCCTTCTTATGCTAAGTGCTGAAACCGAGTGCATATCGACCTTCCCTAGTCTGTATGGAACTCTGGCTCTGCCCTCCGACATATCAAGTCCATCGCCTATCTTGACCACAGCCGCCTCTACCGTGAGACAGCGAGTATTATATTCAGTCGCATATATTGCATGAAGAACCTCCTGTCTGAAAGTGTACAGCCTCCTACCCTTCACTTCAAGAATTTTGGGTAGAATTCTATCTAGAATATCTTTTGCAAGTAAAGCCCCAATGTATTCATGCTTCAACCTGTGAATAGAGTTCCCAATATCATGTAAATATGCTGCTAAAAGAACGACCAATTCCGCCTCCTCAAAACTTCTTGTACTCCCATCTCTCAGCGTAGTAGGCGTGACCCCTGAATCGGCAAGCAAACCCAAGAGTTCCAGCGATGCCCCGGCTACTATTCTCGCATGGACTATACCATGATCATTATACCTTAGTCTAGTCACAGCCATAAGATTACTCATTTTAAGCAGCTCTTGTATCTCCTCATCACCCTCCAAAAAAGCATACGCCCTAGATAAAAGCGGGTGGTCAGATACATGTTGCTCAATAAGGCGTGGGGACACCAATACCATCTACAGATACCCTATAAATAACCATAAAATACAGCTAAATAATTACCGTTTTCAATAAAACCTCCCATTCAACAACCATGGAAAAACCCATCCTTTAGCCAACACTCTTCTCCGATGCTCCTTAGGTGGCGATGCAACTGCCATCCCTCATCACTACTTTAAAGTCTTCCTAACAATCACATTGGAAGCCGTAAAGATAAGTTCCAGAAGAGTTTCAGGATTAATGCATTTCACAGATAAACCGAGCCACTTAAGTTTATATTCAAGCATGAACTGAAACGTTCTGGCGTTCCACTTTGAAAGTTTGCGGTTGAGATCTCTAGGTCTATTTAAAATCCAATCTACTTTCCGTCTTACGGTTTTGATTCTATGGTAGAAATTTTAATAAATGCAGGGTGTCATAAAAAGTAATAGGGCTGTAAATATGAGTGAAGAGCTATACAATAAATTGGTGGAATATTTTGCCCGCTATTATTCACAACCAGCAATGTACCTAGAAAATCTACTAAAGAAAAAAATGGAGGCGGGCTTAAGCAGAGAGGAGGCTTTAAAAGAAGTCTTTAACGAGATTTTCGGGAAGGAAGAAAAAATATTCGGAGAAGCGGGGAAAACTGAGAAACCTAGAAAAGGGTTTCTGGACATGCTTTCATATGTTTTCTCAACATACTCCTCGTTTCCATCAATTTCTATATCATATTTCGTTAAAAGCACTACAAATACGATTACAGGTTTTATCGGATTTATGTTAATTATAGCCATATTGATTCAATTAGAACATGCGGGTCTTGTAGGTAGGATTCTTTCCGGCGATTTAAGGGCTTTACTCGACCCCCGTCTTCTCGAGTATGTGAATGTAGGAGTACTTATAGGCTCAATAGTGTTTGTGATTGCCTCGGGGATAGGAGAAGCCCTATATGCGGCTACCTTATATCCTCAGGCAGAAACCCTATTGACAAAGGGTAGGGTTAATTTCCGGGAAGCTGTTAACCGTGGATTCAAACATATATATATTTTGATTGCTGCGGGTATATTACTGAACCTTCCGCTTCTCCTTTTATATCCGGGACTGATGATAATGCTGGCCTCAGCTATGCGTATGTTTGCATTAAAATATCCCATAGAGTTTCTGAGATCCCTTATGACAGGTTTATTTTTGATAGTGATAGGCGGGATCCTCTTCATCGTTTTACGGATACTGGCGATATACTTGATGCCAGCTATAATAATAGACGATCTAAGCTTAGGGGAGGCTTTCAAAACTAGTTTAAGTACCCTGAGAAAAACTGTTGGTTCCGTTCTTGCGTATGCTGTGTTTTTCGTTTTAATAATGGTGTTGATAGGACTGGTTTCACAGCTTTTCTCCATACTTGGTGCACCTATAAGCAATGCATTAGGCTTCATATTGGGAGCCATAGTTATACCCTCAATGGATGCAAGTCTTACGGGAGTATACCTTCAGGCTAGGGGACGAAGCCTAGAGCTGAAGCTTTTCAAGAAATCGTTTATGGACATGGTTTGGGAAAAACTGAGGGCAGGATGGAATAAAACATTCCATTTCGTAACTACGAAAACAAATATCGCATATCTTACCCTATCATTAGTAATAATTGTATGTGGCGTTGCGGTAGGATTCAGCCTAGACAAGGCATTTCTCTATAAAGTAACGCGTTTAATAATAGTTAGGGGTAGGATTAACCCTTTCCTAGAAAAAGTGTTTCCATTCTCTCTAGCTTCAGAAATATTCTTCAACAACTGGCAAGTATCCATAGTTGCTTCCCTCAGCGGTATATTAACTCCTTTGGCACCTATTTCAATAAGCCTGTTGAATGGCATTATACTGGGATTTGTGGCGGCACGTTTAACCCCCTTCGAGTTTATGGTAACGATAATGCCCCACGGGATAATAGAGATACCTGGAATAATAATCGCCATAGCAGCGGGCCTAAAGTTGGGCTATATTTTAATTTCCGATAGAAGTAAGCTACCTGAAAGCATAAAAGAGATGACATATGTTGCAGTAGGCTTAGCTCCAATCCTGTTAACGGCGGCTGTAATAGAATCCACACTGACTCCCCTCTTAATACGCATCTTCCTTAAATGGAGTTAACCATATGATCGCTAACCATAGATAATAATACATTGAAAATCAAAGATAAAAGCTGAAGGTATCAAGTATCTGGTTGACTTAATTCTACTCAACCATAATGACCTCTATTCCCATATCCCTTTCCAGTAAATGACTAACCTTCATGAAATCTTCGTCGGCAGTTATTAGTTTGGTTACTGGGATGCCTCGTTCTTTAAGAACTTTCATATAGGCTATATGCAATAAATCTAATGTTTTCAGCTTCGCATCTGCTGACATACTTATAGCTGATGCCATAGGCAGGTATATTGCACCTATTCCGGGAAGAATAGAAAGCCCATTTAATCGTATGTATTGAAGCTTAAATCTCCTAAGAATATACATTAATACAGCTAAGATTACTTTCCTTTTCTCTAGGTGCAATTTCCTGCTTAAGGCGATCACTAGATTTTCTCTGCGGTTTAGTACACTTGCCAGCTCTAAAAGCGTTAATTCAGATACTACTTTGTCCTCCTCTCCATCCAAGATTCTTCGGGAAGCCCTCCATCTTGGATCCTCTGAATCAAGCGCAGCTATTATTATACTTGTGTCAATGTACTTCATGCTAGAACCTACTCCTTTCTTCAAGTAGTTGCTTTAAAGCTCCGTTAAGTTTTAAGGGAATATCGCCTTTACTTTCCTCGAGTTTAAATAATTCCTCGACTGCGCTAGCTATCTCTACATATTCTTTAAGGTTTTCAAGACCAAGCTTTACTAATTCTCTTAAAGCTTCACTTCTAGAACTAAAGATACCGATTTTTACGAGTAAATCAATGTTCTCGAGGACATTTTTCCCCAATCTAACTGGTACTACCTGTGTGCCCATGCAGGATACCTATATACGTATTTGTATACGTATATAAAAGTTAGCTGTTCTTGCAGGTAATGCTTAAATAAAGAAAATCATTTAAAAGAAACTTTTTGAAAATATTCATCCACCACTTTAGCTATCTCGTTGACGAGCATGTTAAAGTATTTTTTGCTCTTTGTTTCATCAAATAAGACTCCTCCTTCTTTATCCGAGTAGTTTATTATTGTTCCTTCTATGGGGTAGGCTATGATACTGGAGCTGTAAACCAGTATCTGATTTTCATCGTAAAGGTGCTTTTTAACAAGATGCGGAGCAACGGAATAAATTACTGCGGTTTCATCGCTCCCGCCGTGTCCTCCCTCCTTGCTTAAAAATTTCTGTGTTATGCCCCGTTCCCTTGCCAGACTCCACCAGTTAATTATTAATACAGGTATATGATACTCCTGCCATATTCTGAAAGCTGCCTTATCTAGGGCTTCGACTTGCTCCCTGCCCCCATGCCCATTCATAATCACAGCTTCTTTGAAGCCATGTAAAGCCATATACTTCAGTATTGAATACACGTATTCTTTTAGGATGCTTGGTTCGATTCTAACGGCTCCCGGATATCCCGCAAGGCTTTTAGTTACGCCGTAATATATGGGTGGTAATACAAGTGCATTCACCCGTCTGGCAACCTCCAAGGCTATAGCGTAGGGTGCGATGGTATCTGTACCCAGCGGTAGGTGCGTCCCATGAGGTTCTAAGGTCCCCACGGGAAGAATAAACCTCCTTACGCCTCTATCCAATAGCGCCTTAACCTCTATCCAAGTGAGTTCATCTATACGTACGGTATTTTCTCTGCTCAAGGAAAACACCTCTTATTCAAGTTTAAAAGCAGATCGCTATATGAACCTTTAATAAGATTATTTTCATCGACCCCCAATTTTCTCATAAACTCTTTTAAGAAAGCCCTACCCTCCTCCACCTTACTGGACTCCACCTCCATCTCCATCTCGATAAATGTTCCTAAACCTTTAACCACATCCAAGTGTATTTGAACACCATTATATCGGTAGATTTCCCGTACTTTATCAACAACAACTTTTACTCCGAGAACCATGCTCAAAATATCCTTTAAGCTGTCTGGATCAGGGGTTCTGGCTATTGTAACGCGGCTTACCTTGGGTCCCTTAATATTTTCCCGAACATAATAGACCAGTTGCGCGTAGTCCCGGTTTTCCACCTCCCTTAGCTTTAGCCTCCTGCCGCCAACAAGAAAATATGTGTCTACTTGCCTAAAAGCACCAATATACTTTGCATTCATTTCACGTAGCCTTATTCTAGCTGATTCCAGATCGCCATGCCTTGCCTTAAACTCCACCAATATCTTCTTCATTGTTTCACAGAACCAAAACCAGTAAAATTCACTTATATCTTGTTCGTTCTACCGGGATCCTCTTCTAATCACCTTTCAGAATATCGGAGAGTATTATTTTAACGGCTTTCAGAAAACCCCTGTAGTAGGGTTCCTCCACCACAATCGTCGAGATATTTTTCAGGTCTTCTACAGCATTTCCGACAGCTATACTGGCTCCAACTTCCCTGAACATCGGGATGTCGGTTTCACTGTCACCCACAGCTATAATGTCCTTCACGTTAATCTCCATGAGTTCAGCTGCCAATTTAAGCCCGTATCCTTTGGTAACTCCCTTTTTGTGGACATGTATAGCTACTCCGCTATCTAGAACCTCGATATCTTTTAACCCGTGTGCCAATAGTGTATCGTATATTAGCCGAACTACTGTCCTTCTATCGAGATTTTTATCCACTATTTTAAAGGCGTAATCTGTATACCGGTAAGGGTTTTGAAGCGACTCCACAACAACGTCCTGAAGCTCCTTCACTATAATCTTCCTAGCTTCATCTGCAACCGACCTAGCATGCTCGATAACATGCACCTTGTTTTCGTAAACCACTACACCACCGTTTTCAGCCACTATGGCTCCGCTTGCACCCGAATAATATCGTAGGCCAAGGAGAACTGGCATGGCGTTACCGGAAGATAAAATCACTTTAAAGCCTGCATCCTCAAGAAGCTTGATGGAAGCCCAGGATTCCGGGGGGATTCTACCCTTCTCGTCGGTTATCGTACCATCTATGTCAAGTGCAACCGCCTTAAACATGTAATCACCGCAGTCGTCGAACACCAAGGTATCTAATAAACTTATTCTAGGGTTAAGGAAACCAAAAATAGGATTTAAATAAATATTTTAGTTATAAACGGGTGTTAAAAATAATTTTATTATGCAACTGCCTGCCTTCCTTTCTCTGTTATAATGTATCTTCCTTTTTCGGGTCTTTCTATGAATCCATTGTTCAGTAGGGATCTAATTTTTCCCATGACTTTTCGCGTTTCTAGTCCAGCCTTCTCAGCTATTTCTTTACAGCCTGCAGGTTTATTTAGCTCGTTTAAAGCCTTTAGTATAGCTTTACCCGTTTCATCTAATGGATTGCTTCTTCGGCAAGGCATATTCCCACACCATAAGACTCCTTTTCTAAGGATATAAAATTAACCCACAAAATCTTATTTTAATTCAACAGGTAACTGATATACCGCCCTTACTTCCGTTACAAATGAAAGCCTGGATTTTAAGAATTATAAAAACAGGTAAATAGTAAGTCTTAAATTTTCATCGTATAATGTAAGTATCATAATGGGGGAAGTGTAGTTTATGGCGGAAGTTACCTTAAAGAAGGTGACAAAACGATTTGGCAAGGTTATTGCAGTAGATAGGATTAGCC
>QMRH01000037.1 GCA_003650675.1 Thermoprotei archaeon | reverse complement strand
TGCCCCAAGTATTCGAAGTCGCCGTATATGCTGGCAAGCTTACTCGATGTTTCATCTAAAATTTTGAAGTATATCCTTGAAATAATCATCCTCTTTTCTTCTGGATCGGTGACACCTTTAAGGGCTTCAAGAAACTCTTTTTTTGCGTCGATTAAATGTATATATTTAAACCCTAGGGTCTTGTAGAGGTTTAAGGCTTCCTCAGCTTCTCTTTCCCTCAAAAGACCAGTATCTATTATGATTAAATGTATTCGATCCGGTCCTACAGCTTCTTTGATTAAGTATGCGGCTGTGGTGGAATCCACTCCTCCGCTTACAGCCATAAGGATGTTACCCTCGGGGGCCTCACGCCTAATTTCACCAATTAATTGTCCAGCTAGATTCTCTACAACCCATTCTCCCTTACATTTACATACCGTATACAGGAAATTCTTCAGGATGGTGAGTCCATGTTTTGTATGTCTAACTTCAGGGTGAAATTGAACGCCGTAAACAGGCTTATCCCCTAGCTTAAAGGCGGCCACCGGACTGTTTTCCGTGGAGGCTAAAATTTCCGCTCCCGGGGGAGGTGTTTCCACATAATCTCGATGAGACATCCATACAACTTGTTCTCTAGGTGTTTCGCTGAACAATTCATTTCCTTTAATTACGGTAAGCCTAGTTCTACCATACTCTCCTTTACCTCCCTTTTTCACTACTCCCCCTAAAAGCAATGCTAAAAGCTGGTGTCCATAACAGATTCCTAGAATGGGAACATTGTTTTCTAAAAGCCATTCTAAAACCTCCTGTTCTGGTAGTGGAGCATTCTCCACGTATACGCTGTCAGGCCCTCCTGAAAAGACCACGCCCTTCGGTTCAACAGCCTTGATTTCCCTGAGCCCTACGTTGAAGGGGACTATTTCACTGTAAACGTGGAGCTCCCTTATGCGTCTAGCTATTAGATGCGTGTATTGGGATCCGAAGTCCAGAACTAGGACCGTCTCTCTTTCCATCACCTTCACCCCAAATACCGTGTCTTTTGATGGCTTCTTCCCTAACTTGGCTGATCATCGAAAGGATCTCATCGTAGGTATAGCCGTTTACCTTGCCCTCCCTAACTAAGGGGTATCCTTTAACAAATACATAGCTTGGTCTCTTACCTGCTCTGAGGGCTTTTTCGAGTTTATCGTCGAAGAATACGTAGTCTCCCCTAAAATCGACTTTAAATAATTTATAGCCGTTTATAGTTGCTCTTAAAATTATATCGTCGATCTTTTTCTCGGAGTGGATATCGATTAGCACCTTAAGTTCATTAACCATGCTTCCGAAAAGAAGGGGCCAGTCGCTTCCAAACGCATAGACTTTTCCGAGCTCTCTCTGTGTTCTCCCGTAAAGAGCTAGGTTCGAGGATGCGCATTGTACTGTCCGGATATTAAATGTCTCGTAATCTTCGTCTTCGATGCAATGCACACCTATAATACTTGTTTTGGGTGGTTTCAAAAGAATTCTTCGTAAAACATCGAGTTCAGGTATTCCCTCGCTAAGGTGGATTCCTAGAAGCATGTTGTTCGTGTCACATAGCTGGACGCAAGTTCTAATGTACTTTTCACTCGTGTATCGTAGAGAATGACAGAATATGCCTACTCCAAGCATGTCGTTTGCATCGAAATTCTCCAACTGTTTTATTATTGGGGCTACAATTTCCAGGGGGTCCCATCCATTCTTATTTATTATAGTGGGCATGGTTACCACCCGTGGCTTATTCTTCAGCTCTGTTGCAGCCCTAATATTAGCCTTATAGTTTCCTGTGAGGGCGATAAGTGTAGTTCCCTCAAGTGCAGACAACATTAATGTAAGTTTGCTTAAGGCTGTACATAGTTCAAGGTCTTGACGTAATGTACTTTCGTTAACCAGGAGCCTACGTTTTTCAAACCATTCAATATAGTTACTCCATTTCCTTCCTTCTTCAAGCCCGCCGTCGATCACATGTGGATGTGCATGAGAGTCAACTAGTCCAGGGTACAATCCGCTTCTAAAACTTAAACTTCCTGTTCCCTTAAACGTGAGCTTGACATTTTCCTTAACCCCCCAAGGGGTATGTAGCTCCTCTACCTCTACCTCCATCACTCTTCACCTATTATCAGCCCGCGGGCCCTACTTTCCCTGAATCCCTGCCATGTCACCTTTATGAAGCGAGCCTTCTCTCTTAGTTCCTTTATGTTTCTCGCACCAATATACCCCATGCCTTGCTTTAATCCTCCCACAAGGAAGTCAACTATATCCTTTAGGGGGCCTCTGTATTCCACGTATCCTTCTACACCCTCGGGGACCCTCTTGAATTCTCCGTATCTGGTTGAACCGCTAGCTAAAGCCCCCTTGGAGCCCATCCCCCGATACTTTTTATATCTTTTACCCCCAAGCACCACAACGTCTCCTGGAGCCTCGTCCGTTCCAGCTAAAAGGTATCCAAGCATTACAGCATCGGCGCCTACCGCTAGGGCCTTAACTATGTCAGCTGGCTTCTCTATACCTCCATCAGCTACAACACTTACATTATAGCTGGACGCTACGTCTGCAACCCATGTAATAGCTGTCAGTTGTGGAACCCCGACGCCCGCTATCTCCCGTGTAGTACAAGCATGTCCAGGTCCTATACCAACCCTGAGGGAATCTGCACCCGCAGATATAAGCTCCTCCGCCGCCTCACATGTAACAATGTTACCTGCCATTATGTCGACATTAAACTCTCTTTTGAAGCGACGTGTCGCCTCAATCACGTTTCTGCTGTGTCCATGGGCTGTGTCTATTACTACTAGAGAGGCTCCTTCCTCGACTACGGCGGAAACCCTGTCATCGTCGAAGGGTCCTACAGCCACTCCTACAGGGATTTTCTTTTCAACAGATTTCCTAACAATTTTTAAGGTTTCCTGGAGAGGGAGGTTGCGGGGGAGTATTCCGATTCCGCCTAGCCTACCTAGTTCGAGAACCATGTTTTCTCCTGTAACCGTATCCATGGGTGAACTCACGATGGGCATGTCGAGCCTTATGTTTCTAGTTAAATTTGTTGAAACATCTATCTCGTTTAGTTTTACGTCAGAGTATGCTGGGACTATTAGCACATCGTCGAAAGTTAGTGCTTCAACTATTTCTTTTAGCTTCTCCTTATATCCGCCCATATATAGAATAGTTTTTCTTCGTCAAAAACCTTTTTCGTAAATAAAATATATAGAAAACCATTATTCTATATACAATGTGGATGGACATGAGGGGAAGAAAGTTCGTCGACATCGGGGAGGTCGTTAGGACGATTCAAAAAACCGGTAAATCCACGTATATAATATCCCTGCCGAAAAACTGGGTTGAAGAACATGGGCTTAGCAAGGGAAGCCAGCTCTTATTGACCATCATGGACGATGGCTCTATAAAAGTAGAGCCCTTTATCCTAAGGAGAAGAGAGCTTAGAAAGGGCTTTGAAGTTAACCTTGAACTGTCCTCAGGAGACGTAACGAGTGTGGAAAGGTTGTTGATAGCCTACTACGAGGCGGGATACGATAAAATAACTGTAGTGCAAAGACCATACATGGCTGAAGAGCTTAGAAGAAGGATTAGAAGGGCTCTCCTAAGACTTAGCGGACTAGAGATAGTTGAGGAGTCGTCCGACCACATGATACTTCAAAGCATAATTGATGCGAGCCAGATTCCTGTTTCAAGAACCCTAGGGAGAATGGAAAACATTGTTCGTTCAATGTTAAACGACATAGTGAAGGGTGTAGGAGAAAACAATACAGGTATTCTTCAAAGTATCGTTGAAAGGGACAACGAGCTCGACAAATTTTATTTCTTCCTTGGAAGACAGGTGGCATTAGCTTTACGTGAAAAACGAATCCACGAGATCATGGGATTTAAGGTTCCCGTACTGGCACTACCCTACAAAACCTATGGTAAATGTCTAGAGGAGATGGGGGATACACTAGTTTCACTTACGCGTTTCATTTCATCAAACTTCAAGACGATCAAAGAAAACTATAGTAGAATCCTGGAGGTCTTAGGATTCCTTGAAAGAGGATTCGAATACTCCGTTAAAGCATTCAGAGAAGACGACGAGGATGCTGGAAAAGCCGTAAGCAACCTCTATACAAGCTTTTTCCTAAGCTTCGAGCAGGACTTATACAAGCCCAACGTAATCGTACTTTCTGCAAGCAGGTTCCTAAGCCTATGCATCGACGTCATTGAGGCACATGTGGAAAAGAAGGCAATATTTACGTTAAAATGACTCGCCATAAATAAACGATAAGAAATGGTGGTTTAGCTTCTCCTAGGGTTGGGACTCCTTTTATGTATATTAGATGATAAAACTAAGACTATAAGGAAGAGCGAGTAAAGTGAGATAAATGAGTAGGGATGCAAGGGGTTTATTTCCACCAGTACTCCACCAATCAGGGGGCCAGTAAAGTAGCCTAACCCTATAGTGCTTTCAAATATTCCTGTATAAACGCCCCTCAACCTACTACTTGAAATCGCTTTATAGAATGCAGTGGAATAAAGTAGCCCCGCTCCCGTACCTAGGAAAAACCCGCCTAGGAGTATAAGGAGGAAACTGTCAGTAAACTGTATTAAGACCCCGCCCATAGCTGAAAGAAAAAGCCCCAGAACGGCTCCTGCAATGTTTTTAACAAACATGTGTGCTAGAAGGCCGAAGGATAGGGTTCTAGCCATAAGCATAGTCGACAACATTACACTGGTCCACCGCTCGGGTTTCGCGAGGGCATCTAAAAGTACAGGATAAAAGTTGAAGACCAGTGCTTGTACAAAAGCATAGGAGAAGGATAGGGTCCATGCCATCTTAAGGTTTTTAATGGCGTTTAAAAACTCCTTGAAAATGTTTTCATGGACAATCTTCAAAGGGGCTTCTTCCTCCACTATCACTACAGTGGCCAGACACAAGACGAGTGAAAAAACCGTGAGGGTTGCAAAGAGCGTGAAACGGGGGATGTTAAGTAATGTGTCGTACAGCAATGCTCCTAAAACCATGCCGCTACTCCATGAAATGGTGAAAAGCCGGGTTATGCTTCGTGCCTCGCTTTTATGGCTTTCGGTTAATAGTGCTTCTAACGACGGCCAGAAAGTAGAGTAGGACAATCCTTCAAGAAGCCTACCGAAGATAAGATGTAGTGGAATAATCGAATAAGCGTAAATCGTGGTTGAGCAGGCTAGGGAAATAAACGAGGTAAGAAGCATAGCTTTCCTTCCAATTTTTTCTGAAAGCGAGCCCGATAAAAGGGTGAGGAAAATATATAATAGTGCTCCAGCCGACCCTATGGCACCTATCTCGTATCCAGATGCCCCCATCCGGTAGCCTATTACTGGTATTAGAGGCGTTAACGCGCCACTCAGAACCGATACAATAAAGGAGAGAAAGTAGAGATATGGTAATCTTAGCAGGCCATTACCCCTCCCTTTCATCCATTCCATACCAGACCATTATATATGAACCTTTTAACTTTATTTCCGGTATAACCAACCAGGAAAATCAAAACAGAAGCTGATGCATTCATACAGAAACAAAATACGCAATATGTTAAATCAACGGGAAGCCTAGATAACACCTATCTTTAACATCTATAAAACATGTAACCATAAAACATAAATATCACTTTTTTTTAAAAAAAATAGTGATGCAAGGCAAAGGTAGGGGTGTTATGGGTATGAGGAAGATTTTTACCTATCATAGTATTATTGTTATCTATATCATTGATGATACGTATGGAAACACTTCTTGCCGGGCCTTCCGCCAAAAAGTTGCGGTTTGAACCTGAATATATAGCAAATCCAATATGGGTTTTAGTGAGCAGTATGTCGTTTAATAGCGTTCCGACCACCATAGGTTATCTGCATTCTTCAAAGTATCTGAGAAATGAGCTAACTATAAAATTCAGTGGGTTATCAGAAATAAAAACGAGTATAGATGGAGGGCCTCTTACTGTTGAAGGAACAGTTTCTTTCAGTTATTCTGTAGCAAAAACTTACGTTCAAGCAAATGGATCAAGCGCTAGAATAGTATATGACGCAGACTACGTCTATAGATATTATGAGAACGATGGAGAAGGACCACCCTTTTCCAGAGAAGTATGGAGAATGACACATTTTGATCCTTTCTCCGGTAGATTAAGGTATGTGAATGTCCCATCCCGGCCGCATGGAACAAAAGAGGGTACACTTTACTTAGGAGCTAATATATTGTCAACTGTAGTTAGATACGATAAATTAAGGCAGAAAACTATAACAATAGGTGCGTCTGCAGTACTTACAGGCTCGTGGAAGGTTTTTTCAGGTTCCGTTCCAATAGGTGCTTCAATTTCCTTAACTAACTACAATTCTACTAGTGCGGTATATAAGCTTACTTCACTGGATCCAGAGAATGAGCACCAATGGGAAGTTTATTTCGACGGCTGGGTTATCAGTTTTGTTTTTAAAAAGTGAGATTTAAAGGTGTTTTACTTGAAACTGCATTTGCGTCGTTCAGTTTTTTGGTACATAATGTTTAGTGTTCTCTTATTGGCATTTATAATAGTATTGTTGAATTCTTCAGTATCTCCATCTCTCTCTCCTCCTCGATACGGATACCAGGTGGTGGAAAAAGAGCTCAATGATCTGAAACGGGGATACCGGCTTTTAAATTATACTAAAATAGAATTCATTTTTAAGCTAAGAGATAGGACTATAGCAATTCTACCACATTACGTGGCGGTTTACTGGTTCACCTATTCTGATGAACCCCCTGTTTTGGAGGTTGAGAACTACTTTACAAGCCTTGAGTATGCAAGTCCAAATGTGATCGGAATAGGTTTAGAAAACTTTACTTTAGAAAATGCCTGGAGTGGAGGCAACAACTTAAATCCTTCCACTATAGTCACTCGACGTTTTTTTGTCAGCGCCCCTCATAGGTTTCCCTTTCATCAGAAAAGATGGGTTTATTTTCCTAGTTCAGGGGGCTGGTATAGTTCGTATGAGGCATTCGGAAGATCGGCCAGATATATCGCTAAACAAGGAGCAAACTTTTCATTTGGGGATATTACTTTAAGTAATTTCAGTCTTGTAGGCTGGATTTTAGTTAGATTTAGTTTCGAGGACTTTTACTTGTATTTTTACAAAGGAAAAACCATCACCTATGACATCAAAGTTAGGATCCAAGTGGTATTCTATAAGGTTAGAAACGGCACACGTGAGAATCCTTGGGGGTTGTGGAAGCCAAAAATAACGTTTAAAATACTGAAGAAAGGAAAAAATTTGGATGTGAATGTTTCAGATAGTGCACTAATATTGTCTTTATTGGCCGCGAAACAGCAAAAGCTTCCTTCTCTGAGTAGGGTGGGAAAGACCATATATGTAATCGAAGTAGAGAAAGGTTAAATGTTTAGGAGCGTCCAGAAGATTTTTCAATATACTAACCTAACTGTTAAATATCTTGTCGTTTTTCTCATTTAGGGGGTGTTTTGCCTAAAGTTGTAAGGAAGGGTTCTGGTGTTCTAGTGGATGGTTTAAGAAGTTTTCTTCTCGGGGTTAACTATTGGAGTAGAGAGAATAACATACAAATGTGGAGTAGATGGGATTTAAGGGCTGTCCAAGAGGATCTCGACCTCGTAAAGAAGTTTGGGATAAGGTGTTTAAGGGTATTTATCCTGGCAACCGATTTCGCTACAGGGGAAGGAGATGTTAAGGAGGTTTCTCTACAAAGGTTTAGGACTTTTTTGGATGAGGCTGCTAAAAGGGGAGTAATAGTGTTCCCTAGTCTTATAGTAGGCCACATGTCCGGTAAAAACTGGTTTATTCCATGGGATCCCTCCAACGATATTTATTCAAGAGAGGCTCTTGAGAAATCTAAGAAGTTTGTGAGGAAAATTGTGGGGAGTTTTAAGGACCATCCAGCTATAGGAGGCTGGATCCTGTCCAACGAGATTTCCCATGTAAGGTCTCCTCCTTCTGTAGAAGATTTTAGGGCGTGGGTAAAGGAGTTGGTGGAGGCTATAAAGGAGCTGGACGAAGTCCATATGGTATCGATAGGGGACTCTACCAGCCCTAGAAGTCGGTTGCCTCTGAGACCAGAGAATGTTTTTGATCTAGTAGACTACCTTTCTCCGCACATTTACTACTACGATGACGATGAGGTTAGACACACCTACTATTACATGATGGAGTTGGAGTACCTGAGAAGCCTAGGGGTTCCCGTAATATTAGAGGAGTATGGTTTCCCTACAAACCTCTACGAGGAGGATTCGCATTCAAGGTTCATTGAATTAATACTATACGGGGCGCTTGCACTAGGGGTTCAGGGGGCATGGGTCTGGTGTTTCTCCGATTTCCCGAGGGAGGAAGATGAACCGTATCTCTGGGAGCCACACGAGCTCTCCTTCGGAATAGTGAGAGCCAATGGAACACCTAAACCCGCGGCATCGAGCATAAAGAAGTTTGCAGGATTCCTAGAGTACTTCGAGAAAAAGGATTATAGACTGGCTGAAAGAGACTCAGCCATACTTGTTCCAAGCCACTTTTACAGGCGCTACGAGTTCCATAACTTCCCATACCAGCATATAAGAGGGGCTCTCTTAATGGCATACATTCTTGCCAAAGCCTCGGGCCTGAATCCTACTTTTCTCAGGGAGGAGGAATTACGCGGAAACAGCGACTATGGTCTCATAATAATCCCCTCTATAAGTAGGCTCTTAACAAGAAGCTGGAGACTTTTATTGGAGAAGGCTAGAAGGGGGACAGTTGTATATTACTCGCATGTAAGGTATCCATCCTATCCACACATGTCTGCATGTCACATATGGGATGAACTCTTTGGAATTAAACCTGTCTTAAAAGCAGGTATGAGAGCAACGTATATTCCATCAAAATTTACCCTCGTGTTTGAGGATGGAAGCACACTTGAATACGATAACCCCCTAGGTGATATAGCCACAACAGGTTTCTCGCCGATCGACTCTAAAGTACTGGCCACGGACAGCGAGGGTACACCCATACTATTTAAAGCGGAGAGGGGGAAGGGTAAGGTTCTTTTTTCAAGCTACCCGCTAGAGTTAATCCTTTTCTCCAACCTTAAGGTACGATGGGAGCAGGGATACGAGCTGGTTTACAGTATTTTAATGAAGGAGGCTCGAATCACACCTCTCTTTAGGTCGAGTAATCCTATGGTGCAACTGGAGTATTTGATAGGATCTAAAGGCTACCTGCTTTTCCTCTTAAACCACTCATACAATGACAGCTTCGTGGAGGTTGGCTTGAGAAAGAGGTTAACTGTATCCAGGACGTGGAATTTAAAGACCCTTGAACAGCACACGGATAAATTGACGGTTAAACTTGCTCCAAAAACGTGCGGTATCGTAGAACTAGAATGCTAATCTACTGTCTATGGAGACCGATATTTTTATAACTGTTTTTTCCCTTGATGAATAAGGGCATTGAAAAATTACCTAAGAAAAATTGCCGATGAAAAGCGTTCTAGACTGATTCTAGCGCTGGATTTTCTCCGTGAAACAGGTAAAGCGGCTCCCTTTCTAATATACAGTAGATGTAGACACCTTTTAGACGATCTCAGCGATCTAGCTGTAGGCGTGAAAATCGGTTTCCCGCTTCTCTTTTCCATAGGTCTAGAGGGTCTAAGAAATATTATAGAGGAATATAGGAGGGACTTTTACTTCATAGCCGACTTCAAGTTATCCGACATACCCTACGTGGTGGATCATACTTTGGGTGAGATAAGGAACCTGGGGTTTAACGGCGCCATAATACAGCTTTTCCCAACAGGATACGGGGGTGTAGTTGAAAAACATAGAAATGAGGGTTTAGGGGTCTATGGGGTGGTTTTAATGAGCCATAAAGGTGGGCGGCTTTTCGAGAACAATTTTCTCGTTCTACTTGAATATGCTAGAGGATTAAAGTTAGATGGGGTTATAATAGGGGCAACTAGAGGCGAGTATATTTCGAAGGCTAGGAGAATTCTTGGGGAAGACATTCTGATAATTTCCCCTGGAGTGGGGGTTCAGGGTGCACGGGAATCCTCGGCGCTAGCTAGTGGAGCGGATTTCGAGATTGTGGGAAGAAGCATTACCCTTAGTGTTAAACCTAAGGAGCAGGCTAAAAAGATAGTTGAGGCTCAACGGAAGGTGATGGAATTATGAAGGAAGTGTTGGCGGAAAAGCTCTACAGTATAGGTTGTGTTAAAATCGGCGAATTCAAGCTTACTTCAGGCCTAACAAGCCCCATATATGTTGACCTAAGGATTTTACCTTCCTATCCAAGGGAGTTTAAATGGATTATAGGTAAAGTAATTGAGGTTCTAAAGGGTGTCAACTTCGATGTTGTCTGTGGACTAGCTGTGGGAGGAATACCCTTGGCTACAGCTGTAGCCTACGAACTTGAAAAACCATTAATATATGTTAGAAAGAAGGCGAAGGAGCATGGAACAATGAGGCTTATTGAAGGTGTTTTCGAAAAGGGGATGAAGGCTATTATAGTAGATGATGTGGCAACAACTGGAAGCACGCTTATAAGGGGTGTAAAAGCCTTACAGGGTAATGGAATCGACGTGGAAGCTGCACTAGTTATAGTCGACAGGGAGCAGGGTGCTGGAGAAGCGCTTAAACAGCTTAAAGTCCCCCTACTCCGTTTATCTACGCTCAGAGAGCTTCTAGAAGACCTTTTCAATAAAGGATACATATCCTACGAGACATTCCTGAAGGTTAGAAATTATTTAGAGGGGGTGTGTGGGCATGCTTAAAGGTAGGGATATTATCTCAATAAACGAGCTTACTGTGGATGAAATAAAGGAGATTTTTAAGACGGCAGATAAGATGCTTGAAGTTCTAAAGGAAGGTGGCTCTGATGTCCTTAAAGGATTTGTTATGGCTACTGCTTTCTTTGAGCCGAGCACACGCACTCGTTTAAGCTTCCAAACGGCCATGGTGAGGCTTGGAGGGAACTACATAGATTTAGCCGAAATATCTCGTTCGTCTCTGGCTAAGGGGGAGAACTTTGCTGACACTATAAGAATGCTTGATAGCTATGCTGACGTAATAATAGTTAGGCATAAGATCGAAGGGGCTGCTAGATTTGCAGCGGAGATAGCTGAGTCTCCGGTTATAAATGCTGGTGATGGGATGCGGCATCATCCTACACAGGCGCTCATCGATCTCTACACGATAAGGAGGTCTTTTGGATCCATCGACGACCTGACCATAGGGGTTTTAGGGGATTTAAAGTACGGTAGGGCGGCTACCTCATTCATCTACGGAGTAACCAAATTTAATCCTAGAAAGCTACACTTGATTTCTCCCGAGAGCCTCCGGATAAGACTTGAAGTGAGGGAGCATCTTGCGTCCCGTGGAATAGAGTTCGTGGAGGAGTCGGATCTAGAAAAAGTTTTACCGAAACTCGATGTACTTTACGTCACCCGTATACAGAAGGAAAGGTTTCCGGATCCAGCGGAATACGAGAAAGTTAAGGGTAGCTACAAGATTACACGCAGGGTTTTAGAAAAGGCGAAGGAAAATCTAATTATACTTCATCCTCTTCCAAGGGTCGAGGAAATCTCGTTAGATGTGGATGGAACACCGTATGCCAAATATTTTGAACAGGCTAAATACGGGGTTCCAGTTAGAATGGCTTTGTTAAAACTCATATTGAAGGGGTGAGGCTGGTGAACGAAAAACAACAGTTAAGAGTAAGGAAGATTAAGGAGGGAACAGTCATAGACCATATCCCAGCGGGTAAAGCTCTGTTGGTCCTGAAAATACTGAACATAACTGGTGAAGAAGGGGTTGTTATAGCTGTGGTGATGAACGTTGAAAGCAGAAAGCTAGGCAAAAAGGATATCGTTAAAATTGAGGGTCGATTCCTTCGAATGGAGGAGTTAAACAAGATCTCCCTAATAGCCCCCACCGCAACCATCAACATAATCAAGGATTTTAAAGTCTATTCAAAACAGAGGGTTTCGATCCCGGAGAAGATCAAGGGTATTCTAAAGTGCTCTAACCCCAGTTGCATAACAAACCAGGACAGGGAGCCTGTTGAATCATCCTTCACCATCATCTCTAAAACACCTTTAAAAGTGAAATGTGACTACTGTGACCAGATAATGGTGCAAAAAGACATTGTGCTTCAACTGACAGGCATTTGAGAAGGGTGACTAATGGAAGTGTACATTCCCGGACAAGTAACCTTAATTAATTGCCTGGCTTCCCATGTGAAGCTTTTTGAAATAGAGTTAAAGGAGTCTTTCTCCGTAAGACCTGGACAATTCATTATGCTGTGGATACCAAGGATTGGGGAAATACCGTTAAGTGTAACGGATATGGAGGGTTCCGTCTTAAAGCTCATTATAGCAAGGAAAGGAAAAGTAACGACATTTATCCATGAAAATATACGAGTGGGAAGCAGGGTTTATGTAAGAGGACCCTTCGGCAATGGCTTCACATTGAAGAAGTGGAAGGCTCTTTTAATAGGGGGCGGTTACGGTCTAGCTCCATTATATTTTCTGGCTAAGAGCCTTAATTTCCTAGGATATCCATGCGATGTGGCCTTAGGGTTCAAGAACAGAAATGAAGTTTTCTTCGAGGAAGAGTTTAAAAAGATATGTAGCAGGGTGATAATCTACACGGACGATGGAAGCTACGGTTTAAAGGGGATGGTCACTGATATTCTTAGAGGAAAAGATGTCGCAAAAACCTATGATGCCATATACGCATGTGGGAAGGAGGCGATGATAGTTAAACTACTTCAATATTGTCTCAGACACGGATTATACATGGAGGCTTCTCTTGAAAGATATATTAAATGTGGTGTAGGGGTTTGTGGATCTTGTATACTGGATGGTGGAATTAGAGTATGTAGGGATGGACCTGTCTTTAACTCTAGTATTCTTAGAGAACTTAAAGACTTAGGGAAGGTCTGGAGGGATCCTAGTGGACGCAAACAACCGTTACCGTAAAGTAGATCTACTGCTCAAAGGTAAAATATATCTTCAGGGAAGAGTGGAGGAGGCGTGTATAGGCATAGAAGCAGGTAAAATTGTCATGGTATGCAAGGAGCCTAACGCTCCTTACGCGGAAAAAGTGTTTTCGTATACGGGGAAGAAGCTGATTCTTCCAGGCATGGTGGACATGCATGTACACATGCGTGATCTAGGACAAGAACATAAAGAGGACTGGTATACGGGGTCGATGGCCGCTCTTAAAGGAGGTGTAACCACGGTCGTAGATATGCCGAATAATATTCCCTTCATAAACACACGCGAATCTTTACTTTTAAAGGTCGAAAAGGCGAAGGAGAAGTCTATAGTTGACTATGGATTCTACCTAGGTTTTCCAGCATCACTCAACGAGCTATCGAAATCAAGGGATATGATTTTCGGTGTCAAACTCTACCCCAACGACCTCTCAAACTCCGAAAACCTCGTAAACCTTCTGCAGAAATGTGCTGAACTAGATCTTCTCTTGATAGTCCACCCTGAAGATCCCACATTACTTGAAGAATGTAAAAAATGGGCATCAAAAATTGGGGTGAAGCTGGATCCCTCTCTCCATCCGATGCTAAGGGCTCCTGTTGTGGAGTACTTTGCTGTAAAAAATCTTTTAGAGATAGCACGTAGGGTTCATGGAGCTAGAATACATTTTACACACGTTTCCACAGGTGAAAGCGTTAAAACTATACTTCATTCAAAACTTGAAGGGAGAAAAGTCTCCTTCGACGTAACACCACACCACGCTTTCCTAAACAGTAGACTGTACGCGGGAAGACAAGCCAACATAGCTAAAGTAAATCCACCCTTACGTCCGGAGGAAGATAGAAGAATAATCTACAATGCTCTGGTAAACCGACAGGTCGACGCCTATGTGACGGACCATGCTCCACACAGGTTTGAAGAGAAGATGGCTGAAAAATACGAGGATATACCTCCAGGTTTCCCAGGTCTAGAAATAGCCCTTCCACTGCTTTTAACGGAGGTTTTCGAGGGACGAGCTGACATAAGGGTCATCGAAAGCTATTCTCTGAAACCCGCCGAAATCCTCGGGATCGCCAAAGGACAATTGGCTGTGGGATTTGATGGAGACATTACTATTGTAGAGTATGGTGTAGAGGAAACTGTGAAGGGTGAAGACTTTTTCTCTAAAGCTAAGTATACTCCCTTTGAGGGGTATAGGCTTAGGGCAAGGGTTGTGGATGTTTACTTGAGGGGGTTGAAGGTATTGGAGGAAGGTAATGTTATAGGAAGAAGGGGGGTTGGGTGTTTTGCGCGTAGAATTGAACGTTAACATAGGAGGCCTATATCTTGAGAACCCACTAATTCTGTCTTCTGGAATCCTAGGGGTCTCCCCCGGTTTGCTTGCAAGGGTTGCTAACGCGGGTGCGGGAGCAGTTACCACTAAAACATTAACCATTGAACCCCGTGATGGGTACGCGAACCCGGTTTTTGTAGACTTAGGTGTAGGATACCTTAATGCCATGGGCCTGCCTAACCCGGGTTTAAAGTATTTCCTCGAGGAACTGGAAAAACAAAGGGAGTCTATAAAGGTACCTGTAATAGTTAGCGTAGGCGGTGGCTCCCTAAACGAGTTCTCCAAGGCTTTTTCGATAATTTCAGGCTACAGGGTCGATGCCATCGAACTTAACTTGTCCTGCCCTCACGCCAAAGGTTATGGTCTGGAGGTGGGAGGAGACCCCGTATTGGTCGGTGAAATTGTACGGAAAGCTAGGGAAGTTCTTCCTAAAGTTCCCTTGTTCATAAAAATATCGGCAAACATATCAAATATAGTAAGGGTTGTGAAGTCGGCTTTAGATGCGGGTGCTAGCGGAATAGTTGCTATAAATACGCTTAAAGCCATGGCGATAGATCCCTATGCTCGTAAACCAGTCCTTTCGAACATATATGGCGGTCTTTCTGGGCCAGCAATACACCCTATTGCTGTGAGAGTTGTATACGAGCTTTACGAAGAGTTTGGGAGAATACCGATAATAGGGGTGGGTGGTGTGGATTCCTGGAGAACGGCATTAGAGTTCATCCTTGCGGGAGCAAGTGCCGTGGGGGTAGGTTCAGCTATAGTAAAAGGTGATATAGGTGTTTTTAGAACAATCTTAAGAGGTCTAGAAAAATACATGATAGAGGAGGGCTTCAAGAAGCTGGATGAACTGGTGGGATTAGCGCATGAGGTGAATTTATGACGGAAACAAGGTACGTGTTTATTACTGGGGGTGTTGTAAGCGGGCTGGGAAAGGGCGTTGTTACAGCGTCTATCGGTAAACTATTTCAATTCAGAGGATACTCCGTAGATGCGATAAAAATTGATCCATACCTTAACGTTGATCCCGGAACCCTGAATCCGATAGAGCACGGAGAAGTCTTCGTCTGCGAAAAAGTATGGGATTTTGAGCCAGCTCCCGGCTATATCTTCCACATAGCTGAAATAGACCAGGATTTCGGAACCTATGAAAGATTTCTTGATAAAGAGATGCATCCCTCCAATAACATAACTTCAGGACAAATATACCTCTCTGTAATCCTAAGGGAACGTATAGGCCGATACCTTGGAAAAACCATACAGGTTATACCGCATATCACGGATGAAATCAAGAGGAGGATAAGGGGTGTAGCTGAAAGAAATAAACCTGACATACTTTTGGTGGAGGTTGGGGGGACCGTAGGCGATATTGAGGCAATGCCCTTCCTCGAAGCTATAAGACAGTTTAGGCTCGAAGAAGGAATCAGACGAACAGCCTTGGTACACGTTACCCTCGTCCCCCTACTAGAGACCATCGGACAACTAAAAACTAAACCAACACAACATAGCGTAAAAACATTGCAAAGTCTAGGGCTTCAACCAGATGTAATAGTGGGTAGGGCCGTTTCAGAGCTACCTGAAGACATAAAGAGGAAAATAAGTCTCTTTTGTAGCGTTCCACTTGAAGCCGTAGTTTCCGACCCTGATGTAGAAGTGGTGTATGAACTACCTTTAATATTCGAGAAGCAGGGACTGGGAGAATACCTGTGTAAACTCTTGGACTTAGGGCGTGAAAGAACTTTAGGAGAATCATACGATAAGTGGAGGAGGCTGATGGACCTCTATAGGAATCCACGCGGAAGAATAGTGGTTGGGATGCCGGGAAAATACGTCATGATAACCGACAGCTACATCAGTATAAACGAGGCGTTGAGGCATGCAGGGGCATTTAATGGAGTTAAAGTCGAAATAAAGTATCTTGATACCGAAAGATTCGAAAAGGATCCCTCCTACATGGAAGAGGTACTTGAAAGCGTGGATGGGATTCTCTTAACACCCGGATTTGGATCTAGGGGGGTTGAAGGCATGATAATGACCGCAGAGTATGCCATCAAGAAGAACAAGCCTTTCCTAGGAATATGTTTCGGCGCTCAACTCTTGTTCGTAGCGTTTTCCAGGGTTGTGATGGGCTTGAAGAAGGCCAATACAACAGAAGTTGACCCAAATACACCTCACCCTGTCGTGGATCTACTGCCCGAACAAAAGGTAGTAAAGTTGAAGGGAGGTACAATGAGGCTGGGAGCCCATCCTATCTATATAAGGAAAGGAACTAGATTATATGAGGCTTACAATAAGCCTATAATATATGAACGCTTCAGACACCGTTACCATATCATGCCTGAATACGCCTTGAAGGCTGGAAAACACGGATTAACTATATCAGCTACAGATAAGTCGGGGAGAATAATTAATGCCATCGAAATCGAAAACAAGTACTGGATAGTAGGCGTTCAATTTCATCCAGAATTCAAAAGCAGACCCAATAGACCATCCCCCATATATAAGATGTTCATTCAGAAAATCATCAACTTTAAAACAAGATTCAAAAACGATCCTAAGTGCTGACCAACTCTGAGTTAGTCAGCACTTCTCTCTTTTAAGCTGAGTTTCGAGCGTGGCGTGGAGGGAGGGCTGGCTTTCAAAACGGTTCACACAGACTCCCACAACGTTGACAGGTTGCTGGTGGGGAGGAAGGCGGGCTACCTAGGCTCCGCGTGAAGCTTCTCAAGCTTTACATCCCACACTTTAGGCCTGAGAACAAGAGCACTGAGACCCAGTACTGGAGGGCGATACAGTAGTGTTCACTAAATTGAGGACGGGAAATATAGTCTTCAGGTTTAAGGTAACCGAACCTAGTCTCTTATTCCCTAAAACCGTCAAGAAAGCTCGCCGCCCCGCTTTCGCCGTTTCATCTTCTTATGTACTTTCTTAAACCAGATTTTCCGGGGAGTGGCTGGCGTGCACGCCGGGTCCCTATTTCACGTGTTTTTGATAGATTTCCTGAAGAACCCTGTCGTACGTTAAGAGCTTGAGACCAAGCCTAACGGCGGCCGAAAGTATTAGGAAGTCGTTGAAGTCGTCGTAGGTCTTTATTTTGTTGGAATTTCTGAGCGCAAATATTAGATCCTCCTCTTTAAGGGGCTCTACCTCTATCTTAGGATCCGAGAGAACCTCCTCTAAAACCTCCAAGTCCACATGGTGTTTCAAGAGGAAGTAGGCAAGCTCCGACACAGCTATGGCTGGTAGCACTGCCTCTTCCAGCTTCCCCCATACATCTAAGGCGTTTAGGTGGTTTACATCGTCCTCTACAATCAAAGCCACTATAAAGTTAGTGTCCACCACGGCTCTCATCTGCCACCACGCCGCCTGCCTCTTCCACCACCTTTTCCACGTACCTCCAGTCGATCTTACGGCCAAGCCGTATTTTTACCTTGGTCACATCGCCGCGGGGCTTATAAATTACTATCCTATCCCCTTGGAGGGTCACTACCAGCTTATCCCCCACCTTTATACCGAGCCTTCTTCTTATACCGGCAGGCAGGGTCACCTGATAATTTCGGGTAACTACAACCTTGTACATACTTGCCATTGTTACTAGATCTAGTAATATATAAATCTTTCTCTATCGACAAAAGACTCCAAAACATGGAAGAATATATCCTTAGCTGGTTGGGTTGTTTCCCTTGAAACACTAAAAGTATCGTTTTATCGCTGAAAATATAAAATAAGACAGCTATTATTGTTCGATGTCAATTATAAGGGTTTCATTAAATGTCCTCCGAAAGTAATTTTTCGGTGATGATTCGTGTAAGGTGGATCTTGTTTTTTACTTGTTGTATGGTTGTGCCTCCCGCGATTTCTAAGATTAAAGGATAAGGGTAACCTATTTCTTTGAATGCTTTAAGCACCGCCGTCCATTTTATGGAGCCCATTAAGGGTGGATAGTGTTGGTCGCGTGTTCCATCGTTGTCGTGTATGTGGGTTGCTATCAGATGTTCTTTAATGTTTTTTACAATCTCCGGTATATCATATTCGTTTACATGTGCGTGGCCGGTATCCAGGCATATGCCTAGGTAGTCTGGGTCTACATCGTTAATTAGTGATACAAGGTCTTCAGGTGCAACTCCAAACCATCTTTCAAGCCTATTTTCGACGGCTATTTTAACACCATAATTTTTACAGACCTTCACCAGTTTCTTGAAGCTCTCGATGTTCCTTTTATACAGCACCTCTATAAATTGTTTGTAGCTCTTTCCAGGATAAGGCTTAGCACGTGCCACATGGACAACTATTATTGGAACCTGTAGTAGAGCTGCATACCTGATCCAGCGAGACAGTATTTCAATTCCCTTCTTCCGTTCGTTTTCATCCGTCGACCCCATCATCTTAGCTACTCTACCGTAGGGAGCGTGTATTTGAAGGGGTTTAAGTCTGGTAGTCGAAGCCGCATCAGCAATATACTCGATATATTCGTTGAGTTCATCTATTCTGCCTGAATATTCAAGTTCCCTGAAGTGTTCAAAGGCATACTCTATGTATCTGAACCCTGAATTTTCAACAAGCTGAAGTATCGAGGGAAGATCTAAAGCTGGGTAACCAATCCATGTATCTATACCAAACTCCATTCTCTCAGCCTCTGAACGAAACCCTTAGTTAACCGTAATAAATAACCATGATAATATATTACTTTAATCAAGGTATTCCTCTATGAGAAGCTTCGGCCCCGATGTAAAAAACCTTCTACGTAAATTACTAAGAAACTATTCTCTTTACTTCAGCCACGATGCATTAAACTCGGAGGGCAGAAAGGTGTTTGAGGAGATGGCTAGAATGCTGATCTACGAACATCCAGAATTAAAACCCATGGTTAAAAAAGCTAGACGCGATCCTTCTCTCCAGAATATTCTAAAAATAGCTTCAATTGTTCTCGGGGAGGATGCGGTGAAACAACTGATCTCCCTGTATAAACATCCATATAAATATGATTTTGAAGATAAGATTCAAAAAATTTAACCATGGGTTACATTAGAGAATAGAGTTAGCACTACATACTGCTATAACCCTTACTTCTTTTTGAGAGAGAAGGTTTCCAGGCTACTGGTAAAAGTCTAAAGATGGTGGGGCAGAAACATATTGTGTTGTGTTCGTGGCATTCGATAATTTTTGTAGTGTCGAGGCCTTTGTAAATTGGGGGTTATTTTATGTGAATAGGTTCCGCCCGGGATGCGGGGTGGGTGGTGGGGGAAGCCCGAAG
>QMRH01000036.1 GCA_003650675.1 Thermoprotei archaeon | reverse complement strand
GTAGCCAACTGGTACATTCTAACCCACTACACTCCACTCAAAATGTATCCATGAATATTATTAAAATATTACCCGTCAGCAACAAGCTCCTGGTTTCAAGGCTCACTACCTCTTTTATTTTTCGATAAAATGAGATTTCGAAGCTAGTTTCATCAATTTAATGAAAAAAGAAATTCCTTAATCTTATCTATCGGCCTGATCTTTGAGATTAGTTGCAAAAATCATCTCTAGTCCCATATCTTTCCTCGTAACCTTAATTAACTCGTCATATTTCTGTGGATCTGTTACAAATGTGCAATCAATCACATGAATAAGTATATAATGATTTATATCCATCCTAAGTTCATTATCTTTATCTGTAGTTATAAATTTAAACCATTCTTCCGCTTGAGAATAGGTACCTCTTAGCAATAATGAAAATTTAACAAAATATATATCGGAAAATTTAAAATGAAGAGGTTAATGTTATAGTAACTTGAGGGCCCGTAGCTTAGCCTGGTAGAGCACCGGACGCCCGGCTGGCGGGTGAAGCTCTTAACCCGGGGGTCGCGGGTTCAAATCCCGCCGGGCCCGTGTCCAACTGTATATTTTAGGCTATATGGTGTTGTTATGTGTTGGAAGGGTGGGAGTGTTGCTTTATTTTGTTGGGCTTGGACTGTCGGCTAAAGATATATCCTTAAGGGCCCTCAGTGTCTTAAACAGTTGCGACATAGTGTATCTGGACTCGTATACCAGTATCCTGGCAGAAGGAGGTCTAGATGAAATAAGGAGACTTATTAAACCGGGAAAACTGGCGGTAGTTGGCAGAGATTTCCTCGAGGAACATGTGGAGGAGATTTTGAGGAAGGCGGAAGAGAGAAGGGTGGCTATAGCTGTAATTGGTGACCCCTTCATAGCAACCACCCATATATCTATACGTGTTGAGGCAGCTAAGAGGGGCATAAAGACGAGTGTGATCCATGCATCTTCTATTTTATCTGCAGCTATAAGTGAAAGTGGACTGCAGGCATATAAATTCGGTAAGAGCGCTACGATAGTTTTTCCAGAGAAAGATTATCGACCTACATACCCCTACAGAGTCTTGTTGGAGAACTTAATGCGAGGACTCCATACCCTATTTTTCTTGGATTTTAAGGCTGAAAGAGGGGCTTCTATGACGATTCGAGACGGGTTAAGTCTACTCTTGGAGATGGAGAGGGAGGAGGGGGAGGGTGTTTTAGACGAAGGTTGCTTAGCTGTGGGGTTGAGTAGGCTGGGATCCGAGAAAAGTATAACATATGCTGGATCCTTCAAGGATCTTCAGATATACGATTTCGGCCCTCCACCCCATACTTTAATAATTCCCGGTATACTCCATCCTATGGAAGAAGAGGCGTTAATATATATTTGTAGAGCTCCTAAAAAGGTGGTGAAAGAGTGGACAAGGAGGGCGACCGCGATAAAGTTGAGGGGTACATTAAAGGGGTAGAAGAGATTATTTCCAGAGTCGGGGGATTAGAGTTACCGAGCAAAGTGAAAGAAGTAATTGATCTGGCGAACGCGTATGTAAACGACGCCCGATATTATCTTGAAAAAGGGGATGTATTTACAAGCCTTGCGTGTGTAGCCTACGCAGAGGGGCTTTTAGATTCCCTTAGATTCCAAGGCCTAGTGGACTTCAAGTGGCCGAAACAGCCTCTACGCAAAACTGTACTGGTGGGGGGAGTATTCGATATTATACATCCAGGCCACCTATTCTTCCTTAAAAAAGCTTGGGATATGGGAAGAGTTATTGTAGTAGTTGCGAGAGACACTACAGTTTTACGGTTTAAGGGTAGAAAACCCGTTTTCCCTGAACGTTACAGGAAACAGCTCCTAGAATCCATAAAATACGTATATAAGGTGGTTTTAGGAGAACCTGGATTCAATCCAATAAAAGTGATAAAAGAAATTAAACCAGATATAATTCTCCTCGGCCCCGATCAGGAAAAAATAGGGAGAAGCATTAGAGAAACCCTAGAGAAGGAGACCCTAGGAAAAAACATTAAGGTGGTTGTATTAAACGAGGTTCTTAAAGGCGAGCTATTTAGATCCTCCAGTATAATAGCCCATATAAAAAGTGATCCTAAAGCTCGCGGACAATCCGTTTACACTCAAGATGAGCAAGACGGGTAGGCTCTGGTATACGATACCCCTTAGCAGTATGCATAGTTATTTTAATAGCAGTTTCAAGGGAAATCATGTTTCCTATACTCACGTAGACCGGTTTAGCTCCATGTCTTGTAACTACCGCAGCACCTATTATCTCGCCTTTATCAAGTATTGGAGCCCAGTCATCCCGCCACTCCCCTATAGTGCCGCACAGGATCTTCTTTGCAACTCCGATGGTAGGCTTTTGCATCACCACTCCTAGATGACTTGCAAAACCAAGTCTAAATGGATGGGAGTAGCCGTGGGCGTCAACCATGACTATATCTGGCTCGCTGGGTAGATGGGTTAACGCCAGGTAAGCGGGCTTTAATTCCCTAAATGAAAGTAATGTAGGGACATAGGGGAACGTGATTTTCGTTACCGAAACACTTTTACCGATAATGTTTAGCCCCTGGTATTCGAGTAGAACAGCAACCCCTATCGCCAACGACTCCTTATAGGCTAAATCCACCCCAGCAATAGTCCTTATGAATGGAGGTAAAACGTCCCTTTTAATTATTTTAGAAGACAAGTGTTTTTGCACCCGTCTAGCCGCCTGTATAGAGAAGAAAGGAGAAATCCTCACGTCCCCTTTGCTTCCAGGCGCCACCCTCCACACCGCTAACATTACTTTAAACGATATTTAACAAAAAGTATATCGCTTTTAGTTTCATCTATAAGCCGCCGTAGCATATCACATTTTCTTCTAAATCCCGGTATAAGACCCTCCGGATACTGTAAGGAAGAGAGCTCAAGGTAGAGGGACTCCATGAGATGAAGCAAGTTTTCTGCTTCATCTAGTTCACCTTTCCTTAAATCTTCTAGTATGAATCGCCGTAGCTCGGAAAGGGCGTCTGCGAGACCGAGAAGGAAAACTATCGGCGTTGCGGAGAGGTCCTCTGGAGCAGGTATATCGTCGCCACGTGTGAGTAGGGAATACACTATCTCGGCTTCGACGTACTCCATGGCAGCATTTGAAACAATTCCTCCATAATAGAGGTCTGGGAATTTCTTCGCAAGATTTACTATCGCTAGGTAATTTCTTCTAGTTTCCTGAAGGTATTCTTCCGCCTTAGGGAAATTACGCACATACATCTCTTTTATTGCATTTTTTGATCCTCTAATAACATCCCTTGTTTGACGCACAAGCTGTTCCCTTACCTTATCTTTTTCATCTAGAAAATCCATTATTTTTTCCAAAACCTTTTTTGCTTTCATTTAAATCCTCTAGGCTATTTGCCTCCCAACATTTTAAGTATTACTTGCTTAATAAAACATAGAGAACTACCCGAGAGTATTCAGGTAAATGACCAGCTCAAAGGGGAGGGCTGAAGAAATGGAGCTGAAATACTATAAACGTGCCGGCGAGATAGCGCATCGTGCACTGAAACTAGCCTTAGACCTTGTGGAGCCTGAGGAGCCTGTATTAGATTTATGTCAACGTATAGAGGAATTTATCCTAAATAATGGTGGTAAACCGGCTTTCCCTGTCAATGTTTCAATAAATCAAGTAGCCGCCCACTACACAGCCACCATCGATGATGACCTGTTAATACCAAAAAAGGGGATAGTTAAAGTGGATGTAGGTGTCCAGGTGGACGGCTACATAGCTGACACCGCTATTTCCATACCCCTAGATTCCTTACAAGACGATCTGGTGGAAGCAGCCTACAGAGCTCTTTTAGCAGCGATAAACGTTACTAAACCAGGCGAATCCCTATCGTTTATAGGTGCAACAATAGAGAAGACTATTAAGGCCTTCGGCTTAAAGCCTATAAGAAACTTAAGTGGACACAAGATAGATAGATATACTCTTCATGCAGGTAAAAGTATTCCAAACATTAGAGCCGGCTGGGGAACAGTAAAGAAGGGTGAAGTTTTCGCTATAGAGCCGTTTACAACCAATGGAGCCGGGGTTGTAGAGGAGGGAGTTACTGTAACAATATTTAGGCTTAGAAGCGTTAAAAGGATACGTAAACGCAGTGATCTAAACGCTCTTGTAGAAAAACTTTGGACCAGGTACCGTGGATTACCTTTTGCGAAAAGATGGTTGCTGGAGTTTATTCCAAAAGAAGATATAGAAAACACTTTATATGAACTTTCGAGACACAAACTTATAGATAGTTACCCGATATTAATCGAGCAGGGCGGAGGATTAGTGGCGCAAATGGAGGATACGGTAATCTTATACGATGAAAACGAAACCATCAACCTAACTAACTCAATTAAACTATATGAAGAAATTAAATACCGGTGAGATGCATTGAAAAAAAAGATCGATTACGAAGAAATCGGGCTTAAAGTCGGTCTAGAATTCCATCAAATGCTCGACACCAAACACAAGCTGTTTTGCTCCTGCCCTACAATTATCCTTCCACCGGAAGAAAAGGAAGACTATGTATTCAAGCGAAAACTGAGGCCTGTAGCAAGCGAGCTAGGCGAGGTGGACCCAGCTGCCCTTTTCGAGTTTAAAAGGAAAAGAGTATATGAGTACCACCACCTCGATGAAGCATCGTGTCTCGTGGAGGCGGATGAGGAGCCACCGCATGACCTTAATAGAGAAGCCCTTACAACGGCTTTAATCGTGGCCCTAATGTTAAACTCCCATCCAGTTGATGAAGTACAGGTAATGAGGAAGACCGTTATCGACGGATCCAATACGACAGGGTTTCAGCGAACCGCTCTCATAGCGTTAGGCGGATGGGTGGAGATAGATGGGAAAAAGATACCTATTCAAACTATATGTTTAGAGGAGGATGCTGCAAGAAAAATAGTGGAATCGGATAAAACTGTTGTCTATAGGCTGGATAGACTAGGCATACCGTTAATAGAGATAGCTACAGCCCCTACAATAAGTTCCCCTGAAGAAGCCGAGAAAACGGCCCTAAGAATAGGGCAGATACTTAGACTTACCGGAAGGGTGAAAAGAGGCATAGGAACCATTAGACAAGACATCAATATTTCAATTAAAAATGGAGCTAAAATAGAGGTAAAAGGTGTACAGAAGTTAGGTCTAATAAGGAAAGTAGTGGCCTATGAGGTTCAGAGACAACTTGCACTACTCGAGATAAAGGAAATTCTTCATAAGAGGAAAATAAGCGAAGATGATCTTAAACAAACACCTCTAGATGTAACAGAAGTGTTTAGAAACACAAAAAGTAAAATTATTCGACGGACACTGAAGAAAGGAGGAAAAGTTATAGCCATAAAATTACCTGGCTTTAAAGGTATCCTGGGTCGAGAGATCCAGCCTGGTAGGAGATTCGGTACCGAGCTAGCTGATAGAGCGAAATACTGGAGTGGTGTGGGCGGAATACTTCACAGCGATGAACTACCAAACTATGGTATAAGCGAAAAAGAGGTAGAAGCTGTCTCAAAAATACTTAATCTAGGTCCGCAGGATGGTTTTGTTATAGTAGCCGATGCCGAGGAAAAGGCTCTAAATGCGATTAATGCGGTAGTAGAACGGTGTATAGAGGCCTTGAGGGGGGTTCCAGAGGAAACTCGCGGCCCCAATCCTGATGGAACAACGCACTTCTCTAGGCCTAGACCTGGTGCCGCACGAATGTATCCGGAAACAGATATAAGGCCTAAGCGAATAACTCCAGAGTATCTAGAAAATGTTAAGAAACTTCTTCCCGAACCCCTATCGAGTAAACTAAGTAAATTTATTAAAAAATACGGTTTAAGCCGTGACCTTGCGGAAAAAATGATCTCTTCTTACCGTCTTGACCTCTTCGAAAAACTTGTAGAAAAATATCCCCACGTGTCTCCTACCTTAGTAGCCTCCACCCTCGAAAACACTCTTAAAAGCCTTAGAAGAGAAAACGTGCCCGTCGATGAACTGGAAGACGAAACATTCGAAGAATTATTCAGCCTCCTCGACTCCGGCACTATAGTAAAGGAGTCGATACCAGAGATCCTACGCTACGTTGCACTCAACCCTGGAAAAAGGGTAATTGACGCAGTAAATGAACTTTCTTTACGCGCCCTCCCCCTAGAGGAAGTTGAAAGAATCATAGATAAGATAGTCAAAGATAAAATCGATGTCATTCGGGCAAGGAAGGAGGGTGCCCTAGGCCCATTAATGGGCATCGCTATGAGAACTCTGCGTGGAAAGGCTGATGGAGGATTGGTAAATAAACTTCTAAGAGAGAAGGTGAAGAAGATATTAAAAGGAAACTAGTGTTTCCTCATCTCGCGGAGAATTTTAGCTAGCTCTTTTAATAGACTATTTTTATTACCTTTCCACTCAACCTTTCTAATAAGAAGCCTACCCTTATACTCAAACCATGCAGATGGATGGGCCTTATCCTCCTCTATCACCGGATTTAAACCAAGTTTTTTAGCTGCCTGAAAAATCTCTTGAATAGTAGGCGTCTCCACTGTTAGCCTTAAAGGAAGTTTTCTTCCCTCCCTCCTAGTCTTTTTCCTATCAAAGTAGACTGGCCATATAATATAGAAATCCCTTCTCCTCATTTCCTACGCTATCTTTTCTCTATGAGAATGGCGTTTATTACGCCATCCTGACCAGGTCTCGAAACCACTTTAACAATGCCTATTTCCGTCTGGAGTAATGTCCCCTTGGTTATTATTCCCCTTCTATCATAATCCTGGCTTGCAGGGCTCTTTAAAACTTTGAGAATACGTACCTTCTGGGTTTCGCCTGTGGCCGGAATATTGACATTGGCGTACGATACTTTTACAACTTTTATTTTGTATCCTCCCCCTCTTACCCTAACAATTTTCCTCTGTTCCTTGTGGCTTAGCCTGGTCTCAACCGGATAACGTCCAAGCTCGTATTTCCTTTTTACTTTTCTATGCCTTCCTTTAATCCCTCCTGAAGGTTTTCTCAGATCGTTTCCATGGTATACGCCCATTTTAAATCACCTTACTTTAATGGAACGTACATGGAGCTCCTGGTGGCTTTGAGTCCTGGTGCACCATGCCTTACTATTACAGTGGTGGGAGCGAACTCGCCGAGATAATGGCCTATCATTTCTGGCGTTATTTTTACAGGTACAAACTCTTTTCCGTTGTAAACGTGAATTACCAACCCTACCATCTCTGGAAGTATTATCATATCACGGCAATGGGTTTTAATCGTGAACTTGACCTTCCCCGTTTTCTCGAGCATCCGTCTAGCCTTTCTAACTTTTTCCAACAATCTTTTTTGTTCTGGGGATAAGCCTCGAAGTAGGCTGCGTCTCTGACGCGACGGAAGCAATTTTATGAACTCGTCTATCGGCATTTTTAATAGTTCTTCAAATGTGTATCCTCTATATCTAAACTCCCTCGATAGGCTCATAAACCAATCCCTTACATCTGTTTCAACAGTATTATTTTAATTTTTTGAGCTTAACCTTTTCTCCTACCGGTTCTTCTTGAAGCAAAATGCCCAACCTTTTGTCCTGGCGGCGCTGTCCTAGGCTTGGGTGTCGAACCCGTTCTCCTACTTTTATGGCTACCTCCTCCATGTGGATGAGCATATGCGTTCATTGCCTTGCCACGGACCGTAGGGTATTTCCAAGATTTGGATCTAGCTAGATGGTATACTTTACCAGCCTTGAGAAAAGGCTTCTCTGTCCTGCCGCCGCCAGCAACTATTCCTATAGTCGCTCTGCATCTCGAGTCAAGAACCTTAGTTTTACCTGAAGGAAACTGGATTGTAGTTTTACCTTCAGTATGCGTGATGACTATAGCGTATGTTCCACTTGATCTAGCTATCTTGCCTCCATCCCCAGGTTTAAGCTCCACGTTACAAACATAGGAGCCCTCCGGGATTTTTCCTATGGGAAGTATGCTACCTAAAGTGGGTGGTGCGTTTCCACCGTAATATATTATATTTCCTACAGCTAAACCCTCCGAAGCCACATTTAACATCTCCGTACCGTCCTCGAAGAATATTCTAGCTACAGGTGTACCGCGTCCGGGGTCGTGGAGAAGCTCCACAACCTTACCTCTAATCACTTTCTCGGCGAACTCCCTCTCGTTATATACTTTATACCTTACCTTGCCTACCTTCTTCCATCCAGGGTGGCGGAAGACCGACCCCCCTCTTCCACGTCTCTGAACTAGCAGCCGTTTACCCATCTTAACATCCCTCGTTTCAATGGAAAACGGGGTTAAATAAGCTTTATCCAATTTTATAGAATACCTAGTCTAGAAGCTATATCGGTAGCCTTATAGTCTGGATGCAGTTTTACGTAGGCTTTTTTGTAGCCTCTAGGTGTTATTAAAGTATTTACCTTTTCAACCTTTACGCCGAATATTTTTTCAACAGCCTGTTTAATTTGATGTTTTGTTGCCTTTAAATGAACTTCAAAAGTCAATACGTTTTCTCTCTCTATTTTCGATATAGTTTTTTCGCTGACTATAGGCCTTACTATTACTTTATATGGATCCATATTAGTCACCAAATATTTCTTTTAAAGCTTTAATCGCGTTTTCACTCCATATGGTTAATCTTCCTGGATGTCCGCCTGGAGCCAGGTGCTCTACGTTTAATTTTTTGACGGATACAACATCTACGCCCACCAGGTTTCTTGCCGCTTTATAAAGTTCACTTCTTTTGGCCACCACGAATAGGATGCTTTTAGGGATCTTATAGCGTCTTCCTCTCATCTTACCTTTACCCGACCGTATTCTTACGCCTTTCCTAGCCCGTTCTACATCGTCCCACAATGAGATCTTCTTTAGAAATGAACGTATGTCCCTAGTCTTAGAGACATTTTCGATATCGTTGGTTACTATGATAGGGAGGGTTATATTCTCAGAGACCTTGTGGCCTCTTTTTACAACAACCTCACGTATAGCCGTAGCAGCTATAGCGGCTGCTAACGCACGTTTCTTCTCTAGTCTGTTAACCCTCTCCTTAATCCTCTTCATAACTGTGGGTGCACCGACCCTACGCCCCCCTACTGCTTGGGGTACAAAGGCTACGCGTGTCGATCCCTTTACCCTAGGAACCCTGGCCATACCGTATCCAACTCCCCAACTTTCTGCCGTTGTTCTTTTACCAGCTAATGGATCTACGCCCTTAGGCTGTAGCCTACTAGTTCTAAGGGCTAGGAAAACTTTTCTAATTAGGTCTTCCCTGAAGGCTGTGAAGAAAACTGTGGGTAACTCTACTTCCTTAACCACTTTACCCTCCAGATCGTATACAGGCGCTTTCTCCTCCACCCTGTTTTCAAATTTCAGAAATGGGACCCGCTCAACAGCCACATTTTACACCTCCGCTAGCTTACATGCTCCCGGTTCCAATATAAAGTATTTTGGGAGGAGCCTCGGGTCGAGCGGTCACCTTCGGTCTTATGGTGAAACGTATCTTCACCAGCCTTTTAACAGCTCCCGGAACACTCCCCTCCAAGAGCATGTATGTAGTTTTAACGATACCGTAATGCTTGAATCCTCCACCTGGGTTTATCTTGGAAGGATCGTTTCCTATCTTTAATATTCTTTTATTGTATTCGGTACGTTGCTGGAATCCAAGCTGTCCCGGCCTAGGGGTTGTAAACATTATGGCAGGACCTGTAGGCCCCACGGATCCTATCCTTCTATGGCCTTTTCTATGTTTATGCCATCGAGGTAGAATCTTAACGCCAAACCGCTTTACCACCCCTGCAAAGCCTTTACCCTTCGTTATGGATACGACGTCAACGTACGATCCTTCCTTGAAAACCTCCTCTACCCGCACCTCCTTACCCAGTTTTCCTAGGGCATAGTCCAATGCACTGGCCGTGTCTCCGCCTATTGGAAGTTCGAAGACCTCAGGCTTCTTTTTCCTTAAACCGCTTTTCCGTGGTTGAGTAGCAACAATTAACCGTATTTCATCACAGTTTGATGCCTTCTTTTTAAATTCATCGACCAACTGTTCGAAAAACTTTTCACGTTCGCCTTCAGGCACCCTTTTATCGATTTTGGGAAGAGTGAAGACGCGTTCTAGATCAAGGAAAACAATCCTGTATCCGAGCTCGTCTAATATCTTTCTCCTCTCCCTCTTTCCCCTGGCTTCTTTTATTTTGTTTTCTATTTCCCTGCGCTCCGCCCAGAACAATATTTCTTTAGCCCAGATCTCTCCAACGGTTTTGAGACCGTAGGGTGTTTTTGTGTAAGCCCTTATACCACAGACAACCAGTGGGGGGACCTCGATTATAGTAGCTGGTTTAACGACTTCTTTCTGAAAGTAAGGGCTATTAGGATTATCCTCGAGTACGACTATGTGCGTCATACCGACTTTATATCCTGCAAATCCTAATGGCTTTACTTCATCGATCCTTTTCCAGCGTCTAACCCTAGCTACAATACTCTTTGCTCTCTTCCTTGGGTAATAGCCCATTGACCCTCTTCTTGGTCGAGTACCGCCTACCACTTATTGCGCCCTCCAGCCCTTCATCACCTTTCCAGCCATATTATTTAAGATTTTCGATAAAATATATCACGTGGATCCTGGTAAAATGATGTTTAGAAGCGCTAGGGATATGCCTATTGCCTCCTCAGTCCTTATGGTCTCTGTACCCTGGAAAGGTGCGAAATTTATTATCCACTCAACCTCGTCCTCTAAATTTAAGCCCTCTTTATTAAAAATATCATGGAGCCCGTGTCTCGGTCCACCAAAGATCACTACGACTTCTCCTGATTTTTTAAGTTCGCCTGAAAGCTTATCAAGCAAGGATGTTATGGGCCGACCCCTTCTAGATGTAGCTATAGTCAAATACCCTTCTCTATCAATTTCCCTCAGTAACTTCCTTACTGTCAAGGGTCCATATACCTTAAAACCCCAATATATTGGTACGTCTTCGTCCGGAACAGTTTTTAAACGCAGTTCACCATGTTTCCTAGAAAAACGGATTGTCACTAAACTACCTTTCTTATAATTCCCTCTTAAATAAACTGGTTCCTTCAACCCAACATCGACTAAAACTCCTTTACCTTTCCTTCCCACCACTATTCCCTTTCTATAGATCTCTGTTATTTCCTCTTTCTCCAAATCTATTTCTGGTTGATGGTCAGGGGTTTTAAGAGGAGAAGCTAAGCCAACATACCTTAACAAGGGATTCAGTTTAAACAGGTATTTTCTCAGGTAGGGAGGTGCCGATATATACTCTAATATCAATTTCATTAGCTTGAAGTTCCGGAGGGGATGCTCATCAAAGGGATCGAGGAATATTATTATCTTTTCTACACGAAAAATAGCGGAGAATCTAGCTAAATACGAGAGTTTAATGGTCTTTTTAAGTAATGGTATAGAAGCAACAATACTTGTAGGTACTGCGATAGTGAGCCTCGGTTTAAGTCTGGGGGGATACACTTTCGTCTATCTTCTACCTTTTCTTTTTACCTTCTTCCCACTCTTTCCACTGCTTTTTTCTTTTTTGCTTTCCTTCTTTTCTTCCACATCAAAAAAGATAGATGTCCTCTGTCTACCGCCCATATTATCACCTCCTACTTCATAGCCCTCCAGTAAGCTACTTTACCTCTTCGCAACTCCTCTACTCTTCCTTCCTTAGAAAGCAACCTAAGTATATAAAAGGCTTGTGAATGGGTTAACCCGGTTATTCGAGCTATCTCTGATGTGGGAAGCTCGCCTTTCTCGAGTAGAAGACCATATACCTCCTTTTTTCTTTCCTGAACCCTAAAGGTGGTTCTTCGGGGCATGACAACACCACCGGGTACATTAAGATATTTTCATAAAGTATAGGATACTTTTAAACTTTAATTTTATGGAATCCTTTTTACATGAAATTAGACTCCGGCCAATCTACGTAGTAGTGGATACATTTCTAACGCTCTTTCCTGAGCTATGAGAGACTGATATTGAATGAGGATGCCGACCAGCAACAGAATACCTATGCCTGTTCCCAAGACACCTACTATATCGCTTATAACAGCGATTAACGCCACTATTAGCCCGCTTAAAATAGCTAACGTGGGTATGTATTTTGATAGAATAGATGCTATTACCCGTGGTGCCCTTCTAAATCCAGGTATGTAGAGTCCAGCTTCTGTAAGTTGTTTTGCTTGGCTCCAAGGATCCATACCTGACGTCTCTATCCAAACTATGGAAAACAGTACAGAAAACCCTATTAGAAACAGGGAGTATACCAGTGCCTGCACAGGATCCGTAAATACTCCCTTTATTCCTGAAGGCGGTGATAAATAGTATACTAAAGTTCCTTTAACCGGCACGAACCTCTGGCCGGTGGTGTTATAATTTGCAATGTAAGTTGTAAATAAGCTGCTGATAAGGTCGTCGTTGCCGCTTAGTCGGGTCCATAGTATCTGTGAAAATATGTGGAGGTCTGCGAGCAGGGCGGAGACGAGAATTATAGGAATGTTAGAGACATAGAGGAATTTTAGGGGGATCTTTGTTCTCATTCCACCGTACTTTGAAACCCCTATAGGGATCTCTATCTGAACGTTTTCGAGGTAGAGTAGGAGGATGAATAAACCTATCATTGTTATAAAACCTATAAGGCTGGGGAAGCCCGATCTAAATAGTATGTAATTTATTTTACTCCATTCGCCTGCAAATATTCCCTGGCTTATGGCAACTGCAGTAGCCGGTATAACTCCTAGAGGAAGTTCATCTGCCACCATTATGGGGGAGAAAAGTTGCCAAAATATCTGCTGGGATACGTTGGCTGCTATGAACAAGCTCACGCCGCTACCCAGCCCCCAACCCTTCTGCAGCATTTCGTCCATCATTAAAACTAGGAATGTTGCTATTATCAACTGGATGAATATCAATGTTCCCTGTTCAACTGTAAGTGGGCCGTAATAGCCGCCTACTATGAAGGCGAGTGCTTCTATTACCATGAATATTATTGCAAAGAGTTTTTCAAGTCCCGTGAAAAGAGCTCGTCCCCTAGGGGAAGTTAAATCAAGCTCTATCAATCTACTGCCAACTAAAAGTTGCCAGATTAATCCGCTGGTAACTAAGGGGCCTATACCAAGTTCCATTAAAGTACCTCTCTTAGAGGCTGTAATTATCCTAATTAATTGAAGCGACTCTAGTCCCTCCAACTGCCATGGTATACCGTAAAGTGGCACCTGGGACATAATCAGGTAAAGGATCAAGACCACCGCTGTCCAGACCAGTCTTTCAGTTAGGCTGAGCTTACGCTCCGGACGCGGGATTTCAGGGAGAAAACGGAGAACCGGTTCAAAGCTTTCCAGTACCCCCACGTACACTACACCTCCTTCACGGGTGCAATGTCTCCACCAGAGTTCCGTATCTTTTCTACGGCTTTTTTGGTAAAATACACTGCTTTAACTATTATAGCCTTATTTACTTCGCCTTCTCCAAGAACCTTATTGTACCCGAGTTTTGTGACGTCTATGAAGATTTTCCCATCCTTAGTCTCCTCCGCGATCCCGGCTTTCAGCCATTCATTTAATCGTTCACATATTTCACCTACATTTATTGAATTTACTCTAGGTACCAGTGATGGGTGACGTGTAAAGCCGTGTTTACCGAACCAGTCTGGAGCGTATTTTACAACCCACGTCCACTTGTGCTTGTGATAACCCACCCTTCCTCTTCCTCCGCGGGATCCGCTACGTCTATGCTGGCCTGTTCTACCCCATCCGCAGGTTCTGCTACCCCGTTGGTACCTCGACTTCTTCTTGCTACGCACCGACATCTTGCATACCACCTTCTACAGGAAACCAAAAACTCTAACCCCACATACCTATATAAATTGTTATCCCTAAAACGTGTAACAGCAGGTTACCGAGCCGAAGTTTAGAAGCCATAGACGACGTATAAATTTCCTGATGTATAATGCCCTTATATAGTGGAAAAGTTTTTATTACACAATATTTATTGTGCTGAAATGTGGGTGGGGTTTAAGTGTCTACTGTCGCCGAGGAGTGGATTCCAAGGACTGAGGTAGGTAGACTAGTCAAGGAAGGGAAGATAACATCTATAGAACAGATATTTGAGCAAAATCTCCCCTTAATGGAGATAGAAGTAGTTGACACCCTCATTCCCGACCTAAAACACGAGGTATTAAATATAAATCTAGTACAACGCCAGACGGATGCAGGTGAAATAAGTCAGTTTCAAGCTCTCGTAGCTGTTGGAAACGAGGATGGACTTGTAGGTTTAGGTCTGGGTAAGGCGAAACAGGTTAGACAAGCCATCGAAAAAGCTATAGCCGACGCAAAACTAAACATAGTGCCTGTGAGAAGAGGCTGTGGAAGCTGGGAATGTTCATGCACCGAGCCCCACAGCGTTCCCTTCAAGGTTTACGGTAGAAGTGGAAGTGTGGAGATATGGCTTCTACCCGCACCAAAGGGTGTGGGTCTTGTAGTCGGCGATGTAGCGAAGGCTGTCCTAAGGCTGGCAGGTATAAAAGATGTCTGGACCCGCACCAAGGGGTCAACCCGCACCCCAGTAAATTTTGCTAAAGCCACCTACAATGCTTTAAAGAATACTTATAAATTTAAGCATCCGGAGGAGTGGTAGACGTGAAACTGGCGGTAATTAGACTCAGGGGGCAAGCCGGCACACCCCAGGATGTGGAGTACACCCTAAAATTGTTAAGATTGCATAGAAAGTTTCATGCCGTGATAGTGGACGACACCCCCAGTATGAGAGGAATGCTACAAAAAGTTAAGGACTATGTTACATGGGGGGAAATAGACAGGGATGTACTGGCTTTCATGTTGGAAAAGAGGGGGAGGATTCGCGGTAACAGGAAAATAACACAGGAAATACTCAAGAAAATAGGTTTCGAAGACTTTCAGGTGCTGGCAGAAGCCATAATAGAAGGTAAGGTGGATTTAAGGAAAATACCTTTAATAAAACCTGTGTTTCGACTTCACCCGCCTAAAGGAGGATTCAAATACAGTATTAAAAAACAGTACGGTAATGAGGGAGAGTTAGGGTATCGTGGCAAAGCAATAAATGATCTTTTAATGAAGATGATTTAAAACACTATTTTAAAAGGACTGCTTTATCTTTTCAAGAGTCTCCTCAAAGTGTTGAGGCATATTCTCCGGATCAAAACCCCTCTCAATGTATTTACTGAACTGCCTTTCGAATGCCGATGGATCAATTTCCTTTAGATTTTTTGCATAGTTGACAATATGCAAACCTTTTATTCTATCCTCACTAGGGAATATGCTTTTATCATGCGGGACTTGTAATCCGGCATCAACTGCACCTTTTAAGGCAGCAAATACACGGCATCCTTTAACTGGTCTATGAAGACCTATATCTGCTATAGCCTCGGAAATTCCGTTTTTAATTGCTTTTAAACCAGCTAAAAATCCAGTAAGATAAGCTGCAGGGGTATTGTTTAGATCGCCTTTCCATCCATATTTATGTGCTAGTTCCGAGGAATGGCCGGCCACTAAAATCCTGTCACCTTCAGGTCTGGCATCTATAATTTGAACTATGATATATTTATTTGTTTTACGTATTGCAAGTCTAGGTTTACCGGAGAGGACGAGTTTCTTCCTCTTATAGTAGTTTGTAAGCCCCTTACGTCTACGCTTAAATGGAACCTTGTATCTCCCACTTCTAGCCATACTAAATCCTCCTCGCAAGCTTATGTTCCTTTATATAAGTTTTAAGATGAGATACATTCCTGAAGGTTCCTCCCTTGGCCAGCAGGTATAACCTTCTATACGTTCTTTTGTCTATTATTTTTCGATCTCTAAGGTGCTTTAGAAATTTTCTTATAGCCCTGATGCGACTAATCCACAGTTCTCTTTCATCGTATCGTGGCCCCTTTCTACTTCCTGGACCTCTTCGCCTGCCCCTTTTCTTCTTCATCTTCCTTATTCTAATTCTATGGCGAGAAATACCCTTTACCGGCCTCTTTCTTATCACTCCCTCCTTAATGAGTTTCCTGACTTCTTCCTTAGAAATAACAGTTGCAACCCTTTCTAATTGTTGTGGATCGATCCAAACCCTATGAACACCAACACCCAGTATTTCGGCTGCTAGACGTCTGACTTGATCCACTTGCGTCACTCCAGTTCACCACCTATACCAGGGTTTAAGATTTTTATCCCAAGATTATTTGCTTTTTCGATTATTTCTCTTCTTTTACGCCTCCCGACTGTGGAGGCTATTCTAATCGCCTGCCTCCTTTTATCTATTTTTTCCAAGTCTTTAGGTGAGTAAACCAGAACCTCTTCGAATCCCGAGGGATGGATGCCCCTTATAGATCTAGGGCCTCTATATCCTATTTTTACCCTGGCAGGATACCCTTTTATCTCGTGTTTTATCTTATTATCTAATCCACGAGGATGGCGCCAAACGTCTTCATCTATTCGCTTTAGAAACCAAGAGTTTATCCTGGTGAAGAAAGGTTTCTTGCTCTTTAATAGGCGTCTTACCTTCAATAGCCTTTTTTCCTGTCTTGTTAACCTGGGTTTGAGTTTTATGTTTTCGTTCATCTTTCATCACCTAGTAAATGTATGCTAACAGGACCCCGCCTATTCCCTTAGCTTTAGCCTCTTTATGACTTAATACTCCTTCAGGTGTAGAAACCACTAGTATGCCGATCTCCCTCGACGGCAGATACCTTCGCTCCCATTCATCAAAGCCATCTTTTTTCACAGAATACCTGGGTTTAATCACTCCACACTTATTTATTCTTCCTAGAAGCTGAACCCTAAGTTTTCCTCCACGTCCATCATCAATATATTCAAACTCCCCTATGTAGCCTTCTTTCTGCATAACCCTTAGAACACTAGCTATCAGCTTAGATGCTGGATATATTATACACTCCTTGTGCCCACGCATCTCATTATTCATTATCGTTGCTAACGCATTAGCTAGGGTATCCATTAACACCATTGCATAGACCCTCTCACATTATTCAAGAGCTTTATTAAAATTTTCTGCCACCATATATTCTAGAGATACCTTAATCGACAAAAGGTGCTTTTACCAGCTAATTAAAATAGTTTATATTAAAGATAGGTCACATGTATTTCTTAAAGCCGAGGAGTGGCGCTACTTCTCTGAAACATCGTCTACATAAATATATTCCATGAGAACGTATTAAAGCCTCATGGGTTCCGCAGCGACGACATCTATATGCGCCTTTACCGTATTTTCTTTGTTTCGGAGGCTTTATTTTACCCATCTACTCACCCTCCTTTACCAACAACTTTTACTCCTAAAACCTTTTCTAAAAACATTTTCGCTTCGCTTCTCGGGATTCTCCTATGGTTCTTTCCTATCTTGTTTCTTTTTCTCCTACGTCTAGAAACCCTGAATCCGGGTCTTTCTAGAACGATATTAACGTCGAACCCAAATATTCCTATTGAAGGGTCATATTTCGTTCCCGGGAGCAGTATATGTTCCCTTATACCGAAAGAGATGTTTCCGTAATCGTCTATTGAGCTCTCCTTTATCGTATATTTAACGGTTTCCAGCACTCTCCTCAAGAAATTTAGGGCTTTTTCACCTCTTAACGTGACCACACATGCTATGTTTTCACCCTTCCTTATACCGAATTCCTTTATGGTTCTTTTAGCTTGTCTGAGGGATGGCTTTTGGCCTGTTAGCTCTTCTAAGAGTTTAACAGCATTTGCCAGACGCTCTCCTGACTCGCCTACCGCCATGTTCACAACGACTTTCGCTAGCTTGAGACGTCTCATGGGATGATCTATCACGAGAACTGGTTTCTCTGACATAACATCACCTCATGCTCTAACAGTTATCAAGGGTTTATCCACCCCTACAGGAAGAATATACTCCAATATTGTACGGAAAACGTTTCCGTTTTCATCTACAAGTGAGACAATTGATTCTCTCCTACGAAACACTTGGACGATATCCTCTATCCTCCCGACTTTACCTACATTTCTTCCATCAAAGATTAATGCTAAAACCCCCTTTTCAAACCTTATAACCTGCATTATTTCCTGTTGAGGGATTTGCAGTAAAACGGCATCAAAGGTCCGGTAGACATCTTCTTCAGGTTCCATGGGGTTATTTACCCGCACCAGGTAGTTGCGTCCATCATGAAGATGTAATTGTATATGCCCTCCTTTGACCGTGGTTTTTCCCTCAATACGACATATCTTGTAGTTAGCCTCCTCTTCCTTAATTGGAACCGGGTATAGAACCCTATGTGGATGCGCCACAATTCGGAAAATTTCGCCTGTCTCGGTTATTTCCAGAACATCCATCAAACCCACAGGATACTTGTAGTCTCTTCTGACCCTTCCATCAACCTTTATAACTCCTCGCCCTATAATCCTTCTTGCCTCTCTCATTGTTTTCGCGTATCCCAGTATGTCTCTCACTATGATAGCTAAGGGTATGCAACGTGCAAGGGGGTGGGGGCCCGGACTTGGTTTAACTGTCCAAACGTATTCCTTTTTATGAATTGGCCAAAATCCAGGAGCCCTTTCTCTTCTCAAATGTCTTAAACTGCCACCTATTTTTCTCATTCAACCACCTCTTCAGGCTTTTTTCTCTTAATGATAGCTGAACGCCGTTTATCGGAAAGGTCTAACTTGGTTATCATAACCTTAGAAGGATATATGGGAACCGGTACAGGGGTACCGTCAGCCTTGTTGCGTGTAGCACCTTCAACGAATATTCTTCTTTTCTTTAAATCGACTTTTATAACTTTTCCTTCGTGTCCCTTAAAGCTTCCTCGCATTATTAAAACAGTATCGTTCTTCCGCACCGGTAGACGCTTTATTCCATGTTCTCTTTGAAGTTCTGGGGAAAGCGGGGCCGTTAGATCCTTTTGCCGTCTGTGGAGTGGAGCATTAAGATACTTTTTTCTGATCTTTCGTGGTTGGCTTGACGTAGCTTTCCACATTACTATGCCCGTCTTAGACACCATGACGTAGATGCTTATAAGTTTTTCAGTTACCGAGGAAACCTTCTATCAATCTAAATATGTAAAAAGCCTTTTATTGATAAAAGCCATTAAATTAGCTTTCAGAGGCGGCTCGGGACGCTTCTTCCTCAGCCACCTTCTTAGCTCCTTCCCGTATTTTAGCCCAGTCTATCTGATTGTTGATTATGTCACGTAGATGTTGCTTCAGCATCTGTGTAGCCTTTTCTTTTCCAAGTCTAGCTACATTCCACGTTACGAAAGGAGGATAGAAGCTGGCTTTCAGTATCTTTAAGTTGTTATCTTCAACAGCGAATTTAATGAAACCTAGTTCCCTTAGAAAACAAGTATCATTAGGGCACAAGATATCTATTTCATACTGTTCTTTCTTAAGATACAGTAACTTATAGTCGGATGCATCATTTATCGTTCGGCCACACGGACACTGTACCTTACCTTCTGACCCGTTTGTCAAGGTAGAAACCTCCTTTCACAGTGATAGAAAGTAGCCAGATATAACTTATAAATTTATTGTCTATGTACAGTGGTTGCCTGCGCTTTGTATTTTTGGCGACTTTAGGTATTTCAGAGCGAGCGACCCATTGACCACTACCCTTTAGGTGGCCTCACTTAAGACGATAGTCGCCGTGAGGCTGATGGCTTTCTAGGGAGAAGAAATATTTTAATGGAATGCGACCTCGTGTTCCGAAAGTTTCCGAAACACCTTAGATATTCAACTAAACATAACCTATTATAGTGTTTCGCGATGCGGCCGCCGGGATTCGAACCCGGGATCACCGGCTTGGGAGGCCGGTATCCTACCAGACTAGACTACGGCCGCATCCCTCTTTTAATCTTTTAACCTAGAGATTTATAGTTTATCCTGTCGAGAAAACAGTGGCACTTTGTTTGGTTACACCTCTGTGCCATCTAGCTCGTATTTAGCTTGCAATCCTTTAATCAAAGTAATGCCTGTTTTGAAGAAATACTTTCCAAACGCTGAAGCCAGTCTTACAGCCACATCTTTTCTTTCGTTTATAAGGTTAAGTGTCTCCCTGGGATCTTCTAGTAAATTATATAATTCGTCTGGCTGATCTTCCGGCCTATGTATGTAGCTCCACTCTTCGTCGCGTATACAACGATCCTCGCTCTCATGGTAGCCCATTATCACGTATTCTCTATGCCTGTTTCTTTCGCCAGTAAGCACTTTTGCGAAACTCAGGCCTTGCATGCACCTGGCATCACCTTTTAACCCAAGTAGCTCAAGTGCTGTTGGAAGGACGTCTGGAAACTGTATTAAGGCATCTACAATCTTATGTTTACAACCTGGATAGTAGACCATGAAAGGTACTTTAAGCAGTTCACTGTACATTCTATCAGGTCCCTTCAGGAATTTGCCGTGGTCGGCTAAGGGATGCCCGTGATCGGCTGTAAGTATTATAAGTGAGTCTTCGAAGTATCCCAGCTCCTCCAGCCTTTTAAAAAACTCTCCTAAACAGTAGTCCACGAAAGATACTTCGCCAGCATATAACCCCCTTATGTATTTTATCTCCTCTTCACTAGCCCATGTAGAAGCAAAGCCTCCCATAGGTAAAATTAACCGTGGACCGTTATAGTTTGGGTCAGTATAGGTGTCGAAGCTGGCTGGCGGATC
>QMRH01000035.1 GCA_003650675.1 Thermoprotei archaeon | reverse complement strand
TCAACAGTATCGAACATTGTTCTCAAATACGAGAACGGTACAGTGTTGGCTGAAATTCCATCTCTATTCCCCAGAGAAACAGGCATCCTATCGCTTCAGCTTAACTTAAAGAAATCTAAGACGACTTTACTTCCGGAAAGAATTATCGTTGAATATTATATAAATAATGTAAAGTATTCATTAACCCAGAAATTGAATACCATTATAGTTGATATAAGGGAAGAGATAGTTGATCCTGCAACTCTTATGATGCGGCAGACTATTCAAATACTGGCTATAGTTCTTGCTACCGTGATAGCCGTATTAGTTGCCTGGAATGTATTTATCAGATTCAAGAAATCTCGAGAATAAATTTAATAATCTTTTTTATTTTTCAGAAATCGTATGTTTGAGGTAGCTGAATCCACAAGTAAAATACTAGAATTTCTTGTGGGATTATTTGTTAGTGCATTAACGATCTACATTGCCCTCAGGATATATCCTGGTAGAGAAGAGCAGGAAAACCTTGTAAACTGCTTTGCCGTAGCCTTGCTAGGAAAAATAATATACACTGCATTTCATATTATTGGATTTCCGTTTGGCTCGCTACTTGCTCTCTTTGTCTGGCTGTGGATTTTGAAGAAAATGTTTCAGGTTGGCTGGTTTGGTGCAGCAGTAATAGCCATGATAACATATATTCTTAATCTTATAGTAGGATTACTTGGTATACCTCGGCTACTATAACGGAATGTTTTCAACCTTCATTGCTTCTTAACAGTTTTTGACAATGTCGGTTGTTTAGGCGGCTCAAGCTACCGTTCACTTATTTACGGTGTTTTCCATCTTGTTTATAGCATTTTCAACGAGTTTCCAAGCTATTTCAAGACTTGTTATAGCTGTCTCAATATCTTCTTCGGAAGACATTCTCCCGTAAATATGTTTAAGTTCTGAAACTAAGCCTCTTAAAAGTATGATGCAGAGACGAAGTTGAATCCGATAACTCTGGTAGCCTCCTTGATCACTGTGCTCCTCTATCTTTTTAAAATCATTCCAGTGAGTAGAAGTCCGTTTTAATTTTTCAGTCTTCTCATTCACTTCGAGACACCTTTAAAATCCCCTTTACCTTAAGATCTTCTATAATCAAGTTGCGGATGTACTCTGAAACCGATTTATCCTCTCTTCCAGCAACAGTTTTAATTTTCTCGAAAATGTCTCTGCTAACGTAGACCACTATTTGTCTCCGCCTCTGCATAGGTTGACACCCCTATTGTTTATTGGTAAACAGTATACTGTCTATCAATAAATAGTTTACTGTTTATCGATAAAATGTAGAATAGTTTTTCATTAACCAGTAAGCGAAAATATTATATGAAAATAGTAGAGTCTTTGGAAAACCTAAGAAACCTCGAGAAAGCAGGTGTACTGAGATTGGTTCTACTATTGTCGGCGAAGGAGATGAGTATAATCGAGCTAAGGAAGTTTCTTGGACAATACGCCCTTTATAGTGCCATAGAAACACTTAAGAAACTAGGGTTAATTGAGGATACCCGTGAAGAAATCTTCCCACGTAGACGGCTTCTCAAGCTCACCCAAAAAGGACGTAAAATAGCCCTATTAATAAAACAGATAAACGATATCCTAGAGAAGGAACATTAAAGCATCCGATGAATAAATCAATTGGGCTCGCAACAGTTTTCGATCTGCGTAACATTAAAGTGTATCAAGGAACATTATTTGTTTAAGTCAGGATGTGCGGAGCCCGGTCCCCGCGAACACTCCCTGACGAAGTCTGGCTCATAAAGCCAGACGGAACAGGAGAACTCCCCAACGTGCTTGAATGTTATTATCTATCCCCCCTAAACCACCTCAAGGAGAGAACGGTTATTATGTAGATAGGATTGTAACTTGTCAATACACTAGATTATTCCCAAACTTTTCTTAAGTTCCTCTATCTTCTTCTCTTTAACGGCCGCCCAAACTCTCATAAAAGTCTGCTTAAACTCCTCAAGATCCCTAGCTCTCTCAAGCTCGTATCTCAGATAATCCATTAAGGCATCAGCCAGAGAAACATCTTCCCTCATTATATATCCATATCATCCAACCTAAATAATGACTCAAAATATTTATGGTTAGAGAGACTAAAAACTATTATAAATTTCAAAGTAAACCTATCGCTGTTTCATCGCTCCATATTAAAAAACGTTTCACCGTATATTGTGTAGCCCTACTGACAATACATATAATTATGGCAAGTTAGGAGAAAATGGTAAAGACGGCTAGTAAAATTAAAAGATAGAGGAAAGCCAAAGGATCAATCCTTGGACTTGAAAAATAGAAATAACGATTGTATAAGGCATCCTAGCATCCCAATAAATATTATAAGTGATGAAAGAAACAGCATCTGTTCATCGAGACCCGTGCTAAATATTTTGACATTTATGTTTGCGAACTCGCCGTATTTTAGCCTGAAAACCAGAATATAGATTCCCGGCCTACTTGGAATAAACTCTATTTTATCCCCGGATGTTTGATTAATAATGGTGATCGGTTGAACATCTAATCCTATTCTCATTTTCTCGTATTCTTCAAGTCCTATCAAAACGGCATCTACACGTGATGTCGAAGGCGAAACATCTATACTTATAGTATATCTTCTAACTCCATAGAACGTGTAAAGGTATTGTATGGGATATGCATCCGTAACACCTATCCTGTAAAGTTTCTCATAGTAATGTGCGGTGAAAAGCGTTGAGAGTAGCATGGTTAAACCTATTATCAATAGAAGATACAAAGTTTTCTCCGCTATCTCCTGCATGCGTCGAACCTCCTGGTGAAATATAAATACGATAAAATTGCTGGGAATGCGGAAAGAATGGAGTAGATTGCCGTCACCTTATATACATTTACCTGTAAAAATTTAATTCCAATCAAGTAATCGGCTAAAATATTAAAACAGAAGGGCGGTAGATAATTAACATATTCGGAACCAATGATGTAACCCGAGTATCTGAGGGTAAATAGTATTACTAATGAAAATAATACGGTAAAAGATGTAGACCTAGTTAATAACGCCAGCAGTATCGTTATTGAAGAAACAAAGAATATTTCAAATAAGAAGATTAAACTAAGCTTTGCAATGGTTTCAGCGAAAAATAGGTTCCAGGACAAAGAGGTGTAGACGAGGGGGAGAAGTGTGGCTGAAGTTAGATACACGAGGTAAGGAACAATTATAATGAGAAAAGTCTTCACACAGAAAATCGTTTTCCTGCTCAAAGGATAAGATAATAAAACCCTCATGTATCCCCTTGAAATTTCATCGGCAAAAGATAGAGATACCACCACAACAATAATCAATACATTGAATTCAAATGCACTTATAGCATTCCTACTTAAATAATAGGCCAAGAAGAGCGAAAAACCTTTGATTGCTTCTTCATAAGGAAGATGCATAGAAGAAGTAATTGAATAGCTTAAGTGGAAATTTAAAGTCGAAGAGGCTACAACATACACCATTAACAGGAAAATAAACTCCACCAGGTAAATGCTAAAATTTTTCTCCAGCTCCATGAGTAGGAAGGTATGTGCCTTAGATTTCAATGGTATCACCTATAAGACTTTTATAATATTCTTCGATTGCGTTGTATCTTGGTTTAAGAGACAACATTTTTATCCCGTTTTCAGAAATAAATTGGAAAATATCTTCCCGTATTTTATTCCAGATCCTCTGGTTAATATAAACAAATCTTCCATCGATGTCTGCGTCCCCCGCCTCGATCACCCTTGAATATACTTTTTTAGATTCTTCAAGGGTGGAAAACTCCAATATATAGGATTCATAGTTAATTTTATTATATATTTCATCTAAAGTACAGGCGCCTAGGACCTTGCCCCCGTACATTACTATAATGTTATCGCACACCCGTTCAAGTTCCGTCAAAATATGTGTGGATATCAGAAAGCTTAAACCACTGCTTTTTCTAAGTGATTTAATTAATTCAAGTATTCTGATCCTTGCTATGGGGTCTAGATTTGAGGTGGGTTCATCGAGAATTATAAATTCTTTATCACCTAACAACGCTTGAGCCAACCCAAGTCTCTGTATCATGCCAGCAGAATAGGTTGAAATACTTCTATCAGCATGCCTCGATAATCCAACAATTTTTAAAACTTCATTTACGGACTCCTCATTAACACCATATATCCTTGCAACACACCTTAAAAACCTCCTTCCCGTCATGTTTCCGGGAAAAACTGGTTTTTCGTCGAGAAAACCTATTTTAGTTCTGACTTCCTGGCCTTTAATCCAGGGGTCTACACCATAGACGCTAAGGTATCCCGAGTCTCTCCTAAGTAGCCCAAGGATAATGCCTATGGTTGTGGTTTTTCCAGCGCCGTTAGGGCCGATTAAACCCGTAATACCTTCATATATCTCCAGGTTTACTCCCCTTAAAGCAACTACATTACCAAAACATTTGGTGACATCTTTCATTTCTACAATTATCTTCCCCATACATAGTATCTAATCCCCGAAAAAATTTAAATCATTTCTTCTCTTTAAAAACATGGGATATATCCTGAAAAAAAGTATTAAATTTATGTTTTCGGTGTATTTGTTTTTAGCATTACTTTTTGTAATTTATGGGGGTTTAGACGTTGGACACTGGGATGAAGCAGAAGACTTTGAGTCATCAATTATAGTACCTGATTTCTGGATAGGGGTTAAAGTAAGAGGCTATGATAGGGGAATCTACTACGAACCATATTATTTTTACGATTATCATGGCGAGACGGAAATGCCGCCCTATTATGCATCATATATATTTACTCATTACAAGTATTATGATTCTCAAGGAAGAGTTGTCGCACTGGAGAATTTTGGCGAAGCGTATACCTACTATAATACTCGGTGTGTCGAATACTATACAGTAAAAGCAGATATATCAGCACTCCCCTAGGTGGGTAAATATGGTAAATATACGTAAGAGGGTATTCATCATCCTGTTTTTTCTGATTGCTGGTATTTTAGTATATTCTAAACCCTATTGGATAAATAAGGGAGTATATTTGAAATATTCCATAATTAACATCGGTGGGAAACTCCCGCCCTCTGTTGTAATAAATTATAACATGAGTTGGAAGAATAACACCCTTTCAATTTCAATTTTTCAGTCATTCTTTCTTCTGAACGGGACTTACAGTATTTACTTTATAGATATTAAAGGCAACTACCTCATTCTCAAAGCATATGTCAGCGGCTTTAAAAAAGGCTGGGAGGGTCAAGGTGGTGAGAGGTTGATTAATGTATCGGCCATGTTTAGAGTTAACATAGATACCAGGGAAGTTTATACAATGGATGGAAAGTATCTCGGTATAACTCCTCTCTGGATTCCAAGCACTAATATAACTTCAGGAAAAACGGTGATTCCCCTATTTGCCGTTGAAGGAAAAACTGCATACGGCATAGTGTATTTATGGGGAGGAAAGCCGGCAGGTCTACCAGCAGGTGTATTTAAAGACTTGCTTACTGTCTCCAGTCGGCCGCCTTCGCCCCACTTTACGTGTTTTTATGACAGAAAGACAGGCTTGCTAGTTAAATCTGTTGGATTTTATTTTGATCCCATAATAAGTTATTTGTTAAACTGTAGTTTCATAAATTCCGCTTCATTAATTCTATATGAAACCAATATTTTTTCACACACAGAATTTCATACCCCAGGTCTACTAGAGTATGCCAAAATATTTCTACTGTCCTCTCTAATGATATTTATCGCGTATTGCATTTTAACAATATGCCTAAAAAGGAAAATAAAGAACGTTGCCGCTACCGAATCACCCAGGTTAATTAGGTAACATGCCAATAATACACCTTTATATTTAAAGTATTTAAGGATAAGGGTTCAGTCTAGCCGAGTGCTCTCATCGGTCGACCCTTGCAAGCGTCATCATCGGTTTTGATGTATATACCTAGTTTATAAATCCTCTGTGCATTAAGCTAAAGAACCGTTTAAACCTCAATGTCTAGCTTTGTTTTAAAGTAATAAGCCTAGCTTGTGTACCGAAGTCGTCTATCCTAGATGGATGGATTAATATATAGGATGTTTCTGGCGGGATCTTTAGTGAGAGTCTAGAACCTGGCTTAAGTTCATCTATTTTATATATTGTATTTAGGTCGTGTAAACCCTCGTTTAGAGTGATTTTGAATGGTGTTTTGGCCACCGTTTTCCCGTTCACGATGGTGTGTTGTAGATCGAGCTCTCCTCCCTGTAGAATCTCTACGAGGGCATGTGATTCTATAAAGGGATTGATCTTGATCCTTAAGTCAAGCCCCTTTACATTGGAGGTGTCTAGGAAATTTACGTGGGAGCTTGGTGTTACATCCCATTCAATGTATCCATGATAGTCGTCGTAAAATAGATCCCCACCATATTTGGTGATTGCAAAGTTGATGGGCTTAACAGTATATCTTTCAAAGCCGTAGAGTCTAATATATCCCCTGAAGTTTAACGGTTTTGGGCTCTTGAACCTTACCGTTAGCATGACTTCATCGACGGTCGTTTTCTCCGTCCAGAAGAAAGCACCGTAGTCCAGCATTCCAGTAACATTTGATCTCATTTTCTCTCTGCATTTAAACTCCCTGAGGAAGGCGACCTGTATCTTCCTTAGTGTATTGGCTCCCTTATTTTCAAGTATGATGCCTACCGGCTGGCTTAATGTGGCCTCTATTTCCCCGAGTTTTTCGTATATTACCCAGATGGGGCTTGACCAGGCTCTAGCCCCGTTTTTAAGCACGACTCTGACATAATAGTAGTTGTACCTCCTGGAGGGTTTCTCGTCGTCGGTAAAGCGTAAATTGTGTATCGTTTTGCCCTCGAGAACCTTCCTGAAAATCAGCTTCCCGTTTTTCACGACCTCTATCCTATCTATTTCTTTAGGCGCCTCCACTCTTACCTCTATTAAGTGTCCATGCCCAGGTTCCTTGAACCTTAACTCCTCACCCATAATCCTTCCATCCACCTTGAACTCGAGCTTAATTCTCTCTCCTACAACGGCATAGACTCTACGGTTAAACAGAGCCTCGAACAAGGCCTCCCGTGTAAGCTTTTTAGCATAGATCGCAGCAAGCCCCGTGCCCAACGGGTTTTTGACGAAATAGGGTACAAAGTACCTGCTTAGGGAATTGAGCTTAAGGTCCTTGGGGACGTTTCTAACCATTGTACAGCCCACGTTCGATCCGGGCTTACAGTCATGTGAATCACTTCCTCCTATGAATCCCAGCCTATACCCGTATTCGAGCGAATCAACCGTAAAGAGTCTTGGAAGAACATCCGAGGTCACACACTGGAATGGGTTATTAAAGTATTCGAACACCCCCCATAGCGAGACGATCTCTACCAGCCGGTCGAACTCGGGGTCATAGTAGCTCCAGTCCACCGGAAACTGGGTTAAAGACGGGTGGTGGGGGATCGTTATAGCCCTTACACCCTTTTTTCGAAGGAAATCCCAAAGGTCTTTAGGAGTGTATCCCCTTTTTCTTCCAGGATGCTCCCCGTAATCCACACACCTGAAAAGAGGGGCATCCTCCGAATAGAAATAGACGTTCCTATGCCCGTACGCATACGACGTCCACTCGTATGCCACAAGGGTTACAAAGCATCCTGGGGAATACCATTCATCCGCTTTCTTTTTCATAATACCCCAGGCTTGATCGCTCATGGAAAAATCGTGGTCAGTTACAGCAACGAAATCCAGTTTCCCCTTCTCTCTTGCATATTCGTACAATATATCCAGGGATTCAGCGGGGTCAAGCCCAAACTTCTTTAAGTAATCGTTGATTACGTCGACATGGATAAATAGGTCCCGTCGAAAGGGATTTTTCCCATAGCATATCCCGCAACGCGAGAAGTTTGAATGGGCATGAGGATCCCCAAAATACAGGTTAAACTCCGAATAACCCATCGGCCTTCAACCAGATATTAGCCCTCTCCAAACTATAAATACCTTTTAGAGGCTCCAGATGCTTTACTCTTCCACGTAACTACATTTATGCATATTTCAGGAATTCTTTCCACCATAAATAAGGGATGGTCGTTTTAAAGCCGGGTCAATAACGTTTTTCAAAGTATTATCGTTATTTAGATTATTTTTACATATCTCTTTCCAAAACTTGTTTATATGCTTGTGTGACATATATTTCTGGTCGATAATGACTAGATACGTTGTAACAGTTTCAGGGCCCCTGAAGAAAGAAGAGTTTCTTAAAGATTTTGCCAAGTCGCTTTCAAAATATTTTCACGTAAAACTCAACATTAAACACTATTATAGGCGCATTGAGGTGCGTATAAATGGTTTTCCTATAATAGCTAGAAACCATAAAGAGATTAAAAATGCTGGTCAACTTTCAAAACTTTTCTGGAGTACTTGGAGAAACTATAAACATGTCATAAAACAAAAAATACGTGCAAGAAGTGCACCATAAACATTTACTGTAACTTTCATCCAAACCACCCTTCTCGCTGATTATTCTTCTAACACTTCATCTAAGGCTAGTACTTCACAAGATATTTATCCAATTGGTTACTACAAGAACGTTTTATCCAGTTAAAAACAAGCTGAATTTTATATTTTCTAATCTTCTTAGGTATAAGGTTTTCATAGATTAGACCATACTTTTCAGCTATTTTCCAATTTTCGTAACACGATTTAAGAATTTTATTCTCTAAAGCTATAGCCAAAAGTATGGTATATCGTAGGAATGTTTCGTCGATGTTTACTTTAAAACCCGTAGGAGACGGGTTGTTATATGGTTTTCCACGAGCCCGTAGGAGAGTATACCTGCATCTTTGTGTCTATGTTTATCGTTTTCAGCACCTATTGTTCTCATCTCTTCAACAATAAACAGCTTTACCTCATTAAACTCTTTAAGAAGATCCTCTCTAGGAGCTTTCCTCAAAATTGTTCAGCCCTAGTCAGAATACCGGTGTAAAGCTGTTCAGGCTGTACTGTAATCCTATAGTTTCTGTATTTAACTAATTGCACCTGCTAGCTCCTCTATGGTCGTAATGACCGTTTTGAACGGTTTCCTCTTCACCTCTCTTTTTAGCTCTTCCTCCAGCTTGGCGAATACGACTGTAAGCCCAAGCTCCTCTCCCAACGCTATGGTAAATGCATCCACTAGGGATATAGCTCGTTCACATTTAATTCTGGCTGCTCTGTCTATGAAGCCGCCTATAGGAAGGACGTGGACATAGCCGCTCCTAAGGAGCTTCTCAACCACGGTTTTAGCCTTGTCTAGGCCCTTTTTCCTGCAAATCACATACTTCAACTCGGCGACGTGAATCTCCGAGATAAAGGCCACCCCACCCCTCAGAAGCAAATTGTAGGCAGTTTTTCCGGGTCGCGTACCGCCTATAATTTCCACCAGGACACTCGTGTCAAAGACATAGCTTCCCTGCTCTCCTCTCATAGTCTAACCTCCTCTCTTGGAAAACTTCCTTGGAGGAGAGTCCTGGAACACTTCCCAGCACCTCGGTAAGAAGTTCAGGCTTTTTATCGCACGACACGAGGAGATGTCTTAAAGCCTCGTCAAAGCTAACCCTTCGCCCCAGCTTTTCCTGAAGCCTAGCGGCGTACCTAGCCAGCAAGACTTTCGTCAGCTTCGATACCTTAATTGTTTGAGACACTTTATCCACCAAGTATACTTTTTCCACCAATTATTTATACTTAGCTCATTCCTAATGTAGAATATATGACTTTTATTCATTTAACGTGGGAATGCTGGTTTTTCCTACTTTTATGGAGAGCTTGAAGCACCTGGGTTCTTTGTCAAGAAATTATAATAATACAATGTTTCCCGATTATGCGCTAGAAGAAGAGACGCCAAAAGAGGAACTCGAGTATCCGTAAATATTCAAGTCTTCTTTATCCCTAAAAAAGATATTTAATAAAAAGAATATTATTTAGATAAATAATTATTTATATACATGTTAGAAAAATAATTTTTGGGGGATACTATTGTGTCGCCCTATATTTAGTATTATTCTCCTCATCCTTACTCTTCCCTATGTTCCGCAAACATTTTCTATCACGGATAATCCCCTTTCTTTAGCTTCATCTGGAACGGGCTTCAGTCAGTCTATTGTATTATGGGTTCCTGATAACTATACTTCCCTTCAAGAGGCTGTTAATGTAGCGAGTAAACTCTCCAATGCCTCTGTTACAGCCGTTATAGTTGTTAGGCCGGGTAAATATAATGAAGAAGTTTTCGTAGCGGGTAGCTATATGAGGATACTAGCATCCTACATTTTCTTTGGTGAAGTTTCAGGCAGGAAGCCCTTGGTGACCCGATTTATGGTCGACAGTTTATCCAATGTGGTTATCGAGGGCTTTAATGTGACAACTGGAATTGACATCCATAGTAGCCACGATGTGGTTGTAGAAGACTGTGAAGTGCATGGAGGCATGTTCGGTATATCCGTTTTCGACTCATATAGAATTAAAGTTTCAAGATGCAAGGTGTATTCGCAAGGTGATAGGGGAGTAAATCTCATAAGGGTCTCTGAATGCATCATTGAAAACTGTATAGTCCATGACCGTCAAAGAGGAATATACCTTGCATGGTCCCACAGTAATATCATAGTAAATTGTACAGTTTATGGAGCCTGGATAGGAGTATGGCTTGAATTCGGAACCACCGGGAATCTCATAACGAACTGTAGAGTTTATGACAGTGAAATCGGAATCCATATAAAAGGTAGATCATCTAACAATGTTGTTGAAAACTGCGTCGTGTACGACAACAAGTTCAGTATCGTGTTGTGGCTGAATGCATCCAATAATATCATTAGAGGATGCGAACTCTATGGCAGAAAAACCGACACAGCCATATCTATTTCCGATTATTCAAACAACAATGTAATTGAAGACTGTTTGATCCATGATGTAAAAAACGACGGAATATCCTTCTTCAACTGCACGGGAAACAGGGTAGTGAACACAACTATATACAATTGCCCGTTATTTGGGGTCAATATAGGGGTCTGGGAGAAACATGTTGTTACACAAGGTAACGTCATAGAAAACTGTACCATATACAACTGTTTTAGAGGCATCAACTTATGGTTTGACGCAAAAAACAATATCATTAAGGGATGTAAACTGTACTTTAACAAGCATCAGGGCATAAACCTGGAATACGGGGCAGATAACAACATTATTGAATACTGTAATATTTTCTTGAACAGGCTTGGAATGAGGATTAACGAATCTAAAGGCAACGTCATTAAATATAATAATATTTCAAGGAACTTTGAGATAGGCGTAGTTGTAGAAGCCTCCGGAAACACATTCTATTGCAACAACTTCATAGAGAACAATCTTTCCCAAGCTCTCGGAGTGTTGCCAAATACATGGGATAAAGGCTACTTTTTTGGAGGCAACTACTGGAGCGACTACAAAGGAAGCGATAGCGATGGAGACGGTATAGGAGAAACACTATATGTCATAAGCAAGAATAATGTAGATCATTACCCGCTAGTTAAACCATGGAACCAGCTTTCAAGTAACCAAGATAAAACATACCCTGAGGTAGATAAGACGCGGGTAAGGACAAAAGCAGTTGTATTTCTACTTTTCCTTTAAGCTGATGTTCTGTTGCACTCTAAGCAATTATGCTACACTTAGGTCATCGGGCAGAGGTCGGAGTCAGGGTATTTACCTTTTATCCATTCTTCAGCATCCTCCACTAGTTCTTGAGGGGTTTTAACAACCACTTCTCTGCATCCCTCGACAGGAACCTTCGAGATAAATAACTTCAGCTTGGCCGGTATGCTCGAGGTCCTGCTTGCAAAGGTCTTTAGGTCTCGCCTCGAGATATTGGATCTCCACTTTACCTCTGCGATTGCGAGAATTTTTCTTCTCCTAGTTAAGATAAAGTCTATTTCTAAGTCTGAAGAAAGATAGATGTTAATCTTCGCCTCCATAATCTGAGAATACAGTCTCCCCACGAAATCCTGTACGTGGAAGCCTAGCCGCGACCTTACCGTATCCTCCACTTCGCTGAAGGATGGCAGACCCTCTTCTTCAATATTGTATTTATCGTCGAGGTAGTAGTATAGGTCTATTATCGGAGATTTTATCTTAATGTACTTTTCACGTCTATTAGCTATGGGTATGCTTTCAAGTAATCCTATCTCCACCAGGTTGTGTATGTACTGCCTAACAAGCCCGGTGTCAGGTCTCTCGATCAACCCCTTGTTGAATAGAACGTAAGCTATTTCCTTAACTCTCCAGAGACCCGACGCTACTGCACTTATTATCGCCTCATATCTTGCAGTTAGTTCCCGCGCTTCTTCCGAGAAGACTTCTCCTACAAGGCTCCTAATAGCATATATGTTGTGCTCGATTATATTGTAGGCTAGGCGGGCTGCATCTCCATTAAATAGATCAACATACTTAAGTAGCCACGGCTCAACCATTAACGGAGATATCTCCATAGCGTTTCCCGGCCCTAGACGCCTAGCAAGGTATACGAGAATATCGGTGGGTCTTAGTAGGTCTAGTCTATAGGTCGAAACTATGCCGAGCAGGGGGGATCTAGGCGAGAAAACCCTGTGGACTATTCGTAGAGAGGATCCAAGGAGTATTAGACGGCCTCTTGGATGAAGTAGTGAGATTTCATCCATGAAGTTTAGGGGCAATCGCTGAAATTCATCCACAACCACTGTAGCATCCGACTTTAAGAGTTCAGCCACCTGTACCAGAAAATCCAGATACCGAAGTCTTTCTCCATCGCTGACGATGGTCAGGTCTCTTCTCACAAAATAGTATCTATCATGTGGGATAAAATTTCTCACCAGAAAAGTCTTTCCCACCTTACGTCTACCATAGATGAGAATCCACCCAGGAATTTTCTCTATATCGAACTTCTCCGTACGCTTAATTATGTAATTCATATTACGTAACCAAAAATTACCAATAAATAAACTTTATGTTTACAAAGCATTATGGAACTTCATCACAACTGGCATTATCTTCCTAAACAATCTGTTCTGTTTTTCTCTTGGAAAATCTATTCAAAGCATGAGACTACTTTCTCTAGTTCCCTCTCGAGGGCTTCTGTAATGTCTCGAAGACCATGAACCTTTACCTCTCTCCTCTCTTTTTCTCTCTAATCTCCTTCTTCAATTCCTCCAGCTCCCTTGAGACGATCTCTATTTGCTTCCTCAATTCTTCTATCTCCGACATAGGTCTCTCACAATACAATATTACATAATAATGTATTTCTGCATAATTGTACTTTGAAGCCACCTGGACGTTTTTCATAAATGATAAGAAATCCTCAAAAACACTACTTCTAGACCAAAAAGCGGAATCTCAGGGCTGAAGAGCGATAAAATCTGTATTTTACCAGATGGTAAACCATCTGGCATACTATGACTACGTAAGCGAGGTCATGAGCTTTAAAAGATGTAGAGATAGAAAGACGTTGTTAGCTAGAGCTTGAGGCTATCCCAGCCTCCTTCTCATTCAGTCATTTCACTTCATTAATTCTTTATACTTTATATTCTAATAGGAGTAGTATGAAGAAGTTAAGATCGGAGTTGCACCAGAGTTGTGGAAGGGTATTTTAAGCTAGTAGAGGAGGTTAGCCCGCTTTTCACCGAAGAGGAGGTCGTCAGGCTTGTCAAGGAGACCCAAAAAGAAAAGAGAAAAAGTAGTGGCTGACACTTACTTTCACACCCCGATAGCTACTATCGCTCCCCCGATGGTAAGTTTTCAATTCTGTTTCGTAGAGGAAGTCAGCCTTTTAATTCTTTCTAGTTTATCGAAGTCCCTATCGAGGGAGTAGATTTCTTCTATGTTGTTTTGAAGCATCACTATATACGCTATAGCATCACTCAGCCCTATCTTCTTCTCTTCGGCTACCCTCAACGCTTCTATGCAGGTTTTCCTATCGACTTCGTATACCTCCACGTTAGGGGCGTAGAGGAGGAACCTTTCCACCTGTAGGGCCTTTTCTAACGGCATGTGTTTTTCCAATATGTTGGCGATCTCGGCTAGCTGTACCACAGTTAAACCAACTTTCTCGCCCTCGTTTATTCTCCTCACGATATTCTTAGCGGCCTCCTTTATCTCGACCTCGTGGGGCTTAAGTTCCCTCTTAGGCTTCAGAAAGGCGTGGACGAAGACGCTGGCGTCAACGAACCTCAAGCAGCTCCCCCTTCACGGATTTCCAGTTGCTGAGATCCGACTTCAGGTCAACTTCCACTGAGTCGAAGAACTCCGTTAGGTCTGGGAGTTTGAAGGGTTCTATTATGATCCTCTCTCCCTCCACCCTCAGGACTACCACACCTTTTCCAGCGTACTTCTTCCTCCACTCTTTAGGTAATACCAATCTGCCCTGCTTATCCACATTCTTCACTATTACCATTTCATGACCCATACCATTATTTTTTCTCCGTGTATATTTACCTTTTCGCACACTGGCTTTTCAGCTAGGGTTCAACTGAGCCGAGTAGACCATCCACTCCTGATCCAGGGCTTAAGAATATACCGCTTCTTCACCTCTACTACTATCTGAGGGAAGGATTACTAGCTCCCATTAGAGCTCCTATAATTCCTATTGAAGAGATAACTAGGAGAGCCGTTGAAGAAATAAGAGAGGTACTTCCAGAGATAATTAAGCCTGAGGAGATAACGAAAGCTATAAGGGATCTAGGCTCTACGGTAGAGACGGCATTGAAGGAACTATCTGCTATAGTCTCGGCTGTAAGTGAAGAGGTCGCAGGTGTCAAGGAAACCGCTAAGGCGGCTGTCGCAGCAGCACAGGCAGCTCTGGCAGTATCCGTAGTGACGCTGATAGTAGTCATCTTAGTCGGAGTCTATACGATAAGAGAGGTCAGAAAGGTATCTGCTAAGCCTAAAAGCTAGTTTAAACTATTAAGCTTTTTTTAGTTTCGAACTATCTTAAATTTAAGTAAATGTTACTTTTACCCGTTAAAGTAACGAAGTCCATATTGATATCCCTAGCTTCTCAAAATATTAGTTGTTGATGACTTCGAGTTCAAGAGGTTTTAATTGAAAACTTTAAACTGAAGATAATTTCACTGCCTCTCCAAGCACAACAGCTGAGGTTAAAGGCAGAGTTAAGGTTCTCGAGCCTAAGAAAGCCCTATACTCCAAGCTCTCGGAAATATAGTATGCATATGCAACCCTTTTAAATCCATCATTATTTAATTTATGGTCTTTTTGATGATATACTTTTAATCTTCACAATCGGTATACTTATCATAAAATGAAGATCGGTTTAGGTGAACGGTAGCCACTATTATCTAACCATAAAAAATATTACTAACCCCCCTGTAAGTTACTTACAGAGGGGTAAGTGGTGTTATTTGATGAATCTGTGAAGGAGAGGATTGAGGATTTCTACGATAGAGAGCAGGAGCTTGAGATGTTCGTGAAGGGGGTTCGCGAGGGCAGGAGGATTATAGCTGTTTTAGGGGTTAGGAGGCTCGGGAAGTCTTCTCTCGTCAAGGTGGGTCTCAACGTTCTCGGAGCCCCCAACATCTTTATTGACGTCAGGAAAGCTTATGAGGAGTACGGCTCGATCTCGAAGATAGCTGTTTACACGGTGTTTCAGGAGGGTTTGAGGAAGCTCATTTCTAGGAGTAAGTGGCGCTCCTTAATAGAGAAGCTGAAGACCCTGCGGGGGGTTAAGGTTGCAGTCCTAGATGTTGGAGTTGAAGTTTCCCTCGACTGGAGTAGCAGGGGTGTAAGGCTGGTTTCGATCCTCGACAGGGTTGACGAGTGGGCGGGGGAGATGGGGGAGAGAGCTGTACTGGTTCTCGATGAGGCACAGTACCTCAGGTATTCGAACATAAATTTCAGAGGGCTGCTTGCGTACTTTTACGACAACCTCCGCAACACAGTCCTCGTTCTCACGGGTAGCGAAGTGGGGCTTCTCCTCGACTTCCTGAGGATAAATGACCCGGCTTCAGAGCTCTACGGAAGGTACATCTATGAGGTTAGGCTGGGAAGGTTTACAAGGGAGGAGAGCGTGAACTTTCTCCGTAAAGGGTTCGCAGAATATGGGATCAACCCGCCTGAAAATGTTATAAAGGAGGCTGTGGAGGCTTTTGACGGAATCGTGGGCTGGCTCGTCAAGTTCGGGCGGCTTTGCGTTGATAAGGGCGTCTCTAGGGAGAGGATTGAGGAAACGTTTGTTGAGGCTTCGAAACTGGTAGAGGAGGAGCTTGGAAAGCTGTTCGCGAGGAGCGTCAGGTACAGGTACATTCTAGAGGCTGTGGCGAACGGGCAGGCGAGATGGAGCCAGATAAAGAAGTACGTTATAGCTAGGGAGCTAAAACCCATAAGTGATAAAGTACTGTTCGAGCTCCTCCAAAACCTTCAGAAAATGGGGCTCGTTGAGAAGCGGATGAACGATGAAGGGAAGTTAGAGTACTATATCCCCGACCCTGTAATAAAATACATTATTGCTAAATAGAAGTTAAAGGCGGGGCTTTCAGTTATAAAGGAGAGTTTAGGCAGAGAAAGTACGAGAAGCAACTAAATGGAACTAAAAGAGGAGGAAACTACCTCAAACTCGCCACCGTGCTCCTTAACCAGTTTAGCTATATGGCCGACATCCCTTTTCTTAACCACGTAGATCCACGGTGCCAGCCTCCTTCCTCCAAGCTTTCTTAAAACGTCTCCGGCACGACGCACTCTCCCTCCCCTAGATATCCTCGCATCCTCTATACGGTACCTCAGCCTCTCCCTTAACCTAACGTCTTTCGGAGGCTCGACTCTAACTACGGTTGGGGCATCTAAGCTTAAGAGCATGTTGCCGTAGCAGATACCCTGCCAGAAAACCGCTCCCAAGCCTCCTCGCTCCTATCCCAGCTTCGAACTCTAGCCTTTACTCTAATATGCTTCAAGCCCTCCCTGAGCTCCTCCGGTCGCAACAGAATTCTATTTCTAACCGAATAAACGTGCATCGCCGCCACAACCTTATACTCCATAAATTCCCTTGTAACAGCATACATGCACAACAGCTTAAGCTTCTTTTCGCCAAGCCTCTCAACCAGCTTCTCGTCAACCTCCACCACACCCACGAAACTATCGAGGCTGTCAACCGGTCTTGAAGTCACCAGAACCTTCCAACCATCCAGCACAGGATTATACTCCCCGAGGTTAAGCGTGAACCCTACCACGCTCATTTACCCAAAAATAAAATTAATTTAAGAAGAAAAATGTTTATTTAGTCCGCCCAGCCCGTTTAAGTCCGTTTCACTCACAATGTTGGCGTGCGGGAGCGCACGTTCATTTCAACGCATATTTTCCGCTTTCCCTTTTTAGTTTTTACAAGGGTAAACGTTGCAACGTAGTACATGTACGTCTCTCTCCACAGGCTGTAGTGGCAGTAGCCCAGTTGCACGTGTTGCGCCCTTTTCTCCTTTCGCTGCCAGAAGCCCTGCTGATCCTGCTCGTACCCTCCTGCACTTACCTGTTTGTACCCTCCCTTCCCATATCGGACATACTTTCTTCTTCTCCTGTAGCTCATAGTTTACACCCGTAAGCTTAAAAGCCGGAAAACGAAATCAAGCTTGATGAAAGATTACAGGATTATAGTCAGGAAATGCAGTATTTGCGGCAAAAAACTCACGGTCAAGGTTTATGAGAACGGACGATACGAGGGAGGGGTGATTAGGGAGAAAGTTATTTTAAGTTTATATCTAAAAATAGTGACTGGGTCAAGAGGTTTGAATCATGTCTGAGCCCCTTAATATTGAAACTGGTCTTATTAAGCTGTCCGACGATACTGTCCTTAAGCTTAGAATAACGATCGTTGATATTAAGGAGGTTGGTTTCTCGCCTTTTGGTGGTATTAATCTTGATGTGAAGGCTATTGGTGGGATCTCAACTCAAAGCGTGCCGAAAAAACTAAAGGAAGCTGTGGCTGATAAACCTCTTGCTCCTCCAGAGCCTCCTAGGGATGGATGGGAGATAATTGATATAGTTGAGCAAAAGTTTGCGGTTGCTGAAGAAATAACAGAAACATCTAAAGGTAAGTTTAAAGTAAGAGTAGTAGCTGAGGCAACAATGGCTGCACGTAACATGAAGTATAAGACTAGAGCCAATGAACCATTATACTGGGTTTCATGGGTATGGAAGATTTCATGGAAACCTGCTAAAGAGTAAAGGAGGTGTTAACTGTGAGATTAAACAAGGAAATATTCTATACAGGTCAGGAGCTTGTGGAAGATCCCTTTATCAGAGATCTGATGAGAGGAAAGGAATATGATGTTATGGTTTTTAGCAAAATGGCGTTTGAAGGAACCCCAACAAAAATGGTGACTGAAGGAGGAGTAGCAAGGTCTCTAAGAGGACAAGCCTTGTCTTACCACGTCCCAGCCGAGATCATCCGTGAATGGCCGGAGGTTTTCAAACTCGTACGTAAACTTTGGAGAGGTGAGTCTCTTGATACACTTGATGTTTTTTGCTTAAAAGAGTTAGCTGAGGCAACTGGCTGGGAGAAAAACGATGTCGTCGAAGAACTAAAAAACATTGATGCTGATCCCTCAGAGAGAGTTGAGAGATATAGAGAGCTCTTCGAGAAATATTACAGTGAAGCACTAGAGCTTAAGGAACAGGAGGATGACAAGCAGGCTGCTGAGAAACTTTGGGGAGCAATAACGGCCTTGATAAAGTTGTATGCTACGTTGAAGGGGGTTCTCATACTTCATTGGGGTCGAAGCGAAATGGAAAAGTTCGTTACGAATAACGTTGAAAAACAGCATAAACGCATGTTCAGAGACTTGCTCGACAAAGGGCAGACACTTCACGAACACTTCTATGAAGGACATTTAGATAAGACAACTTTCGAGGAAAGGTGGGTTGAAACTATGGAGCTTTTTGAAAAAGTTAAAGAGATAGTGCTGAGAAAACTCCCAAAATAATAGTAGAAATAGCAAAGAACTAGAAGTGCTCTCTGTTTGGGCCCTCCTGATATTGTGCTCCTTTCATGTCATGTTGCTACTGGATAAATTGCTGGAAGAGTAGAATTCAATGGGAGAAAATACCTCATTATGAAGCAGACGCCACCTGCCCCAGAAACGGCCTAATAAATCAGCGATTACGCTCAGCTTGAACTCCCTTCTCCCTCCAGTCCTTTTCTTGACAGCTTTCACGAACTCCTCATCCCGCGAGAATATGCGACAAACGCCCAGTGCCCGTACACTATAACAACATTTATGTGGTCTCCTATCACGTCGAGCGGCTCTATAATACACTCCACATCCCCGGGTTCAAGCAACCTTTCGCCGCCGTTTTTGTGGTCAAAAACCTTGCCGATAAAGTACGGAGGCTCCTTCAAAAAAGCAGCGACTATTTCTATTTTCTCGTCCCGTCTATAATCCTCCCCGTAGAGCCATACGGGAATGTAGTCGACGTCCTCCCGCGGCAACAGCTGCTTCAGTATTTCCTCCATCTTCCGCTTCTTCTCCTTATACCAATCGCTCATCTCGCCCACGACCTTTGCGCAATTGTCGCGAGAAGCTCCGAGAGATTATCTATTGCATTTCTTAAAATAGTCTCCCAGTTTTCTGGCTTCTCTAAGATACTTCTCTTTGTTTCTAAAATTATTGCTCCCGATTTCGTCTTTTTATGCAGAACTATGACCCGTAAAATCTGCATGTCAACACCAATCTCTGCATGTACACTAATCTCATAAGTCAGCCCTCCAAAATTCTCTCGCAACTTCGCCCTAGCAAATTCACCAATGGCGACGAGAACAACGATCATGGCGCCAGTTAGCGTGTCAAACCGGGACACCAGAAGGTCGTACTAGCGGCCATTCAGAATGTCCTCAACCTCCTCTAGGCTGAAGAAATGTTCTCTTAAAGCCCATTCACGGAATTCATCGACCAAACTCAAGCTTACCACCTCCTAGAATTTAAGCGATAGAATTCCCCCCTACACCAGAGCTCACACAGCCCTTCCTCCTCGCGGACAACAGCATAATACCTGCGAGTGCTGTCAATCAGGATTACCGGGATTTTCCTTTCAGTCCAAATTTTAGATATATGATAAAGACCCGGTTCTGTACGATGCAGGTGACCGCAAAAAAACAAACCCGTGGATCGGCGTTCGCTACGGCCTTTCTCGCTACAACCGAGTGAATATTATGCAAATCCTCCCAGTCCCAGTATTCGTCTGTGAGTGGGTACTCGTATATCAGCAAGATATCCAACCCGCCTCTTCCCACAGCCAACGCGTAGTATAGAAACTCGTCAGGCTTTTTACGGGGAACGCCCTTCCGGCTCCTCCTCTTCAGCGAGATAATACCATTGATCGCGCCAAATCTTAGTTCTCCCACTCTTACAATCTCGGCATCCCGTAACAAGGCTGGGGTTCCATCTTTATTTCTGAGAGAGGAGAGCCATTCCATATCGTCGTGATTGCCATAAATCATGTAGAATTTTGTCTTGCTGAAAATTTCTTCGAATCTCTTGTAGTTAAAGCCAACTCCGAGGTCGCCGAGGCTGAACGCATAGTCCTTTGCCATTCGTCACGGAAGCAAATCTTGGCTTGGCAGCGGCTGTTGTTGATTGGATTAAAGGTATGCCTGCTACACGAATATTTGCAGATTATCCGGGATCTAACACTGCTCATGAT
>QMRH01000034.1 GCA_003650675.1 Thermoprotei archaeon | reverse complement strand
GACTAGAAATCAGCTTATTAGCCTCCTCCACGTCCAGGAAGCCAAGCTCCCTCTTAGCCTCTATCTCATGTATCTCGTTTTTTATCGTCTCCACTAAATTGTTCAGTAGCCTACTGTATCCAATCAATTCTTCCTTTACCTCCGCCCATTCCTCAAGGGTTCTTTTAGCCTCACTCTCGTATCTTCTCCAGTGTTCATCCAGCAGTTTAAAGCTTCTAAGAGAGTTTTCTATGGATTCCTTCAACTCCTCCTTTAAAGGTATTTCAGGAATTGGGCGTGGAAGGGCTTCAGCGGCTTCAACCACCGAAACTTCCTCAGCTTCTTCACTAACCTCTTTTTCTTCAACTACTTCTGTAACTGGTTTCGCTTCTTCGGCTTTTAGCTCCTCTTCTCTAGCAGCTTGAAGGTAATAGGGGCATTCCCAATAGCGGCTTAGACAGGGCAATGCTATTGGATCAACTATGCTTCCTAGAACTACGCACCTAAATCTTCCCTCATCATCCTGCCTTAAATGCGGACACACGTTCGACAAGAACCTACCCCTCTCATACCTATTCCAAGTAACACTACATAAATATATTTTTATTAAAATAAGATTGTGTACGATGCGGAATGGGGTATAAGGAGTTTAAATTCAAAGGCTATATTTCAATAAGAGAGGCATTAAAGGACTATCTTAGAGACCAGGGGCTCACAATAGAGGATATACTAGATGCTATGGATGAAGACCCTAAAAGCCTGCTTGAATCCCTACTGAAACGCGTAAACCTATCCTACAAAGAAGCTTTGAAAATCGAAGAACAGTACACTCCCTCCCAGCTCAATCTACTTATATTTGCCATACAACTCTTCTACATAACCATGAAAACAAACTACTATAAGGGATTTATAATAATCCCATTAAGGGAAGAAGTGGTCGGCGCCGACGGAAAAGTAACGCGTGACGGCCTAAGAAAAATCATAAGGAGCCTGGGACTTAGGCCTCGATGGAGTACTTTTAGACTATAATTTTAAACCAAGCAGAAGGTAAAAGTTTTTAGCTCGTTTTGTTTTTTAATGTACATCTCAGTGGTGTGGAGGATGGAAGGTCTAACCAAAATGGAGAAATTTATACTGGCATATCTCTGGCACGAATATTTTGGTGCCGTGTACTATAGCAGTGGAAAGGAAAAACCAGAGGAATACCTGGCTAAATCGTTCCTCAAAGATGTAATACAATTCAGCTCACCATATTACAGAGATGCCCTCAACCTGGCGATCAAATCAATACAGAAACTAATAAACTACTGGATGATAGAGGTAAGCGGATACGAGGTAAAACTCACAAGCTACGGCCAGCAAGTAGCCTCCTCAATAAGCAAAAAAGAACTCGAACAAATAAAGGAAGACATCTCAAAAGGCAAAATAAACTAACAGCATTCATCAACCGCATTAAAACAATACTTTTCAGCCGTTGACTATAGCCCTGAAAAATCCGGTGCCCATTTACCAAGTATCACCTCTCGACGACTCTATTCTCTAAATCTTTAATCTTTAAGAAGATGGGTGAGCTACTCGGTTCAGTCACCTAGAGTCAATATGCATCTATTTCTTTCAATCTTAAAGCAGACAAACGGTAAGTGGTAATTTCATTATAATCTCTAATTTACTAAAAATTCAGATGCTTCCTGTAAATTAGATGAATAAGGGATACATTACAATAAAGCTCAGTAGTTCCAGCGGTCATCATGCTTCAGACTTTACAAGGATCATCACATGTAATATAACCATCAGCTATGATAAAAACTTGCCCTATCGTAAGATAGAATCTCTAGATCCATCAAGGTGTAGAAGGGTTTTGCTAGCAAAATATTCAAAGGAATAGTTTAGTTTAATATATGTGATCACGGTGGATGAAGAGCGGGCTATGAGATGAATGGTGATTAGAGACAGCTGGCGGACGCCGTGACCTTTGCCCTGAAACATAGCCTTCGGAGGAAACGCATCAAACATCAGTTTTAAGGAATTGAGAATAGTCACCATGGTTTAGGGTAGAGTCTAGCCAAGTAAATGTTATGTTTATTTTGGATTATTTTTACTCTTATTTTTCTGCCTATTGGAGGATTCGAGAAAGGTACGTCTACTATTGTTATTGTACGGTTTTTCGCCCGTGCTATCCATTCGCCTTTCATCCATCCTCTACCCACTATCTCCGCCACTACTTTTTCGTTTATCTTGAAAACAGGGGGTAGGGGTTTAACCTTATATATGTTAAAGTCTTCTGGTCTCAACACCAGTTTTATTCCATATTTTCTCTCCCATGTTCTAAGTGCTTTATAGAACCTCCTCCAACTCAAAGGCCTGACTCTTCTCGGTTTTCTACCGAATTTATGTGGAATGTATTTCTGTATTCCTAAGGGGGGCCAGTGTTTTCCTGCTCCTATGTTTAAGGCAAACTCGATTATTTCCGGGATGTCTTTATCGTTTATGCTGGGAACCCATACCGGTGCAAGTAAGAGATCTATCTTAGTGCACTGAACGATGTACTCGGCTAGTTGCTTAACTTTTTCAATGTCATACCATGGGGTTCCAGAGAGATATTTAGCTAGATTTGGATCTAGAGAATCTATCGAGAGATTTATTCGTGAAAGACCAGCCTCCTCTAAACAATCAATTATTTTTTCGGATAGGAGGGCGCCGTGGGTTTGTATTGAAATTACTTTTACCCTAGGGTTCATGTGTAGTTGTCTTATTAGAGATGGAAGATGACGGTATACTAAGGGATCCCCCACCGTATCTATATGCGCCTCTATATCCCATACTCCCTTGTATTCGGCAAGTTGATTGAACCATGAAACCAGCCACCCTGGCTCCACAACATATTCAGCCATTCTGCGTCGTGAACAGGGACCTGCATCCGTAGAACAGAAGATACAGGATAGGGGGCAGTGGGTGCTGGGACGCACCTGTATTAGATTTGTACCTCTATCTATGATTCCAAATGCTATATGGCCTATCAACGGTATTTTGTTTTCTTCGTTTATTTTTATGAATGGACGTAAATTAAACCGGGATTTCAAAATTCTTCCTTCTCCCTTCCAAGCTTCCTTCTTATTTTATCCAACAGCCCTTCCTTCTCCTCCTGCTCAAGGCCTTCTATGATCACTATCCCGCTTTCCCTTTCCTCTAAAATATGTTTAATCACCATTATCCCTACAATAATAGAAATAATTATGGTCAAAATGATAACAGTTTCTAGTAGGTTTATCGGATAACCTAAGAGTACTGCCACTACGTCTAGATTAATGTTGTAGGTTGATGCCCCCGAGGAGCCTATTATTTGTAGCATTTTACTGAAATCTTTACCGTAAAACTTTATCATAAGAAAAATCCGTGTAGGCGTTGAGGGAAGCGGTATCTGTAGCAACAAGATTTCTCCTCCATCTCCAGAAGTGAAGTTTCCTATCAAAATCTTTGTACCATTGGATAATATGATGTATACAAAGACCCTAGCTCCTCGAATAGGGTTCCCCCAGAGATCCTTTAAGTAGATTATATAGGATCCGACCGAGGTCTTTATAGTTTTCATTAAATCTTCTTTTAGTAGTATCGTCTCCTCATACACTTCAACACCTCTCCAAATGACTGTACAGTAGTACTGTGCTTCCGGCAAGTATATTGTCTCGGTGAATCCATCTTCATTTGTTTGTAAAAACAGTGATGTCCCGTTGGGGAGTTTAATTAAAAAACTTGCGTTACCTAAGACCTGGTCATTTAAATCCACTATACGCATTCTTAGTTTGTGAAGAGGCAGCCTTAGCAACTTAAATGTTGAATTATGTATTGTAAAATCCTCCTCGAGTATAGTGTAGTCGTACCATTTTACAGTCAAGTGGTAGACGCCCGGCTCAAGTCTGCTCACTTTAATGGGGGTTTGATTAAGAGATGCGTTGAGTACTCTTATCCCCAGATGGGTTACTGTAATCGAGAACTCAGCCAAATTTAAGGTACTTTCCGATGCGACATCAATGGTTAGTGAAAACAATGGTAATTTCAGGTAGACTGTGGTTTTATTGATTGAAATACTTCCAGTGAAGTTCTTTCCATGCCATTCGACGATGTACTCATATTTGCCTACAAAAACGTTAGGCAATGTATACTGGCCGGGTCCCTGAAGCGGACTTAAAATTTGGCTACCGATCTTCCTTAAATAAGCATCCTTGACGACAACATTATCTCCATCTACAATATAGATTGTTACCTGAGGAAACATCTCAGCTGTTACTTGAATGTACTTATCTTCATCGAGAAAGACTATTGTTTCATTAATTAGGCTTCCGTCGAATTCTATCCGTACGACATATGTTCCTACAGGTAGCAGTTTAAAGAAAATATCACCATAGGTTGTAGGAGACAACTGGCTGAGAAGAACGCCATTCCTAAACAGTTTAGCTTGAACGCCGCTTATCATGATCTCTCCCGCTAGGTTTTTGACCACAATTCTCAGATCGTATACGGCACAGTTTATCGATATATGGACATAGGGTTCCGCGTCAACCTCCACCTTTATTTCCTGACTTGGCTTGACGTTAATGTCCCCCCAGTAAATCTCCCCAATACGGTAAGTACCGTATGGAAGCAATACTTCTACAACACCATTCTCATTGCTGGTTAAGCTAGCCAGCAGGGACAACTGTTTATAAATGTTAACTGTTGCATTTTCCAGTGGAGTAACTCCCCTAGAATCAAATAACTTGATTTGCACAAGCGTCGTATTTGTTTTAGCTATAATAATACGCGTATCTGTTGAAGTTATGTTTAGCTCTATATGATATACTTTAACTCCAAGCCAATAAACTTCAATTATATAGGTGTTATTTACAGTTAAATCTGTCACAGCCTTAGAGAACGTACTGTTATATGGTTTTGCCTGAATACTGGCAACCTCTTCACCAGCCCCATTTGTCGAATTCAAAATCCTTATTGTTGGACCAGTCTTTAAATTAGAGTCATAGAGCGCCCGGGTTCCCGTATTATCAGAGATAAGCAACTCTACTCGAGCGGTATTGGATGCTTGTATCCCTCGAACAATAAAACCCACATTCATAAGTAGAAGCATGTATATGGTAAGCAAAGCTACCAAACATAACGTGTTTTTACGTGAACTTTTATTCGAATACAAGGCTATCCCTCTCTACGTTGGGATCTAGACCATTATATACTACCTATTCTTAATGTTTTATAGCGGTTATATTTTTCTCTCAGCAGAATAGTTACATATAATGGCGACCATACATGGGAAGAAGAGGGGTTAAAGGTTTACCAATAAATAAGTTGCCATATAAAGTAAGTGTCTACATTAATGGACAGGTTTTGATCCCCGCCCAACTTATACGTAAGCTAAAACTAGAGAACTATAATTATGCTAACATATCCATCGAATACAAAGGGAATAGAATACAAATAAAACACGCTAGGTTAAACAGAACCTATTTAACCGCTTCAAGACAATTTACCATACCCAAAAATATCCGTGAAAAATATGGCATAAAGGGTGGCGACCAAGTAACTGTATTCAAAATAGAACCTATTCGTGGCTGACCTGCCGAAAGCTATTTAACGGATAAATTAATTGTTCAATAAGATGTTGACGGATCAAAGCGCTGAACCCACATGATGATACCGCTACACACAGAATAATCTACCGCTGGAAGCCTATCATGCCGTGAACCCCAAGGCTGTTATCTGGCCTTAAGCCAAAAACAATAATATTGTAGTTGGTTTTATGTGGTCATTTTATTTTAGTAACTTTCATGTGAGGAAAAGTTTTAGAGTCGGTTTATTTTCATATTAATGAACTAATAGCCCCTTTAATTACACTTGGAACAAGGTTTAACCGAATATTAGGTGAACATTATGGAAGAGGAAGAATTAATCAAAATGCGAAAACTGTTAGAACTGCAAAGGAAAATGCTAAAAGAAACAAGTAAGCAAAAATTACAAGTCAGTACCGTAAAACGTGACTTTACTAGTTCCTACGAGATTCTCAAAGAATATTTAACACCTAAAGCCAAAGAAATCCTTGAACATGCTATGAGACAATACCCTTCAGTAGCAAAATACGTTGTGGAAGAACTAGCCAGACTGGTTTTAAACGGCAGAATAAAGGAGCCCCTTAACGGCTACACAATATTCCATATTTTCCAGGAGCTTGGTTATCCAGTTAGATTGCCTACAAGAATCGTAGTTAAACGTAAAGGGGAAACGAAGGATCTAGCTAGTTACCTGAAGGAAAGGATTGGAGAGGAGAAGTAAGACCTTTAAAAGAAGCTATCTATCTGGGATTCTCCTAGAATTTCATCGAAGTTTACTCCTATGGCTTCTAAGACCTGACGCAGAGTTGTTTCAATGTACGAGAAGTATTTCTCAGAATCTATTTCATCGATTCTTGCTAATTGAACGGGTTTAACGTTAAGCGACCCCTTGATCTTAACGAAATTTATTATTTCTCCAGCCTCTATATGGAAGCCATATTTTTGAAGCAGTCTCGCCGCCTTAACGTGTTGGGGGGTGGTTTTAGTGTATTCAGTTAGCTCTTTTGTAAGTGCCACACGGAAAGCCAACTTGTCGAGTGGATACTTCCTTCTCCTCAACTTTAGCACACTTTGTCTCGTTATTTCACGCAATGTGTTCTTAGCTTTTTCTAGATCCTCTATAGTGTAGACCCCCGTCAACGTTTTCGAGACTTCGTTAAAGAGTTCTTTAATAAATTCGGGTGTATGTCTCTTTTTGCCAACCAGACCTTTTACGTCAAGGCTGTTATCCTTTAATACTCCTAGGTAGTTTTTCTTACGTCCACTAAACGCGACATAACGGTATTCTTTATCTATATCTAGATCTATTCCAAGCTCATTATGCGCCCAGCTTAGAAGCTCGCTAACTTTATCTGATGAGGGATTCCAGAGGAATAGACTATCAGTATCACCGTACAATACGACTAAACCCATTTCATTGGCTTTTCTAATTGTATTGGATATAGCGTATCTTCCCAGCGCTGTAGTAGACTCGGCGACAGGTGGACAATAAAGCGGGAAGGTATCCGCCCCGAAAACACCATAAGATGCATTAATAAAGACTTTAAGTGCGAGCTGTATCGTCTCATAGGTTTCCTTCTCCTCTTTACTTAGCCTGCTGTCTTTAGATAAGGGTTTATAGATTTCCACTCTAAAGTCGCGGAGGAATCCTATAATCATTGAACTTAGTCCGCGTTTTTTAGTGCAAACCCAATAAGGTAGGCCTGGAACTTTATTGCTTTTACATTCCTCGTGGGGACAGTTAAGGGTTTCATATGATAAATTCCATTTTTTAACCACAGATGGATATAGCGACGCAAAGTCCACCACAACAACGTTAAAGAATATTCCTGGAAGAGGATCTATAACTATTGCCCCAAGATATTTTTTGCCTTTAATTATTGCTTTAGTAGTTGTTTGTCCTTTAAGTTTTCTTATATCCTCAGGCTCGGGTATTAGATATCCTCTCTTCCGGTGTTCAAAGTATATCATATTTTTAATCCAGTTTGAGACGCCCGAACGAGTAAGATCCTCTGCAGGAAGCTTAGAAATACGCATAAGGAGGATTAAAAGCTTTATGAAAAGATTATTACCAAACGTAGTTAGTTTCAGGGTTATGTCGGCGTCTCTAAAACAGTATTCAGCTAGCTCCCTGTAATCGAGTTTAGTAATGGGCTTCTCTAACTGTATTTTTCCTATCCCCAGCAACGCTGTAGCTATGGCATCTAGGGTTCTTGCATCACGATATTTATTTTTAAAAGCATAGATCCTCATCGCATGGTTCTCGAAGAAACGGTATAAATCTATATGTACTCCAGGAATAACCATCGCGAAATTACGTGCAAGAACTATTGGAATCTCCTCTCTTCGAAATCCAAGTTTCAGTGCCCTATGGTAGAGATAATTTAAGTCAAAGTTGTCGCCGTTGAAGGTTAGAACAAGCGGATAAGTGGATATGATCTTGAAGACTGTTTTTATAAGCTCTTTTTCATCCTCAAAGTAAACGACTTCAGCAGAGTTTATTTTCCTAATCTTCTCTGATTTAATATCCTTACGTTCCAGAAGAAGAACTTTATGAACTCCATCACTGGAGGATAATGCTACGGCAATGACTTTTTGAAGGGCCTCAGATGGGTTGGGTATCGTATTTGGTGTAGGAGAATATACTTCTATGTCTAACGCTATACGTCTAATATCAGGTATAGGGGCGTTCATTATAGCTAACCATGTAAGGGATTCCTTGAAAAGGAGTTCATCGTGCCCATAGAGTTTACGTGCAAGATCCTTCAAGTCCTTTTTAAGCGGAAAACTCATTGGTTTAAGCTTTCCACCCTCAATCTTATAAAAGAAGCCGGGGATAAGCTCCCTGTCATATATGTAGCACAAATGATACCTTATTTTGGCCTCCCAGCTACGCAAAAGGAAGTTTCTTATACTGTCTCTTGCACCTCCTATAGACAAAGGATCTCTCGCCACGATTTTCGTCATAGCCACCTTTTTATCCAGTAATGCATCATATTTCTCCACAACCTCTATGTGATCGAAGCCCCTATGCTCTAGTATTCGTGTATAGTTGCTAGCGAGCTCTTCTGGAGGTACATCAGTCAAACAGTACGGTTTATGGCCTGTATTATCATACCAGTAGACGATCTTGCCCGCCGAAGGGTCATATAGCTTAAGCAGAGCCTTTCCAACATCGCCTGAGTAAACCACAGACAATAAAAGGAGGGGGCCTGCATCCCTAGGAGCTTCCGCTGTATATATGTTTCTAACTATTGTTGATTCTTCAACCTCCTCTCCATAAACCTCGCTTGTCTTATTATTGGTGTTTTTATTTACGCCTTTCATATTTTAAATCGTCTCCACCTATCGTACTGCCTTAATTTTTTTACAGCCTTCTTGTATTCTTTATAGTGTTCCTTACATAAATGAACTTTGTTCAGAGATGGCTGAACATCAAGCTTTAAGTCTGCAGCCTTGAAATCAACGAAAGCCACAGTCTTGTAGCTTGGTTTATCGCATCCTTCAACCGAACACTTTTTCCCTGACATAGCCACCTCTATTTCCTAATAGATATGGGATTTATTTAAGTCACGGTTGTCAACAACTAACGCAATTATATGTTTAGGGATAGCGGGCCCGCCGGGATTCGAACCCGGGACCTGCGGCTCCGGAGGCCGCCGCTCTATCCTGGCTGAGCTACGGGCCCCTATTTTCTTAACACTAGAGATTTAAAATACCCTTCGATAGAGAATTTGGTTAGGTGGGGACTCCTGGAGGAATCTTATAATCCTTTCGGATCCTTGGAAAAACACGTTAAGACTAAACTAGTAGAAGAGCTAAATAATATTGGTGTACCGGTTAGGTCAGAAGATATTGTTTTAACTGGAGCTCCTCCCCAATACGGAGACTATGCCGTACCCTTACATGAAGTTCTACGTAGAATCAAGATACCTAGGGAGCATTTTGTCAACCATATAATTGAAAGCCTCCTCGAAAAAACGCCTTTAATTAATCGAGCAACAGAGAAAAACGGTTTCCTGAACCTAAGGCTAAATTACTCTGAGTACGGAAAACTGATTTTCACCATGGTGACACGACTAAAAGAAAAATACGGTTTCAACCCGGCAAGAGAGAAGGAAAATATTTTAGTTGAATACATCAGTGCTAATCCAATACATCCACTTCATGTAGGCCACTTAAGGAACGCTGTGCTAGGGGAATCCATCGCAAGACTATGTGAATGGAGAGGTCATAGTGTTAAAAGACACTTCTATGTTGATGACGTTGGTCTACAAGTGGCCTATGCAGTCTTCGGATATAAATTTTTAAGGAAAATAGATTGGAGAAAATATTGGAGGAAGGGCGACCATTTCATAGGTTTTGTATACGCATCTACACATACTCTCATCGAACTTATCGATAAACGGAGACGCCTTGAAGACGCCAAGAGAAGGAACGTTGAGGAGGAGGTTCTTAAACTAACCAGGGAAATCGATGAAACAATGATACATGTTTCGAGATTAAGATCCCAGAACGAAGAGGTATTTGACAGGCTGCTGGATGCTATTTCAAGGATCAAGGATCCCGGAAAAGAAGTTGTTGAGTTGAACCGTAGGTTCGAGAAGGGAGACAAGGAGGTCGCAACACTATTTAGGGAAGTATGTTCAATAGTCCTGGAAGGCTTCATTGAGACCCTTAACCAACTTAAAATCGATTTTGATAGCTGGGATTTTGAAAGCGAGATAACTTTATGGAGTGGTCTAAGCAAAAAGGTGATCGACTATCTATCGAAAACCCCGTTTCTAATGGAAAGGGATGGGGCTCTTTACTTGAATGGAGAACAAGTCGCCTCATTTTATGGTCTTAAAAAAGTTTTTAACTTACCTGAGACATTAGATTTACCTCCGTTAACGCTTTGTAGGGCCGATGGAACCACACTTTATACTGTTAGGGATATAGCGTATAGTGTCTGGAAATTCACTAAATGTGGAGTCGATAGGGTGATAAACGTTGTAGGGGTCGACCAGAAAATACCTCAACTTTACCTTAAGCTGGCACTCTGGCTCCTAGGATACAGAAAGGAGGCGCAAAACCTTCACCACTTTGCCTATGAAATGGTTAGGTTGCCTGGAGCCAGGATGTCGAGCAGAAAAGGGATATTGATAACAGCTGACGATCTTATAAAGGAATCTATACTTAGGGCGCTCGACGAGGTATATAAACGCAACCCTGGTATACGAAAAGAGGAGGCAGAGGAGATAGCGAAGAAGGTTGGCTTAGGCGCATTAAAATATATGCTTGTCTCCTCCTCTCCTACACGGACAATAACCTTCAGCTGGGAAAGAGCCTTCGACTTTGAACAAAACAGCGGACCATTCATACAATATTCCTATGTCAGGGCAACAAGTATACTACGTAAAGCCGATTTAGACCCAACAAAAATATCTATAGAAAACATCGAACCAGAGTTTAAGGAGCAACTAGAGAGAAAACTGCTACTCTTGCTGGGAGAATTTCCTCAGAAGGTTGCCGAAGCCGCCGACAATCTTCGTCCCGATCTTATAGCAGGTTATGCCAATGAAGTTGCAAAGACATTTAATTTATTTTATGAGAAATGTCCGGTCTTGAAAGCGCCTTCAACTACACGTTTATCTCGACTGCTTTTAGTATACACTGTGGCAACGGTTCTAAAAAACTCCCTAAACCTCCTAGGAATAGACACTCCTTCTAGGATGTAGTAGACCAGTCTAAGAACTAGGCTAAATAAAGTGGGCCCGCGGGGATTCGAACCCCGGACCTCCGCCTCGTAAGGGCGGCCTTAGGGCGCCGGAACCCACGCTATCCTAACCACTAGACGACGGGCCCCATAAATCTCCTTAACTAATATTTTTTAAATTTTATTGTCGATATTAATGCAGATACTGGATATTCCAAGCATGGTGGTTCTGAAACAGGGATGAACCTCAATCCCATGGGATTCCTCGGGAAAATAAAAATAAATCATTAATGCGGGGGGCGGGATTCGAACCCGCGCAGGCCTACGCCACAGCCGCCTCAGGGCTGCCCCTTTGACCTGGCTCGGGCACCCCCGCCATACCTTTAGGATATGATATAATCTTTCATACAAATTTAAATTTTCTTCGCCTCCAAAAATAATTTCATTCTATGAGGATCCTTGATTCCAAAATTTCGAACTCCGGTTAGAGGGTGTCTTAAATGAAGCTAAGATAACTTAATATATTTCTGCTTCAATGTGGTGTAAGGGGTGGCAAGTGGTCACTGTATACGATGTACCAGCAGATAGGTTTATTAAGGCTCTGGCAAATTACCTAAAAGAAAACATAGAGGAGGTTAAGCCGCCGGAGTGGGCTTTCTACGCTAAAACCGGTGCACATGCCGAGCGAATACCGGAGGATTCGGACTGGTGGTATATTCGTGCCGCATCTATCATGAGAAAACTCTATGTAAGAGGCCGGCCGGTTGGCATCGAGCGATTAAGGACAGCATATGGTGGTAGAGTAGATTTAGGCATGGCACGTAAACACTTTAGAAAAGGTGGTGGCTCGAACATAAGAAAAATATTGCAGCAACTGGAGAAAGCTGGGCTAGTAATGAAGGTTGATAGAAAGGGTAGAACACTAACTCCTATAGGCAGGTCGCTGATGGATAGGATTGCAACAAGGGTGTTTAAGGAAGTGGTCAAAGAGATCCCTGAGCTGAAGAAATACGGGCTTCCTCGCTAATGTGGTAAGATTTAAAGTATAGTAAATGGATATATATCTAGTTGTTTAGTTGTGAGGTGACACTGAAATGGTAGAAGTCAGCACGGGCTACGAATACGATGAAGAAGAAATGATAAAGCGTAAGAAGCTACTTGAATACCAAAGAAAACTACAGGAAAAAATGAGAGAAGAAGAGGAACGGCGAAGAAGGGAGCTTGAACGTGAAGCTCTTCTACGCTCCATACTAACTAATGAAGCCCGCCAAAGACTTGCAAACCTGAAGATAATTAAGCCCGAGCTAGCGGAAGCTCTAGCAGTTCAACTCATACAATTAGTTCAGACTGGTAGATTGAGACCCCCCATAAGTGACGAGGTTCTTAAGAAGATTTTAATAGAGCTTGATCGACGTAGTAGAAGAGAAATAAAGTTTAAGTTCCTACGTTAAGGAGGTGTAGGTTATGGCAAGCTCGAAGCCCCTCGGAAAAAAGCTTAGGTTAGCCAGCGCCCTGAAATCCAATCGAGCCGTCCCTCTTTGGGTGGTTGTAAAAACTATGGGTAAGGTTAGAAGGCATCCTAAGAGAAGACATTGGAGGAGGAGTAGGCTTAAAGCATAGCAGGTGATTTAAATGAGTGACGAGGTCTCTGAAGGAGAATATAGAACATATGTTATACCCCTAAGGAAAGCGTACTATGTTCCCAGACCCAAGAGAGCTAATAAAGCGGTCCGTCTAGTAAGAGAATTCGTTAAACGGCATCTGAAGGTGGAGGATGTAAAAATATCGAACGATGTAAACGAATATATTTGGAGTAGAAATAAGGAGAAACCACCTAGATACATTCGGGTTAAAGTCAAAGTAGACAGAGAAGAAGGAAGGGCCGAAGTATACTTGGCTTAGCTACATCATCTTGGTGAGCTGATGAAGATAGATAAACTGAGAGTTTTTGGAAGTTCAAGTATAGGCGTCTTCATTTACACAAACAATAAAATAGCTGTTGTTTCATCAGAGGTTAATCCGAAGGTTGTTTCATCCCTACAGGAAAACCTAGGAGTTGAAGTAGTCTTCTCGAAGATTTACGGAACAAATTTAACGGGCGTCTTTCTTGCAGGAAACAATAAGGGTATTCTCCTACCATACCATATTTCAGAGGAGGAAGAGAGAGCCATAAGTGAAGTTACACGTGAAAAAGGTTTGGTAGTTGAACGTATAGATGCCCGTGTTACCGCCTTAGGAAACCTCATACTAGCAAACGATAAATTTGCTGTAGTAAGCCCTCTCTTCGACAAAAAAACATGTAAGAATATTGAAGATGTGCTTGATGTCGAAGTTATTGTTAAGGATATTGGGGGAAGTGTACTTGTGGGAGCCATAGCTGTCGTAACCAATAAAGGGCTTCTAGTAAATCCTCTTGCAACCGACGAAGAGGTTGCCGAACTAGGACAATTGTTTGGTGTCACAGCAGATGTAGGCACAGTCAACAGGGGAAGCCCCTTTATAAAGGCAGGTATAGTTGCAAACGATAAAGGAGTGATCGCTGGAGAGGAGACAACAGGGCCGGAATTGATGCGGATACAAGCAATCTTCTTCTAGCCTAAAGTGGCTTTTTCAAATTTGTCTCGGGGTTTATATAAGGGTATAGTTGCATCCAATCCCATCTTCGAAGTTAATAGGCTTTCTTGGTCAGCTGAAGGATCTAGGCTGGAGCCGCGAACCCTATTTATTAACACAAGGTCTTCACCTGCTTGAAAACGGGTTGCTAGAGCCCACTCCACATCGTTTGGATCATCTATGTCGATATCCTCGTCAACTACTATAACGAGCTTCAATGAAGGATGGGCAGCGAAAGCTGCAAGTATAGCGTTTTTCCCATCTCCTTCACTCTGCTTTTTAATAGATATAACGCAGTGTAGCCATCCGCAACCGCCCTTAGTTAACCTTACACCCTTCACGTATGGAACAACCCGTCTCACGTTATCCCAGATCCTAGCTTCCCTTTCAAAACCCATTAAAATCTTATGTTCATCGCCTGAAGGTACGATGGCGTGAAACCATGCATCAGACCTTAAAAAAACGTTTTCGACTTCGACCACAGGCTGTTTTCTCACCACATCATAGGTTCCAGTAATGTCTACGAACGGTCCCTCATCATGGAATTTTCCCCGTGGAATTCTACCCTGAATGACTATCTCCGACTCCCTTGGAACAGGTAGTCCGTTTGGAAGCAACGTTGCTTCAAGTTTTCCATCAAGCAACCTATTTGCAACCTCCATCTCAAACACACCATAGGGGGGAGAACACGCTGCACAAATCAAGGCTACAGGGGGAGCTCCTATAACTATTCCAACCTCAAGATCCTTCCCTAAACGCCATGATTTTTCTATCATATTGTAAAGATGTCTCGGGACAACACGTATAGCTAAGGTGCTATCATCTAGTACCTGGAGTCTATGAATAGAAGCATTAAGTATTTCATCGTTCTCCGGATCACGGGCAATGACTATTCCAGAAGTAATATAGGGTCCACCATCCCTCCTAAAATAGATGGGTACAGGTAATCTCCTTAGGCTTAGTGACCTCTCTTCAAGAAAGGGGGCATCGCTTCTAGCCTTTAACTTGAGTGGATTTCTCATCGCAGTCATCAGCCTTAAGTACGCTTCTTCGTCTTTCCCAGCTTCCAGTGCAGCCAGGAAACGTTCTCTACTAGCTAGAATATCAGCTAGTACAGGTAGCGTGAAGCCCTCTATGTTCTTGAAGAAAAGGATTTTCTTATCATGGTTTACAAGAACTTTACGGGTAATATCATACTTTACGGAGAATTTTTCTGTAAGAACCTCAACATCCCCTTTTTCGTGGTAAAAGTTCACGAAATCCCGTAGACTTTTAAACATTTAGCTCACTAACTGGTAATTATAAGGCCCAACCCTTAATCTTTTCTACTTCATTTAGGTTGCCGTCAAGTTTTATGTTTCCTACAGCTATAGCATGCACCTTTCCTTCGAAGGGTGTTTTGATGCGTATTAATCCCTTACTCCAATCTATCTCCGTTATGATTCCTAGACCCTGTAAAAGCCCTCTCTCGTTTAAAAGCCCGACGAGCAGTCCCCTTTCATATCCCTTCGGCACGATCCTTATAGTCCGGCTCTTTAAGATTTCACGTATAATCCTCTCCTCCTCTTCATTTAGGGTAAATCTCCTAGACTTTGAAACAATTATCACAGTCTGGGAGTTCCTTCCAATCCACTCAATTTGTTCACCTTTTTCACCTAACCTTCTTTTTATCTCCATCAACTCTTCACCGTATAGGGGCACACATCCGCTGAGGGAAGTGTAGAGAAAACGGGTTTTCAGCAGAGAGTAGGTTCTAATTTTACTGTTCTCAAAGTACTTCAAGTACATTCCCTGCCTAGTAATCCTTCTTTCATTCGGGCTTCTTCTTCTAGCCGCCGGTAGAGGTGGAAGCCGTATCAAGTTAATTAAGGGATTATAGTCAAATGCCCCTACTATCGGCTCCAGCTCGCTTTCCCTTTCTATGGCTACAATTACATTGGGTTTTACTAGTAGAACCATGCTTACTTTATATTCCACCGCCTTCTCCCCTTCGATCCAGCCGTCAGTATTTATTATTATCAATTCATTGTCTTGTTTTAACGCCTCTTCATACAACATCTTTAAACCTATCAAAACTCTATGTGTCAGTCTTTCGGGGCTGGTTGAACCGACGAAGAAACCGGTGGTCATTCTAGCTTTATTGAGGTATGGTAATGGTTTTCTTAAGGAAGTCATTGAGATTGTTGTGGGTGCTCCTATTTCAGACTGCCCTAAATCGGTATCTATCAACACGGTTTTAAGTCCCTTTTTCAACGCTAAGTTTAGCAAGTAATTTGCAAACACGCTTTTTCCACCGTCGATTCCACCCAAAATTAATATGGTCGCTGGCTTCTCCATCTCCACTAGTTGTTCTGCAGCGGTCTTCCATTCATAGGGCAAACTAGTTTCACTAAACTCCTCGATGGAACCGCCATCGCCAAGATTTACTTCAAGAATCGAGTCCTCGATAACGTTCATTATTATGGTTCTTCCTACGGGGACACCTATACGCTCTCTTCGTTTCACGGGGCTTCCATGGACTTCAACTTCCCCGTCGAGAAGCATGAAAGAGGCAGGGCCTGTAAGTTTAATTCTAGATCCTTTAGTTACTTTAGTTCTCATATGTTACTTTACCCCAGCTTTTCATTAAGTCTTTTACTGGGTTATTATATTTTAGTTTGGGTTGTCTGCCCTTCATCCATGCATCTTTTTATTTACTGTTTTTAAGTAGCTTGGCCTCCCTTTTCAAGTATTCTCACATCATCTATATCAACCGTTGTCGGCAGGGGGTATGTGGCCTCAAAAAGTTCTATAACTATTTCCCTCTTTGCCTTATTTACTCGTATTACGCGGCCTCTCATTCCTCTGAAGGGGCCTCGAACGACTTCTACTATGTCATCTACTTCCACCTCTTCTATAAGGGGTAGCGGCTTTATGAAACGTTCCAGGTCCTCGTATCTTAAAGTCCCAGGGACCCTTCCCTTTACATACTTTAGCCCGCTGGTGGCTTCATCCACATAAGATGGCGAGGGAGCCTCTATGAATATGAAGCCACGTAATCCGTCCACTACTAATATTGAGAATATTGGTATCTTTTTTCCTTTGACTCTCTCCTCTATTATTAACGCCACATTATACTCCTGTCCTACAGTCGTTCTAACGGCGTAAAAAACACCCGTCTTTTTACCACCAGCCGGCTTTTCTACCATAGGCCACTACACCCATAACCACAACTATAATTGCAACAAGTACATAGATTACGGTCTCCCGTGGTATTGTGGGTACGGCACCGGCCCTTGCCGCTAGTGTAAGTACCGTAGAGAGAAGCTGTATTATGAAGCTTATTGATCCTATTAGAAATAATCCTAGGAACGATGCCTTTAGACTGGTGAGAAAACGTTCTTTCGAGGGCTTTCTAGCTATTAAGATTATTTTTTTAGCCGAGAGTAAGAAATCTTTAAATCCCATTCCAATCACCGAGTAAACATGCTAGAACGGCTTTCGCCGTATGTAAACGGTTTTCAGCTTGCTCGTAGACTAGAGATATCGCTGGATCATCTATGACTTCGGCCAACACCTCCTCTCCTCTATGGGCGGGTAAGCAATGCATGAAAACCACTCTCTTACCAGCCTTTTTTAGCAGTGTACGAGTAACTTGGTATCGTGGAATAAAAACTTTTAGTCTTTCTTCTCTTTCTCTCTCGAACCCCATGCTCACAAATACATCTGTATAAATTACGTCAGCATTTTTTACAGCCTTAGACGGATCCTCCATAACATGTATCTCCGATCCGCTTTTTTCACCTAGAGCATTAGCTTCTTCAATCACAAAAGTTTTTGGCGCATATTTCTCTGGGCAGGCTATGGTTATATCCATTCCAAGCATAGCCGATATTAGCAAAAGTGAATGTGCTACGTTGCTCCCCCCGTCGCCTACAAAAACTATTTTTATTCCCTTCAACCTACCGAAATATTCACGTATTGTGAATGCATCCGCTATAGCCTGTAGTGGATGAAATAGATCGCTTAAGGCGTTGATTACACTTATGGACGAGTGTTTAGCTAACTCCTCTAACGTCTTGTGGAAGTAGACCCTAGCCGCTATTCCATCAATGTATCTACCTAAAACCTCAGCGGTGTCGTGTAAAGTCTCGCCTCGTGATAATTGCAGTTCATCACGTCTTGCCACAATGGGATTGCCCCCCAACTCCCGTATAGCTACTTCCAGTGAAATACGTGTCCTGGTGGAAGGCTTCTCGAAATATAACAGTACATGTTTACCTTCAAGTATATTATGGTAACGCCTACCCTTTTTACGCTGATCCTTAAAACGTTTAGATAGATCCAGAATCTTAATAATGGAGTCTGAAGTAAAATCAGTCACTTTTAGTAAATGCTTCATCAAACACCCTCCAATGATGAAAATTAATCACTTACTCTTAATATTTCTTACACGTTATTGCTATTTAACCTAGTTTACAAGATTCTACCAAAGAAACCTCGACACAAAACCATCATTTATCGAAGAAAGACGTCCGGAATTCATGTCGATGAAACATGACAGTTAATGCGGTTGCAACCAACCGTTGATCACCTTATCGTCTTCCGTGTCCTCACTGCTACACCTCTTCTAAACTCCGTGATCTCCCTTGGCGATAAAAATAGTCGTCCAACTGCTAGTACATTATCTTTTTCGTCAACTATTATCACCTCGTTCCCTGGGCGTAACCTTGTATCTACTTTAATTACATGTTTTGCATAGACAGATCTACCTTTAGAAATAAACGGTGCCGCCTCCTCCGACACAACGACCCTCAAATGGGGTGGCGGAAGTTTCCTTACTATTTTTTTAGCTCCCTCGATAGATATTAATAAATGTCCATCTTTAAGCCGTACTACTGCCAACAGTTTTCCATTCAAATATATCTCCCTTATTCTTCCAGTACGGGAAGAACGCAAAACCCGTATCTCCGGTTCCAGTAAGAGATCCCCTATACCCGTATAGTATTGGTAATCCAGCTTCCGTTTCAGCCGTTCAATCTCCCATTCTTCAGGCTTCTTTAACGATTTTCTACTACCGCTCAAAACCTACACCACTAGTTATACTCCTGTCTGTTAATTAATTGTTCCTAGGTATACGATATAAAATAAAAGTGAAAAATGCATGTTGAATACTAGAGGTGGATACTGACTAAAACAAGTTATTGCCGGTGAATACAATGCCCACGAATCTTCCTCCTGAGGCTAGGGCTAAATGGGCAGAAGTAGTTGCAGCTAGGACTCCTGAGGAAAAGCTTAAGGCCCTAGAGGAATTCCTGTCATTGATTCCTAAACATAAGGGCACGGAGAAGCTTCGTGTAAACGTCAAGAAACGTATTGTGAAACTAAGGGAGGAGATAGAAAAGAAAAGGTTAATGCGTCAAAGGAGAAAAGGGGAGAAAACCTTAGTGGCGAAGGAGGGAGATGTACAGGTCGCTTTGATAGGCTTCCCGAACACCGGGAAAACGCTTCTCCTAAACACCTTAACTTCAATAAAAGCTGATTCATCGATAGCCCCCTTTGAAACAAAAAAGCCTCAGCCAGCAATGTTACTTCACAAGGGCCTTATGATACAGCTTGTCGATACACCTTCTCTTATAGAAGGAGGAGAAGGCTTTAACCCGACAACCTTGACAGTGGCGCGGAACGCTGATGTACTTTTTATTTTCGTCTCAGCCCGAGACCCATTAACGCAATATGAAAAAATATTATCTCTACTCGACGGGTATAGGATTCGGGTTGGTAGTAAACCTGCTCTAGCCCGCATTAAACGTAGGGCGAGCGGAGGAATAAAAGTCAAGGGAGAACCTATAAATATCTCAAAAACAGCACTTGAGAAAACGTTACGTGAATACGGTGTATATCATGCAGAAATTTACTTAAAAGGTGACTTAACTCCCGACGACATAGAGAAATCCATAGGAGGAGAATTAGTCAAAAAGCCTGCATTGATAATATTCTTCGATTTACTTGCAGAAGACAAAAAATATTCCAAAGAAGAGCTGAGGAAAATAGAAAATATCTGTAGTCGGAATACTATACCAGTAATAGAGTTTTCAAAAATAACTGAAAATCCGGAAGGATTCAAAGATTTGTTAGCTGATTTCCTCCTGAAGAAACTCAATCTTATAAGGGTTTATACGAGGAAACGTGGAAGCAAAGAAATCGCTTCACGCCCCCTCGTAATCGAGAGAGGAGCTACTGTTATAGAGGTAGCCAAAAACATACATTCACGATTATACGAGAACTTCAAGTATGCTAGGGTTTGGAGTAAACGTCTCCCGCATTCACCAGTTAGAGTGGGAAAAAACTTTATTTTAGAGGATGGAGATGTGGTAGAAATAGTGGCAGATTAACACTTAAAGTATAAGCTATATCCATGTATGTTAGTGGAGGAATGTTATATGCATACTGAAGTACAGTTGCGCGTAGCAGAAGCTAAGCAAAGAGACGTAGGGCGAGGAATAGTTAGGTTAGATAGGGAGACTATGGCTAAACTGGATGTATCACCTGGAGACGTAGTCGAAATAACCGGAAAACGGACAACCGTGGGGATAGTGTGGCCAGCATATATAGAGGATGAGGGGAAGGGCATTATAAGGATAGATGGGTTGTTGAGGGCCAATGCAGGAATCTCTATAGGAGATATCGTAACAGTCAGGAAGGCCGATGTTAAACCGGCCATCAGCGTCACCCTAGCGCCAGCAGAGGAAACCATGTTCTATAGCATGGACTTTAATTTCTCTACATATATTCGGAGACAATTGGTTAGCCGTCCACTTACACGAGGAGATATGATTTTAGTCCCAGTACTCGGAACAGCATTAAAGTTTATTGTTACAGCCACCAGACCCTCACGTGTAGTACGTGTAACTGAGGAAACCGAGATCATACTTAAACCTCAGCCGGTAAAGGGTCTCGAAGTGGAGGTTCCAAGGGTAACGTACGAGGATATAGGGGATTTGGATGAGGCTAAGCAGAAGATTAGGGAGATGGTTGAGCTTCCGTTGAAGCATCCGGAGCTTTTTAGGAGACTTGGAATAGAACCCCCAAAGGGAGTGCTCTTTTACGGTCCACCTGGCACGGGAAAAACCCTTCTCGCTAGAGCAGTAGCATCCGAAAGTGGAGCCCACTTTATTGCTATTAATGGTCCTGAGATTATGAGCAAGTTTTATGGCGAAAGCGAGCAGAGACTCAGAGAAATATTCAAAGAAGCCGAGGAAAACGCTCCCGCAATAATATTCATAGACGAAATAGACGCAATAGCACCCAAAAGAGAAGAAGTAACAGGAGAAGTAGAAAAAAGAGTAGTAGCACAACTACTAGCCCTAATGGACG
>QMRH01000033.1 GCA_003650675.1 Thermoprotei archaeon | reverse complement strand
CTTACACTGGGCTTAGAACCATTGGAAACGGTGAGGGCACTGAAATATATTAGCAGGAGGGGGATAGTGGTGCTCAATGTGGAGCCGATTCCCCCAATATCTTCCATACTGGGATCGGCAAAATACCCGTCTATAGCTGATATCATTACATTAATTGGAGAACATTGTAGAAAAATCTATACTGTAAACTCGTCTGAGAAATGCAGGAAACTTGGATTCAGCAGGGGAATGAACGTACATCTGCTAGGTGTAGCCGTGGGCTTAACCGGCTTCCTCGAACCCAATGCAGTTAAAGCAAGCATAGTCGAGCTACTTCCCCAACCCGAAAACAACCTGAAGGTGTTTGACGACGGGCTGGAAACCGGCAGAACTTTAAAGAAAAATAGGTGAATTTTCGATTGAAGCAAGATTATATGCCTTCTTGTAGACTTTGGTAGCCCCGAGCTTCAAACCATTCTCAACCTTCTCCATCAAGTCCCTGGGTAGCTTAAGCTCCTCCCCGTTCTCTGTAGAAAACTTGAGAATGTTTCTCGCGTTTTCGGTTACATCTATTAGTCCGCCCATTTTAAACAAGTAGACCTCGCCGTCATCGCCTACAACTGCAAGCTTAAGTCTCCTCTTTCTTACCGTAGCCTCTCTAAGCAGGTTTCTTATCCTCAAGTATACAGTTTCCTTAGCCAACTTCAAGACAATCAACCGCTTTGCATCCCCGTTTTAAAATTTTTTAAAGATTTTGATTTATACAGGTGATATAATTAGACGTGGCGGTAGTAGCATCCCCCTCAGAGATAGACAGCCCTTCCTTCCTAGTGTTAGGGAGCATATCCTGGCAGTCTTGCCCCCTAACACTAACTTTATAAAGGGAATTATCGGGGGCGCGACATGGCGTTACTATGAGATATTTGGTTGGGATGGAGCTTGGGGCAGAAACATTAAGATGTAGCTTTCTGTATCGTAGTGTGTCTTTCTATGCCTTTAAGAGCTATTAGGTATGCTGAGGCTGTGTGTGACCCGAAAAACACTCCTACCAGTGGAGTTCATTTTGTTTGCTCTTTTACTATCATTTTCTTTCCTGCTATTGCTCCTAAAACAGTATATATTAGCACTACCAAGAATGCCAGCCCTATACCCCACTCTGATGTCATTTCCTCTCTGGCAAGCGCGCCTATTATGGCTCCGGCGCCTATCCCTACATACGCGCCTGCAATCCCGAGAAATTCTAGGATCCCAGCAAGAATAGTGGCCTCAACCGGCTTCCATTTTATTGCTAATACTATTAAGCCTATTAGTAGGCCTATTAGGTATGTTATTGAGAATGGCATTGTAAAGTTCCATCCTATGAAAACATTCTCGCTAGTCCTTGCCCAAGGAACTGAGTACGCAATTAACGTTAAAAGCCATAAGATACTATAAATTACCCTCCATTTCATGTATGTAACCCTCTATAATTATATTATGAAGGAGACTAAACAATAAAAATATTTGTCAACAATAAAACACATTATGCTTTTAAAATTTTATTTAATAGATTAGAGAGAAACTTTGGGGAAAATTCTTTATTAATTAAAGTTTGTTTTTGCTTTTCTGTATACTCCGCGTTTTATGTGTTTGAATCCTAGCTCCCTGCATAGAATGTATTCTGACATACAGGTCGCCGTTTTTTGAAATTAGTGCACTAAAATATAAAATAAGAATGGAAAATATTTCTAAAACGATAAAAATGGTGCTTGAGGATATTGGAAGATTTATTGAGAGGAAAATAACTGTGAAGGGTAGAAAGTATTCACAGTTTATAATTTATATTCCGCGTCTTCTTGCGCTCGACAGCAATTTTCCCTTCCGCCCTGGAGATAAGCTCCTCATAAGAGTACAAGGCAACAAACTTGTCATCGAGAAAGCATAAAAGAAAGAAACTCGCATATTAAATAACTCAAGGTATAAATATTGCGGTAGCCTATCTCCTACGATGACCGTGCTAAGGCCAAGTAGATACATGAAGACATTATATTTCATATATATGACTGCCGCCATAATCCTTGGCTATCTTTCATGGGCTATCCCGTTAACCGTATACGCCTGGATGTCGCGATGGAGTTTCATGGAATTACTGCTGCTGGTTTTATATACTCCTTTAGTAGCGCTAACAGTGTTTACTTTATACTGGATAAACAGGTACTATAATTCCATTGTATACGAGTTAACCGACGACGAAATAATAGTCTCTAAGGGGGTCTTTTGGCGCGTCAAAAGCATTGTACCATACAATAGGATAACGAATATAGATGTAGTGCAGGGCCCCTTATCCAGGCTATTTGGTATAGCAACACTTAAAATACAAACCGCGGGGTACGGCGGCCCCGGCCCTCGCGTAGAAGCAGAACTAGGATACCTGGAGAACTACGAGAATATAAAAGAGGAAATACTCGAAAAAGTTAAAAATCTAAGACCAGTAGCCACCGAAACAGGGGAAGTAGAGACACCTACACTCGCAGATGTAGTCGCTGAGCTCAAAAGGATAAGAAAACTCTTAGAAAAGCAGATGGGGTAAAAGGGTCATTACTCCCTGTATTTATTTATACAGGGTAAAGTAGCTGTAGCAGAAAAAATATAATTATAATTACAGTAATTATAATTATGGTATTTCATATTATACCCAGAAGCGAGGTAAGCGAGTTACTCAAGCTTCCTCGGGTAATACTTTATGGGCGAAGAAAAGTAGGCAAAAGCTTTCTAGTAAGAAGATTCCTTAACCCCACCCACTACTTCTTTGTGCTTAGAAGTGGAGACCTCATATATCTCCATAGTAAAGAAAGAGGAACCTTAAGTTACGGCGAATTCGCTAAGTTATTCGAAGAGCTAGTTGGCCATTCAGGATATTTTATAGTTATAGATGAATTTCAGAGACTCCCAAGCGAGTTCATAGACCTTCTACATTTCCTCTCGGGCTCTATAAAAGCTAAACTATACCTTGTAGGCTCCAGTATGGGTTTCACACAAAGAATTCTTGCCGCCAGAAGCCCACTACTAGGCCTATTCCAAGTATACAGGCTTGACCTCATAAGATGTAAGGACATACATATTTACTTTAAGGATAGACTTGCCGGAAAAGAGTTAGCGAAAGCTCTAGTTTTCCTTAGGGACCCCTGGCTTCTCCAATTCTACACTAACTCGGTCGATGACGCTGTAACCTATTCTCTAAGAAATATTCCAGGGTTAATAGGTGAAATATTCGCCGAAGAAGACAGAACCCTAACCAGAGCCTACGAGAGGATCATCAGGGCTATAGCTATGGGAAACCATCTCCCTAAAGACATAGCCTCCTATACAAGCAAACCTCTGAACGAGGTAAAACCATACCTCTACAACCTAATGAACATGGGGCTAGTAAAGAGAATTAAAGTATATGGGAAAAGGAAATGGCTTTACAAGATCAGGTCTCCCATAATAGATCTCTATTACTACCTGGACACTAAATACGGGATCTCCGAACTAGAGGTAGAAAGAAAAACTATTCAAAAAGAAATAACCGAAAAACTACCCCACTACTTTGAAGACTACATTAGAGAAGCATTGGCAGAGAAACATGGAGGACAAGAAGAAAAATCCCTCGACCCGGAAATAGACGTGATAATAACAGTAAGAGGAAAACCCATTGAATGCGCCGAAGTCAAACTAAGGAGAAAAACAAAACACGACGAAATAATATTCCTGGAAAAAACAGCCGGACTAGACTGCAAGAAAACTTTCATCACACCCCAAAACATCGCAACAATATTCAACGAAACAAGCCAGCACACCCCAACACCAAAATAAACACCCACTAGAAAGAAACTTATATAACAAATACACATATAACCCCAGATGATGACCCATTGCAGCGCAGAAAAATGAAGAAAAGGTTTCCGAACTGAATTTTATATGAATCAGCATGGAACTTTCAGGAATGTTAGGTAGAAATATACGGTTGTATTAGAGTGTATTTTCTGTATCTTTTTTGAACCTCTTAGAGTTGTTATATAGACTGATACTATGTGTGTCCGGGCCTATGTCTTCTGATATTATTTTAACACTCGCTGAAGAATATACCGTGTTACTTTGACTAGCATTCTATCAACTCCGGAAACAATTGATTGCAGTAGAGTTTTTGCTCTTTTTAGTGCTGATGTTGAGTACCATTTGTATAAAGAATTTTTGAAAGAACATGCTAATGTTAAGATTCTATCTTTAGAAGAAGCCATATCAGAAATACAATAAATAATAAAACATGTGATTTCATCATCGGACACGCAGAGGAGGGAGGCTTAAATAAAGATCCTTAGAGAACCTAAAAAGAATACATGAAACTACTTAGGTAAATGCGTAAGGGTTAACTCGTAGTTCATTATATATTCAATTCGCTATATAACCAATAAGATATATAAGAATGAAAATATAGAAAACATTTGAGGGGGTCAGTAGCTAGGTCGCTTGCTATCCCGCCATGGGATGGCAGTAGTAATGTCACCCCTTCATCATCATTCCCCCGATGAAATATTCTATGTTATTCTAGAAACTTGTTCTATGAGGTATGAAAATAATGTGGAACGATTGTCGCTTGTTGCCGGGTTTCTGTTACTGTGAATGTTGATGTATTCTGTTTGGAGGTTTAGGAGATTCCATGTATGATGGCTTGCTTAGATGGGATGGATTTTCGATTGAAATATTTGTTAAAAGGTTTTAGATCTCACCGTATTTTAGGGTTATTTCCCCGGACAAGAGTGGTTTGCTTATTTTCTTTAGGATTTCTTTTGGTTTGTCCGGTGTAGGGTGGAGTATTTCGGATGCTGAGACTTTTCTTACGCCTGTTCTGATTAATTGTGGTAGGGCTGCTGCAACGCCAGCTATGAACGAGAATAGAGCTGCGACTATGCCTGGAAGACCTGTGCCTGACTGTTGGAGGACGAGAAAACCGAATAATATTCCGGTGGCTATAAAAACTAGACTCCAGGTGAATTGTATTACTCTGCTTCTTAGGGCTAAGGGATGTTCTCCTTGGATGACGGTTCCTGTCACCCCGTCTATAAATCCTTTAAAGACGTTTCCTTTATATTGGTATTCGAGCTCCCATATGGGGTAGTATACTAATCCCTTATGTTCGACCTTGAATTCCAAGAACTTGGTTAAACGAAAGTTTTCGGCGACTTCACTTGCCTCCTTCGAAAGTTTTTCCGTTAAAAGTGTCTCGGCTGTTCGATCCGCTTCAACCCTCTCTATTTCAGGCTCATAGTAGATCCCCATGGTTTTCAGCTTTTCCTCGAAGAACTTCTTCCCCCTTAATGGAAAAGGGTATTCTTTAAGAAGCTCAGCTATCTTACCGCTGAAGGCCGGTATACCTATGTCATCTACCTCCTCGACCACCGCTGTAAAGGAGCCTAGCTTCCTGCTTTTAGCCTCCACTAGGGCTCTTCCATGGAGATGATAAAAGAATATTGGTACTATATGTAAGAGCCTTTTAGTGTAGGTGGATGAAAGCTTGAGATCTGTGGGTACACCGTACTGTCTACCTAGAAACCTCATTAGTTTATCGTAGGGGTCTTTTACGTAGACCGGAAAATAGAAGTGCTCGAGACGGCTCTTCTCTCCAGTTTTGACATCAAAGACTGTACCGCAGTAAGGGCATTCTGTAGTCGATATAGTTTTGGGAACCTCTATTTCAGCCCCGCAGACCGGGCATCTGGTTTCCAAATTCTTCACCTCTCAAGCCTCACGTCTCTCAAGGATAACTTGGAAAAAGTATATGCTCCCCCCACTCCCAATAGAGGGAGGATAAGTAGCCTTACATCTATCTTTTCACCTAAAAACACTATGTAGGCTAACAAGGAGGATACAAGGATGGAAAGCCAGGCTGAAGCCAGATACAACCCCCTCCTAATGCCTGTCACCGGCTCCGTTTTCAAAAGAAGATGGGGTCCCCAGCCCGAGAAAAAGGCAGAGTATACAGACTCCTTGTAACTATAATAGACGTTCCATACGGGTATCAGAAAAAGTTTCGGCTTCTCAAGGTGTTCAACAGAAACCTGAAAACCGTCTATTTCTCCTTCAGCCTTAAACTCCTCCCTCAACATGTCCAATGCATCTTCCTTCAACCTCTCCTCGGCGGTCTTCGCATCGTATTCTGTATTTAGGATTTGAAGCTTTACCTTCTGCCACTCGTCTGGAGACAGTTCTATCAATTTTCTCGCTTTTTCCTTTAACAGTTCCTCGCTTAAGGAAGCCACGGCTTCGCTAACACCTAATCTCCTTGCCTGACGCCTAGCAACTAAACTCACCAGCCTCCATGAATCTACCTTAATAACACGATAAACCTTCCTTCTCTTTTTACCTTCATATTGGTAAAAATAATATGATACCTCCCCGCTAAGCTTTACCCTGCTAACCCATATGGGAACATATATTCCTTCAACCTCCCGTATAACTATATCTTTTTTAAGCCTCCTCAAATCGAAGTCCCTTTCAACAACTCTCCAAAAAGCATCCTCAACAAGCTTTCTAGGTACACTCTCAACGACATAAACTTCCTTCGGATCCATAATGCCTGTTATGGACGAAGGGTATCCACAGTAATCGCAGACAATCACCATGGTTTCTGGAGTTATCTCTAGGGAGGCTCCACATCTAGGACAAACGTATCCATATGTTTCTTGGTCCATGTCTATCAACCATCTACAGCAATGTTGTCATATATCTACCATTTACTTATAGATTCTATGGTACAATCTTTTCATTGCTTCCCCGATCCCGACCCCCTCCTTTTCTATTATGTTCAATAAGTCTCTCTCCAGAATTTGTCTGCCGATGGGCCCGTAAACCCTCATGTAGTACTCTATAAGCCCCTTGCGTAGATGCTCCATGCTGTAACCTTCTTCACCCTCCTTTAGCACAGGCTCCTTAAGGGGCTTTTTGAGTAAAACGAAAAAGAATACCCTTTTATTATCTGCTGGAGATAAAAATTTAAACTGGTTGATTGATAAGACTTCAAAGCCCTCCCGCAATAATCTATCAATAAATTTAGCGAAATCACCTAGCTCCTGTAAGTTTACATCTAGGATAATATTGTATGCAATACAGTAATTTCCATCGTAAATTATATTTATCTGCATAATATTTCCTAACCAATAATATAGATGGCTTTAAAATATAATAGGATAATGTTCGGTACTCAATACAAAAGACTTATATATCGTTTAATTTTTCTTTAGCGTGAAATAATTATGGAGGATATACTGGTTATTAGGGATCCAGAAGTCGCGAAACTGCTTGCCGACGATACTAGGAGAAAGATTCTTAAACTTCTTACTATCGGAGAATTTTCCGCATACCAGCTTGCAAGATTATTGAAGAAAAATACGGCTGCTATAGACTACCATTTGCGGCTCCTTGAAAAAGCAGGCTTAATAAAACACGTCCGGACGGAGGTTCGGGGAAACCTTGTTAAAAAATACTATGCGTCCGTAGCGAAAATGTATCTCGTCTCATACTCGCTTTCTGGTTCAGAGGAGGAGAAAGCAAAGGAGGTTAAAAAGGTCTTCAACGAGTACCTAGAAAACGTGGTTAGAAACCTGGAGATATTTGATGTATCTCTTACACCTGAAAATAGAGCTAGAATAAAGTTCCTTCTGAAGGAATACCTTAAGTTTAAGGAAAAGACTATAGAATTCCTGCTTTCAAGGAAAAAGGATACCATAACACATGCTGTCGGAATACGTCTTCTCCTAGATTTTCTCACAACCGTATTCGCCTTCCATGAACCCACAGTACATAGGTTGTTGAAAGAAGGTTACAGGATTCTTGAAAGTGGAGGTGTAAAACTTGAAGAAAGCTAAGAACATTGGCAGAAGGATAATTGAATATATTTTAAGAAGATGGAAACTATTGCTACTAGTTTTAGCTCTGAATACGGTAAGCTCGATACTGGGTGTATATATTCCGTATATAACTCGATGGGCTATAGATGAAATAGAAGCGGGAAAACTGGATGTTCTTCAGCTCTATGCCATACTTATAGTGGGATTTACTATAGGACAAGGGTTGATAAGTTTTGCAAGTCGATACTATTCGGAGTACCTTGCACAGGGTGTCATCTACGATATAAGGAACGAAGTATATCGGAAGATTCACGAACTTTCATACAGCTTTTTCCAGAGAATAGATGTGGGGCAACTGATAGCTAGGGCTACATCTGATGTAGAACAGTTGAGACGTTTTGTAAGGCAACTGACCTCGGGATTTATTGGCTCAATGATAACCTTTGCAAGCGCCATAATAGCCATGTTTACCATAAACGTTGAATTGACGTTAATTTCCTTAACCTTCACACCTATAATTTACCTTCTGGTGAGATACTTTGTGCCGAAGCTTAGGAGACTTTATATGCTGGCCCGTCAAACCTATGGTGAGATAACTGCGACCACCCAAGAAAGTATCACCGGTGTGAAGATCCTTAAGGCACTGGCGGTGGAACACCACTTCAACGAAAAGTTTCAGGAGAAAAACTGGTCGTATTACCGGCAAATGCTGGATGCCGCAAAATATCGAGCAGCCCTATGGCCCACCCTTTCTTTAACGTCTTCCATTCTAACCCTATTTATTTACTGGTATGGCGGTATTAAGACCATGGCTGGGGCTTTAAAAATAGGTGATATTGTGGCGATGACTTTGTATACAGGTATGTTAATATGGCCTTTAACGTGGATAGGATTTATCATAGTTTCGTACCAGATGGCCAGCGTCGCAGCTTCAAGGGTATTTGAGATACTGGATAGCGAGCCCGAAGTCAAGGAACTTCCCGATGCAAGAGATATTCCCATAAGGAAGGGGGAGGTAAGTTTCGAAGACGTCTGGTTTAGCTATGATGGAGAAAAATGGGTATTAAAGGGTCTTACTTTTAAAGTTAAGCCTGGCGAAACGGTGGCGATCGTGGGTCCAACCGGCAGTGGTAAGACGACAATAGCCCATCTTTTAATGAGGTTTTACGACCCTCAGCGTGGAAGGATAATGGTGGACGGGGTAGATGTAAGGAAATTCAAAATCGAGTCTCTTCGTAAACAGATTGGAATAGTGCACCAGGACATCTTTCTTTTCTCGGACAGCATTAGAAATAATATTGCTTACGGTAAACCTGAAGCCAGTATGGATGAAGTAGTGGAAGCCGCTAAGTTATCCTACATACATAGGTTTATAAGCTCGTTGCCCGACGGCTACGAAACCATGGTGGGTGAAAGGGGCATAACTCTTTCAGGGGGGCAGAGACAGAGAATTGCTATAGCCAGAGCCCTTATAATGAACCCCAAAATAATAATAATGGATGACCCTACATCTAACGTCGATGCAGAGACGGAGAAAGCCATCTACGACGCCCTTACAAAATATTTCCGTAACAGGACCGTGATCGTGATAACCCAGCGGCTTTCCACACTTAAACTCGTCGACCGTATTATTGTTTTGGATGAGGGTAGGGTTGTGGAGGAGGGTACACACGAAGAACTACTAAAGAAAGGAGGACTATACGCGAAACTATATAAATCGATGTTCATGTAGGTGATAAGATATGGGTTGGCATTTGAGAAGATACCTTGAAACAGAGGAGGGTAAGGTACGTAAGTACTCTGAATGGGAGCTGATCTCAAAGATCTACAGCCTTATTTCACCATACAAATACCAGCTCCTATTGATCCTACTACTTTCGTTAACAAGGGTTGGGGTCGGACTAATGCTACCATACCTTACAAAACTCATAATAGATTCAATAGAACTTCGGAATATGACGCTCCTAACGCTATCCATTATATTTTTCCTGTTAACAGTGATTTTAAATTGGGGTGCACGGGCAAGTAACACTTATCTTACTTCTAAAGTGGGCCGAAGGGTTATTTGCGAGATACGGGACAGAATGTATAATCACTTACTGAAGCTAAGACTCTCCTATTTTTCCAGGGAGAAAGCAGGTACAATAGTATCTCGTATAACAAACGATGTCGATGCCCTAGGAGATGTGGTCACCTCAGGTGTAATAGATGTAATTAGTGATGTTGTATCTCTTCTAGGTGCAGTATTTATAATGGTTAAGTTGAGCGTTGATCTCAGCCTCGTTGTCTTCGCTTTAGTACCACTTATTCTCCTCACATCCTACTATTTTGCTGTAAGAGCGAGGAAAGCTTATCGAGAAACACGTAAAAAGATTGCTAGTGTAACCAGTAAAATTGAGGAAGATATTGCTGGCGCCGCAATAATACGGACGTTCGCCCACAGGAAGAGACGTAACATCAAGGAATTCGAGAAAATAAACAGAGAAAATCTGCAGGCAAACCTAGAGGCAACCAAAGTTGTCGGCTTCATAAACCCCATCCTAAATGCTATAAGAGCACTAGGCTATGCTATCATACTCTGGTATGGAGGAATGCTTGTCGTAAACGATCAAATAACTTTAGGAACCCTTGTGGCGTTCTACGGGTACATGGACAGGTTCTTTAGCCCTATACTCATGTTGACCATGTTCTATGGAACACTTCAATCGGCCTTCGCTGCCGCTGAAAGAATATTCGAGTTCCTTGAGGAAGAGGAGGAGCCGCAGGAGGGTGTAGAAATCAAAGATGTTAAAGGCGAAATAGTATACCAGAATGTGACATTCGGCTACGAGCCCAACCAACCTGTAGTTAAGGACATTAATATTAAGATTAAGCCTGGAGAAATAGTGGCCATCGTTGGACCTACAGGTGCCGGAAAAACCACTTTAATGAATTTACTCCTTAGATTCTACGACCCCTGGAAGGGCAAAGTTCTCCTCGACGGCATAGACCTCAGGAGAATTAAGCCCTCCTCCCTAAGAAAATACATTGGGCTAGTTTTACAGGAACCAATACTCTTCTCCGGTACAGTATTGGATAATATCCGTGTAGCTAAGCCTGACGCAGACGAGAAGCAGGTGAAAGAAATAATAGAGAAGCTTGGGTTAAAGGACTTTCTGGAAAGCTTACCAGAGGGCATCCATACCAGGGTTATCGAGGGAGGCAAAAACCTTTCGGTGGGACAAAGGCAATTAATATCCTTTTCAAGGGCGATGCTAAGGGACTCGAAGATCCTGGTAATGGATGAAGCCACCAGTAGCGTTGATCCATTCACGGAAGCCAAGCTACAGACAGCTCTTCGAAAACTAATCGCCGGTAAAACATGTATAATAATTGCACATAGACTTTCAACAGTTAAAATAGCAGATCGTATTATTGTTTTGGATGAGGGTAGGGTTGTGGAGGAGGGTACACACGAAGAACTACTAAAGAAAGGAGGACTATACGCGAAACTATACAGGATCCAGTTTGCCGTTGCGCAATAAATGTTGATGCGGCAACGATCTCTTTATTTATTCTTTTCTTCTTTTTCGTCTACTATTCCAAGTCTTTTCTCGAAGTATTCTTTCACCTTTTTAGCTATGTTTTGCGGTATTTCTCTAGGGAACGGGAACTCCTCGGCATTGATTAGGGTTGACAGAAACCTTATAACTATCGGTGCAAGTGCTTCATAGGCCTGGGGACCCACATAGCTGGGGTCGTCGTCAGGGCTGTGTATTCCGGCGGAGGCGCCGCTTGACCTAAAGAAGCTTACGGAAGGTATGTTCTTTTTAGCGAAGGATGTTCCATCAGAGGAGTAGACGTCTTCCCTAATTTGTAGGTTGATTCCTTCTTCTTTGCTTAAAATCTCTAAGTATGGTTTAATCTGGGTCGGCCCGGTCACCACAGCGCCGTTTGATCCGATAGCTCCTCCATGCACATCAAGGTTAACCACCATCTTGATTTTCTCAGCCTCCTTTCCAAGTTTTTTCACGTAGGCCTGGGAACCACGTAGTCCCAGCTCCTCTCCAGAAAAGAGTATGAACCTTACGGTGCGTTTAGTCTCTTTTCCGGCAAAAAACCTAGCCAGCTCCAGTACAAATGCTGTTCCACCGGCATTATCGGTTGAGCCAGGCACATCGTAGACACTATCGTAATGGGCGCAAACCACTATAACCTCATCAGGATACTTTACCCCCCTTTTCTCGGCGATTATGTTAAAACTTTTATTTTTCCTCTCCTCCTGAATCAACGTTATCCTACCTTTTTCCGCGCCGTTTACCAGCATTCGATACGCGTCTTTGAAGGATATGTGAACCATGGGTGCTGAACCATATTTCCTCCATTCAGGCATCATATCTAGGTGTGAAGGTTTCCTGTACGGTGATCCCTCTGAAACCACTATTCCAGCCGGCTTAACTTTCATTATCCTTTTGTACGATTCGAGTCTAGGTCTTGCAGACATAAGAAGGATGCATCCCTCTTCCCTTGGAAGAAGCTTCGGATCCCCTGTTTCAACATACTTGATACGCCCTTCTATCCCTTCAGGTGGCGTCGAACCCGAAAATCCAACCCCCCTGCAGGGTATCTCCTCTTCCCATGGCTCTAGCACCTCAAACCGTGCCTCCTTTATTGTGAAGGAAAGGATCTCGTATTCATCTAGAAATGGTTTGTAACCGTAGGATTCAAGTTCATCTAAAATGATGTTCCTGGCCTTCTCCTCGCCTGGAGTGCCTGCAAGTCTAGGGAAACTGAGCTTCTTAAGAAGGTTTACAGTTCTCCACGAGTTGAAGCTCGTCATGAATGAATGTTAGTAGAACAGGTATAAAATAATTACCGTCTAAGCTCTTTTCTTTAGGAGCGGAAAAGCTATCCCCACTGCAAGTAGGGTAACACCCGTTATCGAAAACATCGCAACTATCAATGATTTTACAGTCTCACGGTACCCTGGATTTAATCCACCAGTGAATATAAAAGCCACATCTTTTGAGAAAGACACAGCCAATGCTATCACTAATATTATTAAGCCAGTTATCGTAAGTGTGAGTACAAAATCCTTCCCAGGAACCTCTTTTGTCAAATCTGCATGTTTCAGCGCGGGCGGAGTAATCGTTGGAAAAACTTCTGTTAGAATACGTAGAAGAGGCGGTACGAGGATTATTTGAAAGGGTATCATAGTTGCGAACCACCATGACGTTAAACCGATAACAAAACTTGCTAGGAAAAGTAGGGGAGATGAAGCAAACGCTGGAACAAAAATCAAATAGTATACTGCTACAAGTAGAGCACATATAAGGTTTCCTACAGCAAGGGATATTATGGAAGCTATTATAAACTTCCTCCATGTGAAATCTCTTTCAAGAAGTTTGCCTAGGAGATAGAAGCCTATGAAGTTTGATGGCACAGCCGCTATAAAGCTTTTAAGATAAAGAGTTCCATGTTTAAGTGAATCCGCGATAAAGGTTCCGATTGCAGCGCTTAACCCGCCTACATTTGGTCCAAAAAATATGGCAAATATACTGGGTATAATTATTGCTGGCCTAAACTGTCCGGTCCCCCATGGACTTACAATGTATGATGTAACATAGGAACCTAAGGCATATAAAGTTGCTCCTATGACCGTTGTAGCTATCTCAAATGAAATTCTCCTCCTCATCAAGAAAACCAAATCCTAGATGCTGGAAAAGTATCTTAAATATTGTCTTTAATCAGTTTAACTGTTTAAACAATGTTACAATACTCAGCCTCTGGATCCAGGTATCTCACTATAATTTACCTTATGTCTAATGATATAATCAGGGCATCGCTTGCATTTTTAGTGAAAATCTTAATGGAAGTCCATGGTAAAGAAAGAGTTTAGATTAAGGTTTGCTAGGCAGGAATTTCATGGGCTAAGTATTATTAGTCGGACAAACAATAATGAGTATAGGTAAAATATGCTATGTTGGGGAAAAGGAGGGCACTCTTTTATAGTAAATTGACCGATAAAAGGGTAAGATGCGAGCTTTGTCCTTGGAACTGTATACTTGAAGACGGTAGAGTGGGGTTATGTAGGGTAAGGAAGAATATTGGTGGGGAACTTTATACACTTAATTATGGTATAGTATCCTCTATGGCAATCGACCCTATTGAGAAAAAACCTTTATTTCATTTTCATCCCGGAACCCCTATATTTAGTATAAGTACTTTTGGATGTAACTTTAAATGCCCCTGGTGCCAGAACTGGGAAATAAGTCAGGCAGAGCCGAGCTTGAGTTATGGAACATACAATTCCCCTGAAAACATAGTCTCGCTGGCGTCAAAGTACGGCACCCCTCTCATTGCATATACCTATAATGAGCCGTTAATATGGTATGAATTTATCCTAGATACAGCTCGTCTAGCAAAAAAGGAGGGGTTGATGAACGTCCTTGTAACGAACGGCCATATAAATATAAAACCGCTTGAAACACTGGCACCTTTCATCGATGCAGCTAACGTGGATATTAAGGCTTTTAATCCCAAAACCTATTTACGAATTATAGGAGGAAAACTTGAGAAAGTTCTTGAAGCAACGGAATATATGAAGAATAAAGGGATCCATGTGGAGACAACCTACCTGGTTGTACCGGGTCTAAACGACAGTGTGGATGAGTTCAAATCTATGGTTAGATGGCACCTTGAAAAACTGGGTGAAGATACCCCACTTCATATAAGTCGATTTTTCCCCCACTATAAATACCTTAACGTTGAGCCTACACCCACCAGCAAACTAGAAGAATTTTGGAAGATTGCTAAGGAAATGGGGTTAAAGTATGTTTATGTAGGTAATCTGCCTGGACATAAGGGTGAAAACACTTATTGTCCATCCTGTAAACGTGTGGTTATAGCCCGGATAGGTTTTATGATTACAGGCTGGAATCTAACAGATGACATGAGATGTAAGTTCTGTGGAGAGAAGATAGACATCAGGGGTAAAAGATGGGAGAAGAAGGATAGAAACTACTGGTGGATGTACATCTAAGATACCTGCGCTCTCCCTTTAAGTTAAAACACTTTCCCTACAAAAATATAGCCTGTTATTTGAATATTAGTGCTGGTCGTCCAGGTAAAGCTTGGCTAGCTTTAGGATCCTCTACCTCCTCCTCTACCTGTATCCTGACTGATAATCCAAGCTCGCTTCCCAAGAATCCAGTGGCTTCTTTCAATGCCTTAATTTCTGCTTCACGGTCAACGAGAAGGTTCAGGGGACGGGGATCCTTAATGATTATTGGGATTATCCGTCCAATCGACTTTTTGTCTCCTGTTTTCCAGCTTCTGGCAGCAGTACTTAAAGCCTCCTTAACTTTCATTCCATTCCGGATGTTTTCGGCTACATTCCGGAGGAAATCATACTTCCATTGAGCAGCCACAATTACATGCAATTCTCGTGGTTTTACTTTAATCACTTTTAATATCTCCTTGGAGTCTTCTAGGGTTAACCTGACTATTTCCTCACATTTTTCTATGGTCTCATCGATCTTGCTTTTATCTACCGAAGGCCACTTTGCGGTACTTATAAAGCCTTTCTTCCCAAGCTTTTCCCATATTTCTTCGGCTATGTGTGGTGTAAATGGCGCTAGAATGAGGGTTTGGAATTCAATAAATTTATTTAGGAGCTCCCGATGCGGGTTTCCTCCACATCTCCTCATATACCATTTAAGTTTATTCTGGAATTCGAAAAATCCTTTAACTAACGCTGTCTTGAAGTTGGTTTTCTCGATCTCCTCTTCAACCTCCTCTATGGTACGGTAAAGTATGCTCTGGAACCATCCGTCAATGCTCAACCACTGTTCACGTCCTTTCCCATAGTTTTCCACGGCGAATTTATACCATTCGTAGAGTAGGTCGACGGCTCTATCAGCCATTTCAGGCTCGAAATTAGCGTCATCTAACCCTGAGTCCCCTGCGTAGGCTTCTGCAAACCTAGTTGCATCCGCTCCCCACCATTCGATTGCTTGTCTTAAAGTAATGAAGTTCCCCAGGCTTTTGGACATCTTTTTCCCGCCAAGAAGAATCCAACCGTTGATTCCAATGCCTCTAGGCCACTTGTCTTCAGGGAAGATGGCAACATGGTGAAGTATGTAAAATACCAGGTGATTGGGCATCAGGTCTTTACCCGAGATCCTGAGGTCAACCGGGTACCAGTAGAGAAACTCCCTTCTCATTTCTTTAAGTAATTTAGCTGGTACGCCCGTTTCTCTAGCTATTTTTTCGACATCTCCTTTTCCAAGGAAAATGTAGTCGAAGAAGCTGTTGGAAAGCCTATCCCATGATATCCCGTATTTCTCGGGGTGTTGAAGATATTTTGATATCGTGTAGTAAGCCATGTATATAGTGGAGTCGCTAAGGGATTCTAAAACCCACTCGGGATTCCATGGGAGAGGTGTTCCAAGCTCTCCCTTATGTGTACAAGCCCAATCCTGGTACCAGTCTACCTGCGTATGGAAGTATTCTTTTATCTCTGGCGGAAGGAAGAACATTCTATCTATGCATTTATGCGCCTTCTCCTTCCACTCTGGATCACTGTACCTTAAGAACCATTGATCTTTAACTATTTTAACATGGGTTTTAGTGCCGCATCTACAGTAAACTGGTGATGGCAGAGTATAGTGCCTTAACGCCACACCCATTGAAATAAGGTGGTTTATTATATCCTCCTTTACCTCCCCAACTATCCTACCAGCCCATTTACCGAAAACCTCTTTTAAAACGCCTTTATGAAACTCCTTGGTGTAGATCTCCCTAGTGGCCTTCTCCAACTTTTCTGTATCCTCCTGGCTTTTAATGCCCATTTTTTCTACTATCTCAACGGCGGGCATATCACCGTATCCTTCAAGTCTTATTATGCTTACTGGCTCTACGCTTTTAACGATATTTGGTTCGAGTCCATAACGTTTAAGGATACATGGATTATTTTTTAGATCTCTAAGTGCAGCATAGTCGTATGGTGCATGGGCGGGGACTGACATAACCACCCCTGTTCCAGCATCTGGATCGACAAACTTTGCTGGTAGAATGTATACTGCCTTCTTAGTAACGGGGTTTACAGCCTTTTTACCCAGCAATTCCCTGCCTTTGATCCTTCCCTTTAATTGGACAACGTGATCCTGGTCAGCTAACTCTCTTGCACCATGTTCCCCTATAATCCATGCTTCTCCGTCAACTTCTGCTACCAGGTATTCTGCCTCAGGGTTAACCCAGACGTTGACAGCCCCGTATACTGTTTCTGGCCTATAAGTTAAACAGGGATAAACTACACCATCTTCTCCTATGAACTTTATTATGACAACCTCTTCGGGGCCTATGCCTATATACTCGTCTGGTCTATCATGGTCCCCAACCACCTTAGACTCCTTGGGACACCATACTACGGGATGCACGCCCTTCGTGATTAAACCTTTTTCTTTAAGCCTTGTATACTGCCATTGGATGAACTTGCTGTAGGGTGGGTTTAGATAAGTGGTGTGAAACTCCCTTCTCCAGTCAATAGAAAGGCCATATCTCTGGAAGTCGCTTTTCCACGCTACACTAAAAAACTTCACCCAGTATTCTGGATCCCTAAATTTATGTATCTCCTCATCTGATATCCCCATCATTTTTAAGTCTCTGATCTGTTTCGGATCTTTCTCCCTTACCCTCAGCGCTGCCGCCACTATGGGGCCTCCGGTGGCATGCCATCCCTGGGGAAAAAGCACGTTATATCCTTTCATGCGCTTAAACCTAGCTAGTATATCTACCCTCAGAACAGTGTATGCTGATCCTAAATGTGGGTAAGCATTGATGTAGGGATAGGGGAAGGTTATGAAAAACTTTGGTCGGTTATCCGGATCCGCCTCAAATACCTTAGCGTTCCTCCACCGTTCCTGCCATTTTTCCTCTATATTTTTAAGAAAACTGACTTTAGAAGGATCAGCTTTAGGAGCTATGCCTTGACTAGCAATAATAGCCACCAAGGTCTACTACATGTTTTATTAACCTAAAAATCTTTCCCTCCCAAAAACCTGTTCTTCGTTAACGCCTTACCTGTATATAATTGATCACCGGCTTAGATGCTAAGAGCATAAAATGGCGTGTTGCTGGAGGCTATTTCCATGGTTTATAGAAACAGGATGAAAAGGGCTAAAAGAATATAAAAAACAAGTAAAGTTTACTTATTGTCCCTCTTCACCCTCGTATTTAACTACCTTCGTCAACTTAGTTGGTTTATCGGGGTTCAGACCACGTGCTATCGAAATGTAGTAGGCAAATAGTTGTGCCGCCTTTATTACAGGGAATATGGATAACTCCTCTTCTACGTCTGGTATTCTGATCACATCTGTTGCAAAATCATCGACCTTTACCGATTCACCAGCTATAGCTATGATCTTCGCATTATAGGATTTAAGTTTATTTATCGTTTTTTCGGACTGCTCAAGAGAGCTGACAGTGGGGACGTGTATGACAACTGGGGTGTTTTCGCCCACCAGCTGTACTGGTCCATGAAGGAATTCCCTAACTGCAAATCCCTCAGCATGTATCATGGCCGCCTCCTTTAATTTTAGGCCGGTTTCAAGGGCATTTGCGTAATTTACTCCTCTCCCTAGAACAAAGACGTTTTCGGCTTTCTTATACTTCTCCGCTATCTCCCTTATTTTATCTTCATAGTCTATTACCTTTTGTACTATAGCTGGAATTGTTTCGAGTTTCCCTAAAAGATCTTTAGCTTTTGGTGTTTCCGAAAGGCTGTAAGCAAGGTAGCTTGAAATAGCTAATTGCGCGTCATATGTTTTTGTTGCGGTAACAGCCTTCTCCTCTCCGGCACGGGTAACTAATGCGAAGTTGGAGAGTTTGGTTAAAGTGCTTCCAGGAGTATTTGTGATTCCTATTACGAATACACCTTTCTCCCTGGCGACCTCCACGGCTTTTATTATGTCGCTACTCTCCCCTGATTGAGAGAAGGCTATGATCGCATAGTCCGATGCTTCTATTGGAGTCCAGTCCTCGAATTCCGATGCAGGTATAGCGGTGAAGTGTAAACTGGTGAATTTAGTTAACAGGAAGTTTAGGGTTACACTTGCATGAAAGCTCGTTCCACTACCTATTATGAAGCCTTTAGTTACCCTCTTCTCCTTGATTTCACGTATGAGGCTTTCAACAACCTCCTTATTTTCCTCGACGGTCTTTTTGATTGCTTGAGGACCCTCCCGCGTTTCCCTAATCATGAGATGTTCCTCGACCATTCAACCCCACCTCCAATAGTTCCATAATAAGGTAAATTATCCAAGTTTAAATCTACCTTTCTTTACCCCCGCCTCCTCCCTTTCCTCCGCCGTTAACTCGAATACCTTTCTTATCAAGTCTTCTTCCACGGGGGAAAGTGTTTTTCCTCTCCTGGCAACCATCCTTCTCTGTATTTCGATTGCCGAATCTAGGAATAGTTCACTTGCCTCGGCGCCTAAGCTCTTAGCGTATATTGTGAATGAAGGCACGTTCTCCCATACAATTCCGTGTAGATGCGCTGAAACTCCTATAAGCTTGCCAGTATATATGTAGACCCCTATGGATGTTTTTGTCATATCGCCTATAAAGGAACCAACTTTTTTGGATCCTGTATCCACCCTCTTACCACGTATGTTCACTCTTACATTGCCGTATGTGTCTTTCAGGTCGCTGTTGGTGGTTCCAGCTCCCAAGTTAACCCATTCGCCGACGTAAGCGTGGCCTATAAACCCGAAGTGGTATTTGTTGGTATATCCGTGTATCACGCTTTCCTCGAGTTCTCCTCCCACACGGCAGACATCCCCTACGTTGCTTCCTTCACGGATTTGTGCACCACCCACGATAATGGTGTCTTTGCCTATGTAGGTTGGTCCCTCGATCCGTGCTCCAGCCTGAACCCTCGTGTTTTCCCCTATATAGACTGGGCCTTTCCGTACATCGATGTACACAAACGGTTCTATTTCAACACCCTTGGCCAGATAAAGTTTTCTTGGGTCTCCTCTAACAGTCACCTTGTCATCCACATAATCTGCTTCCCATGCACCTCCCTTAAAGAACTTTTCATAGTCTTCCGTGATCATCTCCGCGTTAATTTTAATTATGTCCCACGGCCATTTTAATAGGGTAACCTTCCCAGTTGTATCAATCACTTCTCTAGCCTTATCCTTTATTTCCGAGATAATGTTTTCCTTATGAACTTCTGTTACAAGCTTCTCGGCCAGATCTCTACCCACCTTCGCTAAGACTAGATCTCCATCCGCTATTACAACTATATTGTCCTTTGGGAATACCTTCCTCAGGGTGTATAGCGTTGTTTCATCAAGTAGAAGCCTACCATTAACAAAGAGGTTATTTTCAGCCACGGAAACATCGTTTACCGTTGTTTTCAATTTATATGGCTCCTGCTCAACCCTCCATTTATAGTAATCCTTCAAATAGCTTCTCACTAGTAGGTTTAGGTCGTCGCAATATAGTTCCGTCAATATGCGTTCGCGAAGCGTCTTTACTCCAACACGAAGATCGAATACAGCCCTAGTGTATACAAGAGGGAGGAAGTTCTCGGCTTTGCTATCCTCAAAAACATGAATTTTCATTTAGTTTCACCCATCGAAATAAGTGAAAGACCCTATTTAAGCTTTATTTCATAGGTAAACATCTTTTCAAAGATAATCATTATATTTTAAAAAAGTAAAGTATACTTCAGGAATAAGGTATAAAAATTTATTAAAGAATCTTATTATTAGAGATAAAGATGAGTGAAATTGTAAAAATTCTTAGAAATATTATAGGAAGACTTGAGGAACTTAGAAAAATGGGGGAGCTTTCTGCAGAGAGAGAAGAGAAACTCGATAAGTTAACCAAGATGCTTGAAGAGCTTAAAACCCTTAGACTAGAAAATACAATACAAAGTAGAATTGCGGCAAGCGGTAGAGGAGCAATGTATCAGCTTAGGCGGGCATTCTACGCCCAGATCGCCTCGCAAAAACTAGATAAAATCAAAAGCGTCGATGAATGGAGAAAAGTTGCACAAAAACTTATCGATTTACTAAATAACAAGGGCATTGTCGATGTACCCACAAAAATAATCCTGCAATACGATATAGCTGAAGAGGGTGACACCAAATATATTAAATTTAAGCAGGCCAGAATATTTTATTTCGAGCCTGCAGGATACCATGTGATAGACTTTGATGAAGAATAAAGGTAATTAGCAATAAATATGATGCCTAAGGCGGTTTAATAGTCTATACTATAAACAACAGGATATTTGAGCATATACTGCGATATTCTTAAAAGAGCAATCAGATAAAAAATGACGAGACCATGTGGCACTCAGAGGATATAAACACTATTCTAAAGAGGCTTGAAAGCAGGCTCTCAGGGCTATCCTCTAAGGAGGCCGAAGAGAGGATCAAAAAATATGGTTATAATGAAATATATATTCCCAAGCGATTTAGGCGTTTGAAGATATTTCTACGCCAGTTTGAGAGCATACTAGTATGGATGCTGATTATTTCAACAGTAGTTTCATTTGCAATAGGTGAAGTTAATGATGCAATAGCCATAGCTGTCATCGTTGCGCTTAATGCTACACTAGGATTCATCCAAGAGTACAGGGCTGAAAAGGCTGTAGAAGCATTAAAAAGAATGGCTGCTCCCAAAGCCAGGGTTCTGAGGGATGGAAAAGAAGTAGTTGTACCGGCTAGGGAGGTCGTGCCTGGAGATATACTCCTTCTACAGGCAGGCGATAAAGTCCCAGCAGATATACGTTTGATAGAATCAATGAACCTAAGGAT
>QMRH01000032.1 GCA_003650675.1 Thermoprotei archaeon | reverse complement strand
GAAAACGCTCCCGCAATAATATTCATAGACGAAATAGACGCAATAGCACCCAAAAGAGAAGAAGTAACAGGAGAAGTAGAAAAAAGAGTAGTAGCACAACTACTAGCCCTAATGGACGGACTGAAAACCCGTGGCCAAGTCGTCGTCATAGCTGCCACGAATAGACCCGACGCGCTTGACCCAGCGTTAAGAAGACCAGGAAGATTCGACAGAGAAATATCTTTCCCCGTGCCCGATAAACGTGCACGTAGAGAGATACTCCAAGTCCATACTAGAAACATGCCTCTAGCAGAGGACGTAAACCTTGAGAAAATAGCCGAAATGACGCATGGATTTACTGGTGCCGATCTAGCTGCCCTCTGTAGAGAGGCTGCGATGTACGCTTTACGTAGGATACTTCCAAAAATAGACTTAGACAAGGAAACTATACCTCCCCAGGTCCTGGAGGAATTAAAGGTGACTATGAAGGACTTTACTACGGCTTTAAAGGATATTCAGCCTTCTGCTTTACGGGAAGTATACGTGGAGGTTCCAGAGGTCCATTGGGAGGATATAGGTGGATTAGACCACGTTAAACAACAACTACGTGAAGCGATTGAATGGCCCCTAAAACATCCCGAGTACTTTGAAGAAATGGGCATAGAGCCGCCCAAAGGAATACTACTCTTTGGTCCACCAGGCTGCGGTAAAACTCTACTTGCAAAGGCAGTGGCCACCGAGAGCGAAGCCAACTTCATAACCATTAAGGGCCCTGAGGTATTGAGCAAATGGGTTGGGGAATCCGAGAAAGCTATAAGAGAGATTTTCAGGAAGGCTAGACAAGCGGCCCCCTGTATAGTCTTCTTCGATGAAATAGACTCGATAGCACCGAGAAGAGGTTTAAGAACAGATGCTGGTGTTACAGATAGAATAGTAAACCAGCTTCTTACAGAAATGGATGGAATAACATTACTTAAAAACATTGTCATAATTGCTGCTACAAATAGGCCAGATATACTTGACCCAGCGCTCCTACGCCCCGGAAGATTTGATCGGATCATCTACGTTCCATTACCAGATGAGAAGGCAAGGCTTGAAATATTCAAGGTCCATACCAGGAAAATGCCTTTAGCAGAAGACGTTAACCTCGAGGAACTAGCTAAACGCACAAAGGGATACACTGGCGCCGATATCTCCGCACTCTGTCGTGAAGCAGCAATGACTGCACTAAGGGAAGCTGGAAAACCCACCAAAATCCATATGAAGCACTTTATAAAAGCTATGGAGGCTGTCCCGCCGAGCATCACCGAGGAAGATCTAAAAATATACGAAGAAGCAATGAAGGCTTTCAAACGCTTTATATCGTAGCATTAAAGATCAATAAAAAACATTAATTCATAGAATAAAATAAACAAGAATAATAGTGGTGTTTTTGAATATTTATTTTAGGGGGCAAAGTAACGCTTAAATAGCGACCCTTAATAACTTGCATGGCGATTAAAAGATGTCTGAAGACAAGGCAACTAGACTCATATTATGGTTTGAGGAACTAACGAAAGATGACGTTCCCCTTGTTGGAGGCAAGAACGCGAATCTAGGGGAACTTATAAAAGCTGGCATACCGGTTCCACCAGGCTTCGCCGTAACAGCCTATGCATATAAAAAGTTTATCGAAGAGACTGGTATTAAGGACAAAATATACGAAATAATCCGTGAGACTGTAAAGGAGGGTAAACCTGAAGAGTATCAAGAGGCAAGCAAAAAGATAAGGGAACTTATCGAACGAACCCCAATGCTAGAAGAGATTAGAAAGGCGATAGAGGAGGCATATGCTGAGCTATCTCGCCGTGTAGGAAAAGCAGAAGAATTTGTGGCTGTAAGGTCCAGCGCTACCGCCGAGGATCTACCTGACGCAAGCTTCGCAGGACAACAAGAAACATTCCTTAACGTAAAAGGAAAAGAAGATGTTGTCGAGAAAGTACAGAAATGTTGGTCGAGCCTATTTACCCCCAGAGCAATATTCTATAGGGAGCAACACGGCTTCCCACACGAAAAGGTGTTGATAAGCGTAGCCGTCCAGAAGATGGTTAACGCGAAAGCCGCTGGAGTAATATTCACAATACATCCAGTAACAGGTGAAGAGGATAAAATAGTTATAGAGGGTAACTGGGGTTTAGGAGAAGCGGTTGTAAGCGGTGCAGTTACACCCGACGAATGGGTAGTAAGCAAAAAGACACTCGATGTAGTTGAGGAGAGAATAGTTGAAAAAACAGTTGAATACATTAGGGATCCTAAGACTGGGAAAACAATTCACGCCGAGGTACCGCCCGAAAGAAGGAAAATCCCATGTCTAACCCCCGAGGAAGTAAAGAAGCTGGCTGAACTTGCAGTTAAAATAGAAAACCATTACGGTAGACCCATGGACATAGAGTGGGCTATCGACAAGGATCTACCATTCCCTGAAAACACCTTTATAGTGCAAGCTAGGCCTGAAACCGTCTGGAGTGCGAAAAAAGCAAGGGAAGAGAAAGAGGCTAAAGAAGTGAAGGTAAAGATTTCCGAGGCCAAGGTAATAGTAAGAGGATTGGCTGCAAGTCCAGGTATATCCTACGGTACGGCAAAGGTATGTTTCTCCGTGGAAGATGCAAGCAGGTTGATGAAGAAAGGAGATATCCTAGTCACAAAGATGACCGATCCAGACTGGGTACCCTATATGAAAATAGCATCTGCGATTGTAACGGATGAGGGTGGAATGACCGCCCACGCCGCTATAGTCAGCAGGGAGCTTGGCATACCATGTATAGTAGGTACCAGAGAAGCAACAAAGAAGATGCAGACCGGAAAAGATTATACAGTAGATGCCTCGAGAGGTGTTGTTTACGAAGGTAAAGTAACCGAGCTAGTAGAGGAAAAGAAGGAAGAGGCACGGGTCGCGACTCTTGAGGGTCTTGAAATAGAGTTGAAGCATCCGACCGCCACTAAAATCTATATGAACCTCGGTGTACCTGAGAAGATAAAGGAGTACAAGAACCTACCCATAGATGGCATCGGGTTGATGCGTGTAGAGTTCATAATGGCCAGTTATATTGGTGAACACCCACTCTACTTGATTGAGACCGGCCGTGAACAAGTGTTCATCGACAAGATGGCGGATGGAATAGCCCTAGTAGCCCGTGAAATCTACCCACGTCCAGTTGTAGTTAGATTCAGCGACTTTAAGACCAACGAATATCGTGGACTTAAAGGAGGAGAGAAGTACGAGCCAGAGGAAAACAATCCAATGTTAGGGTGGAGAGGAGTATCAAGGTACATTAGTCCCCAATACGAGAAAGCCTTTAGACTTGAGGTAAGGGCTATAAGAAAAGTTAGAGAAGAATACGGGTTAACCAACGTCTGGGTCATGGCACCTTTCGTAAGAACCTTATGGGAGGCCGAGGAATTCATCAACTTACTTAAGGAGGAAGGGTTGGAAAGTGGTAGAGACTTTAAAGTATGGGCTATGGCTGAAGTACCGAGCGTTATATTCATGGCAGAGGAGTTCTCCAGATACTTTGATGGCTTCAGTATAGGTAGCAACGATTTAACTCAATTGACGCTGGGAACAGACAGAGATTCGGCAATCCTTCCAAAGATAGACAAAAGATATTTCGATGAAAGAGACCCCGCAGTAAAAACTGCAATAGCAATGTTAATAGAGAAAGCACATAATTCACCCTACGGCTACAGGACAGTCAGTATATGTGGACAAGCACCCTCAGTATACCCAGAATTCACGGAATTCTTAGTAAGATACGGTATTGATAGCGTAAGTGTAAACCCGGACGTCGTTGTGAGAACAAGGAATCTAGTAGCAGCAGTTGAACGTAGAATATTGATGGAGAAGACCCTTGGCATAGATCGTTACGAAGAAGATCTTGGATGGCCGATGAGAAAAAGGGGTAGAAGACTGCCAGGCTTCGCACCGAGAAAAGTAGACGAAATATAATAAAATTGCATCAGCGTTTTAATTTTAAACGTATTTATGATCTTCCTTTAGTTTCTTTTTAATTTAAAATTAACTTACCCACTTTAAATAACACCGATACAAACAAATGTCGTTTAGCTCTCGGCCAAATTTGTTAGCTCTAGATAAGGTTGGGCGAGGTGGTCTTCGTAAAATTATTAAATTATATGAAAAAGTTTCATTATAATGTGATGAAAACTTCCGGCGTTGATTCGATGAAAGCAACTTACCCGCCTGAGAAATTTAGTAACGATACTCACCTTATAAATGATTATACCTGATGTTGCCAAAACTTTATTTTAGAGTTCTTCATTGAGTGGATTTTGGAGGGGAGTATGGAGAAAAGAGGATTATTCATAGGCAGGTTTCAGCCATTTCATCTTGGACACTTAGAAGCCTTAAAATGGATTTTAAGTAGAGAGGATAGAGTAGTTATAGGTATAGGTAGTTCACAATATTCTCATACACATAAAAATCCATTTACATTGGGCGAACGAATAGAGATGATATGGCGTGTTCTTAAACAAGAAGGAATCTTAGATAAATGTTTGTTTGCATCCATACCTGACACAGATGAAGTCCATAGTCTATGGGTGGCACAAGTAAAGTCGTGTTGCCCACCCTTTTCCACAGCGTATTCCAACGATCCTCTAACAATACTGTTGTTCAAAGAGGCAGGTATACCGGTGATGAATATACCCTTCTTTAAGAGAACAATCTATGAGGGAACCAGGATAAGAGAAATGATCGCGAAGGGAGATAGGGAGTGGGAGAAGCTGGTTCACCCTGAAGTTGCAAAATTCATAAGAGAGATTAAAGGAGAGGATAGGCTTAGATCAATCTACATTAATAAAACAAGGAAGTAATTTAAGGTTTCAGAAAAAGCTAATCTATGAAAATGTTCTCTGGAGAGAAACCCATATTCGCTAGAAGTTCTTTAACCCTTTCTCTATGGTCTCCCTGAAGCTCGATTCTATTCTCCTTTACTGTCCCCCCGCAGGCCAGTTTTGATTTAAGTTGCGTAGCAATTTCTTTTAAGTTCACACTCTTAGAGTCGATGCCTTCGATTATAGTAACTTCTTTATGTCTTCTTCGTTTTTCAAGTCTTATTCTTATAATCGCCTGCTCCTTCCAAAGTTCTTCTTCGGTTAAAAGTTCTTTGGGTAATCCTAGTATTTTAGATATCTCGCTCATTATCCCCTTCACTCTCAGTACTTTAAAGCTGAAAATAGTTTTCATTGAAACACTTTATATAGTTTTCCTCTGGGAAACCGTAAGAGAAATATTTTTAACTGGGAGAGCGTATCAAAAGAGCTGGGTGACTGTTTTATGGCGAGAGAATGGAAACCATATCTTTGTTTGAGATGTAAGAAAACCTTCGACCAGAATGATATAGCTTTAATTCCCGGCCCCATGAGATGCCCTTATTGTGCCTCTAGATTAATTGTAAAAACCCGTCCGCCAATAGCTAAGACCGTGAAAACCATTTAATCCACTACTTTAACTTACTCCACAAACAACACACTATCTCCTCCACGATTTTTGCTGCAAGAATTGAGGTTATATTCCCGGGATCAAATAGTGGAGTAATTTCCACTAGATCAATGACCTTCAATGGGTAATCTGCCAGCAACTCCAATAAGGAGTATAATTCCCTTAGAGTTATACCTCCCGGCTCAGGGTTCCCTACTCCGGGGGCGTAAGCTGGATCAAAGACATCAAAGTCGAGTGAAAGGTAAATGCTAGTATAGTCGTTGTTTTTTAAAGATTTTTCAAGGTACTCGATCCCTTTAACGAATTTTCCTGGCGTAAAAAACGTTAATCCATGCTCTTTAGCGTAGATTAATTCCTCTTTTGACACTGCACGCGTACCCAGAAAAACAATATCTGGTTTCAATTCTTCATATATACGTCTCATAACTGTGGCGTGAGATATCGATACGCCGAGAGGATATTCGTCTCGAAGATCCAGATGCGCGTCGGCCACTACCAGTAGGCTTCCTTCACCCTCACTTCCATTCAGAGCTTTAAATGCTGGAAGGGTTAAAGTATGTTCGCCACCCAGTATAATAATCCTTACATTTTCCCCTAACTGCAGAATCTCCTTTACAACGTCGTTGATCCTCTTGAGACTCTTCCCGAGGTTTCCTGGAACCATTTCTATGTCACCTAAATCGTCTACGCCTATGTCATCGAAATCTACACTAAATGACAGGGAATATGATTCTATATTAAGTGACATATCCCTTATCTTTGAGGGCGCTAAAGCTGTACCGCCCCTAAAACTTACTGTCATTTCGAGAGGCGCGCCTATCAGTTTAAATACGTCTGCACCAGCCCCCTTTACGCCGCCGAAAAACACCTCCCTTTTGTGGAGATAAAAATCTAGGTTCCTTAGAGACATAGATAAAAACTTTAAAACAACACACTTATATTTTCCGTGGAACACATAGTGGAAAACACGCGGGGATATGAAGTGAAATCCAGGGTCGAGGACAAATATGAGAAAATAGTGAAACTTGCCAAAAGAAGGGGTTTTTTCTGGAATTCATACGAAATTTACGGAGGTTTAGGAGGATTTATTACTCTAGGGCCATTAGGGGTGCTCCTCAGAAATAATATTATTGAAAAGTGGAGACGTGTCTTCATACATCCACACCAGGAATTTATAGTGGAGATCGATAGCCCCATAATATCTCCTGAAAAAGTTTTTGTAGCTTCGGGACATGTAGACCACTTCACGGACTATGTTGTTGAATGCAAAAGATGCGGTAGAAACTATAGAGCAGACCACCTAATAGAGGAAGCCACCAGCTTAACAGGTCTCGAAAAACTAACTCCCAATGATCTGACAAAAATCATCATAGAGAATAATGTTACATGCCCTGAGTGCGGTGGGCCCTTAAGCGAAGTAAAGACATTTAATCTTCTCTTTAAAACCACCATCGGCCCCTACAGCGGTAACATAGGCTATGCACGACCTGAAACCGCCCAAGGGATGTTCGTCAACTTCAATAGAATCTACCAAATTATGAGACGAAAGTTGCCTCTAGGAATAGCCCAGATAGGCCGTGTGCTTAGAAACGAGATCTCGCCTAGACAGGGGCCTATAAGATTAAGGGAATTCACCATCATGGAGATAGAGCTTTTCTATGATCCAAAAAACCCTTCCTGTAAATACATTGATAAAGTTTTAGAAGAAAAACTTCGTCTCATAACAGGTGAAAACGTAGTTAAGGGCGATAAAACGCCCATTGAAGTTACTGTACGTCAAGCCGTGGAAAATAAAATGATTTTAAACGAATGGAACGCGTATTTTATGGCTTTATCAAAGAAGTTTTTAGAGGAACTGGGGGTCCCCGCGGAAAAACAGGTATTCATAGAAAAACTTCCTGAAGAGCGTGCACACTATGCTGCGCAGACCTATGATCAACTAGTCTATGTGGAGCGTTGGGGATGGGTAGAAGTTTCTGGCCATGCGTATCGTACGGACTACGACTTAAAGCAACATACAGAATATAGTGGAAAGGACTTAAGGGCTCAGAGGAGACTTGAAATCCCTAAGGTCGTCAAAACTGTTGAAGTTAAACCTTTACTTGGCAGGATAGTAAAGGATTTTGGAAAAAGTGTAGTGAGTCCACTCCTAGACTACCTTAACACAGCAGATAAAGAAAAGATCGTCGAGGTCTTAAGGAAATCAGGTGAACTCAAGGTAGCGGTCAACGATAAATGCATTTCAATTCCTGCAAGCTATTTCCAGTTGAACGAGAAGATGGAAAGAATTGAATACGAGAAGTTTTTCCCTCACGTTGCAGAACCTTCCTTCGGCGTGGAACGCCTATTTTACATAACTTTAGAATACTCCTATACAGAGAAGGGGAACCGTATAGTCTTACGCATACCTAGAGACCTTGCACCAATTAAAGTCGGTGTACTACCGATAGTCGAGAAAAAAGATCTGGTAGAGAAAGCCACTGAAATATATAATGTTCTGCTCTCTCAAGGATTCGAGGTAATCTTCGATAGTGAGGGTAGTATAGGTAGAAGATATGCCCGTCTAGACGAAATAGGGGTCCCCTTCGCTATAACAATAGATAGGGATACCTTAGAAAACAATACTGTTACCATTAGAGATAGGGATACCTGGCAACAAGTTAGAGTTCCTGTAGATAAGGTTTCAAATATATTAATGAAAGCGTTTAAAGAGCCAGGTAAAAGCCTATTTGAGATTATAAAAACGTAGTAAAATACCTTAAAAATGTTTATTGTTGTTCCGATTTTTCTGCGCTAACCTCATCTATGCTTCTTATAGCGATCCCGTTTCTCGATAAAGCTTCATTAAGCAGTTTCACGTCTAATCCTTCACCGTATATTGTTATCCTGATGGTTTCAGTTCTGGCGTCAACTTCACGCACGGTAATGTTAACCTGTTTAACGCCATTAAGTAGACAAATCATGTCAGCTATATCTACTATTGATATCTCCCTTGGTTTAAGTGCGTCTATAACTAGCTTTGATACAACCACCTGTACCTGCTTTTTCTCAGGCTCCTTTTCCTCTATTCCTAGAAAGAATCCACCCACCCTATATTACACCTCCAAGTAGAAAACCCAGTATTGATACCAGTAGACCCGATAGGAGCATATAGAACCCGTATTTTAATGGGTGTTCACCAGAGATTCTAGCTAATATGAAGCCTAGGAGAAAGAGAAGCATGCTTATGACCACTAGTGATGCATAGAAAGCTGTCATAGGGGTTATAATCGATAAAACCGCCAGGAAGAAGGGAGAGACGCCTATAATGGAGAACACTAGTGGTGCTAGGGCATCTATAATGGCTGCGAGGAACGTTACGGTGTTTACGGCATGTTTTAGAAAGGAGTTGTCAAGGCTTGTGAAAAGGTTCTTTTCAAGTTCCTTTATTTCTTTAATACGTTCAGCCCTCTCGGTCATAAATGCTCCAACAAATCCAGATACACCCATAGCTATGCTGGCCCCCATAGAGGCACCTACCACAAAGATAGGGTTTAATGCGTTGGTTATGTAGGCACCCATCACTATACCTGTTACTGTTAGAATTCCATCGAAGCCATTCATGACAAAGTATCTTCTGAGAATCCCTCCGGCTTCCAAGACTTCCACATGGAACCTTATTCTACGAAATAGTTCAAGCCGGTCTAATAGTCTTCTCAGTTTTTCCCCTCTACCCTTGTTGTTAAAATCCTCAGTTACTAAATTTATAACTAATGGGCTATCTGAGTCTCCCAATCCTCTCCACCGTTTTTTTAGAAAGAACGTTCATCATACCGTCTACTGCAATAAATAGTATCGATAGGCTTTAAAACCTTTTCGTGCATCCTAAGCCTCTCTATATACGTTAAATATGTCACTAAACATGCTATACTTTTATCAGCATCAAAGTTGATGTTGAAATTAAAGAATAAATCAGCTCACCTCCTTCTCCCACACCGTATTCGGGTAAGAGATCCTCATCATCTGTTATATAGATTAAGAGTCGATGCTTTTAGTTTTCCGCTAGACTAAAATATTCAATTTTCCGGAGAAGAAATAAATTACCGTTTGCTTCAATAGCACTATGGCTATTAAACGAAATAACATACTGTATTTAGCCTCAAAACGAAAATCATGTAGGTTATTTAGTGAAAAAGCCGTCGACGTGGAAGATGTACTTTACGCTATACGTGTGGCATGCGAGGCTCCTTCAGGAGCTAACTCTCAGCCCTGGAGATTTATGTTAATTACGGATAAAGACGTTAAAAAGGAGGTACGTGAGGTTTGCGAACGATCCGAAATGAAGTTTTACTCAAACATTAAAGGGGAGTTGAAAACATGGCTTGAGAAGAAAGGGTTAAACTGGAGCAAACCTTTTCTTACACAGGCACCGATCCTTCTAGCAGTGTTTACTGAAGTCGGAAAACCGTATGCTATCCAAAGTACATGGCTTGCGATAGGATACCTACTTTTAGCATTAGAGGAAAGGGGCCTTGGAAGTTTAACATATACTCCTCCGGAGCCTAGCGCCATTGAAGAAATCCTCAATGTTCCAGACACCTTTAAATTACAAACCATAATACCCATCGGATACTCTATGGATCCAAAACCCAAGGAGCCTAGGAGGAATTTCATGGAGCTCCTACGTTTCAACAGGTGGAACAGCTCTCAAAAAATTGGGGTTGAACGTGAATAAAGGTACATCCCACCCGCCAATACAAGATACCCGGATGCAAGAATCAGATCTACTAAGTATATTCCATTATGGAAGACAAATAGTCTTAAAATATTACTTGTAGCGACTAACATGAAGCCTAAAGAAATAAAGTGGAGGGGTTTAGAGGCTGTACCCCCATAGAAAATAACCATACCCTTAAGTGAGAGCCAAAGAAGAACTATGTCAAATACCGTGAAAACTGGCGTGAAAAAAAGCTTTGGATAAAGCTCCTCGGCATTTAGGTAAGGTAAATGTAGGAAAAAGAAGGCTACTATAAGGATAACCGTAAGGGAGAAGGTTGCATCGATTATATTTAACCAATTTACGTGAGGATGGTTGTTTTTTAACCGCAAAAAAGGCTTTATCCCCCGATGAAAACCGCTGAAGAGAAAGAGGTATCCCCCAAGGGACACAATATTCGTAACACATATTTTAACGATGCACGAGGTTTCTGTAAGAACTACAAGGAAGAACAGGAGAATTAGTTTTGAAATGAACCACAGGCTTAAGCCTGTGGAAATATAGATCCAAGGAGATTTCCTTAGATCATGTAGAACCTCCCTCTGTCTATCCAAAATACGGAAACTTGAGTATGTTGCCAGAGCCAGGTTTACCAAAACAATTAGCTCCAAGAGGATGCTTGTCGCAGTGGGCTGCAATCCGATCACCATAGTGAGACAACCCCTGTGCAGGATTTACTATATAATATAGGCATTCAATTATAAAGGTGACGGTATTGTTAACCTTAAATATATGTGCCCCAGAAAATTTTACTAAAAGGCGTTATCCTAGATATAATATATTATGGTGGCTTCGATGGAAGGATTCCGTATAGATCCATGGGGAACATCTTACATCAAAGACTATAAACGGCTGATGGAAGAGTTCGGCATTAAACCTATCACCGATGAACTGAAATCGCAACTCCCTTTTGTACACAGACTAATACGCCGTAACATAATTTTTGGCCATAGGGACCTAGAAAAAATCATAGCTGCAATCAACGAGAAAAAAGAGTATGCTGTAATGACAGGTATTAAGCCTTCGGGGCCGTTTCATCTGGGATCGAAGCTTACAGCAGAGGAATTTATATACTTTCAGAAACTTTCTCCTAAAGCCTTCGGCTTCTTTGCAATAGCGGACCTGGAAGCTTATGCTGATAACAGGATACCTTTAAGTGAAAGCTATAAAATTTCACTGGATAATTTAACAGATCTTCTGGCTTTAGGTCTAGATCCACGCAGAGTCTATGTTTATAGACAATCCGAGGAAATGAAGGTTCTGCGTCTAGCTTTCATCTTCTCCCGGGGAGTAACCTACAACATGTTGGAGGCGATTTACGGGGAAAAGCCTTTTGGACTCTACTTTTCAGCTCTTATACAGGCTGGGGATATACTCTCCCCCCAGCTTCCGGAAAACGGTGGGCCTAAACCAACCATAGTTCCGGTGGGCGCCGACCAGGATCCCCATATAAGGCTTACAAGGGATATAGCCCAACGGTATAAAAGCGATTACAATTTTATTCTCCCTTCAGCCACATATCACCTTCTACTACGTGATCTAACAGGACAGACGAAAATGTCGAAACGTAATCCCATGGGCATACTGTATTTAACCGAGAGCCTAGAGAGCGCTAGAACAAAAATTATGAATGCCTTTACCGGGGGCAGGGCTACCGCAAAGGAACAAAGGAAGCTGGGCGGAGAACCCGAGAAATGCGTTATTTACATAGAGCTACTTGCGACACACTTCATGGAAAACGACGACGAATTAAGCGAATTGTACCATAAATGCCGTAGAGGGGAGATTCTATGTGGGGAATGTAAGATGTATGCATGGGAGATTATCTCAAGGTGGCTTAAAGAACATCAGGAAAAAAGAGAGAAATTCAAAGACCTAGCAATCAAACTACTTGAGGAACACACGATTTCATAGTTAACAAATATCGATCCGTGAATCTACTCTATGGAGATGCTGTTCCTCACGACAATACTTATGTTGCCGACGAAGTAAACTTTTTGGAGGAAAATGAGGGAATTATGGCGTCTTGAGCGGGTAGAAAACGTCGTTAGAAAAGCGGTTAGGGAATTAACATACAACCCTCCGTTGAAGGAACTGCCTTTAGGTGAAGGCCTGGGAAAAATATGTGGTGAAAATTATTTTTCAAGGATAGATTTACCTCCAAATCCTAAAGCCACGATGGATGGGTATGCTGTAAGAAGCCTCGATTGTACAGGCGCTACTCACGTAAACCCGATCACATTAAGACTTTTAGAGGGTGTGGTGAGGCCTGGAGAGAAGCCAAGTGTAACACTTGGTCCAAATACGTGTATAGCTATAGAAACAGGGGGATTTTTGCCGGAGAATGCTGATGCTGTGGTAAAGGTCGAGGACACGACGCTCCTTAATGGAGGTTTTGTTGAAATACATAAACCGGTAGCCAGATACGAAAACATCTCTCTTCCTGGAGAGGAGCTTAAAAAGGGGGATCCTATCCTGAGGAAGGGGGATATTATACATCCATGGCATCTGGCAGCCCTTGAAGCCTCCGGCTTCGATGAAGTCAAGGTACTTGATTTAAGTGCACTTGTGATTTGTACTGGAGATGAATTCCTCAACTCAAGCACATTTCCTCCATTCACAAGGCAGATTGTCAGAGGATGGCTAGCTGAAAAGGGATTTCTTAGAATAGAGTTAACGTTGGTGCCGGATGACTTGGAGAGGATAAGAGATGAGGTTAGAAGGGGTGTGAACGACCATACTCTTGTGATTGTATGTGGAGGTAGTTCAAGAGGCTCCAGAGATCTGGTTCCCAAGGCTGTGGATTCTCTTTCACCGTCTCTTAGAATCCGTGGGGTTGCCATCCAACCGGGAAAAACCACCACACTATGTGTTATTGGAGGTAAACCTGTGCTATCTATAAGCGGGCTACCTGTGGCGGCTCTCTCCTCCATGGAGCTGTTATTAGCCCCTCTAATCGAAAAATGGCTTCACGTCAAATATCCTCCAAAACCACGTGTAAAGGCTATTCTAACTAGAAGACTGACCGTAAAACGGGGTGTGAAGGGCTTCGCTAGGGTAAAGGTTTACAGGAAAAATGGAGAAACGTATGCTGAGCCACTGATGGTCGGGGGGTCTGGAGCCATTAGAAGCCTTATTCTAGGAAACGGTATCGTAGTGATTCCTGAGGATCTGGAAGGCTACGATGAAGGTGATGAAGTGGAGGTGGAACTCTATGGGCCGATCCAGGAAAATTTATCGTAGGTTGGTTGAGCTGGAAGAAGTAATTCCGTTAATTGAAAAACATGTCCGTTTAAAGCCTCTTGGATACGAAGAAGTCCAGTTACCTAAAGCCGTGGGACGGGTGCTGGCTGAGGATATCGAAGCCCAGATAAACCTGCCTCCCTTCACCCGATCTCTCGTCGACGGATATGCCGTCATCTCAACAAATGTTAGCGAAGCATATGAAGATAACCCGGTCAGGTTAAAGATTACGGGTAGAATTTACGCTGGCTCAAGCGAGAAAATAGAAATCAATAACGGTGAATGCGTTGAAGTGGCTACGGGAGCCCCCCTACCCTTCCCAGCTAACGCCGTTGTCCCTGTAGAATACACCCATGAGACTAGTGGAGAAGCAGAGATATACAGGCGGGTGGCACCTGGAGAAAACGTCGATCAAGTTGCCTCCGATATAGTTAGGGGAGAGGTGATAGCGAGAAAGGGAGAAAAAGTTACACCGGTACTTATAGCCGCTTTAGCGGCTGCAGGAATAAATTCTGTGAAAGTCTTTAGAACCGTCACGGTAGCGGTTTTTTCCATCGGTAACGAACTAAAGCCTCCCGGCGAGAAACTGGAGTACGCGGAGGTCTATGACTCAAATACGTATATGGTGTCGGCCCTCCTCTACAGTGCAGGTGCTAACGTAGTGAACATGGGGATAGTTAAGGATATAGAACAGGATATTAAGGAGCGGCTCGACAAAGCTTTAAACTCAGCCAATGTAGTTGTAACAATAGGCGGAACTTCAGCTGGCTTGGAGGACTTAACTTACCGTATCTTGGACTCATACAATCCTGGGGTAATAATTCATGGGCTTAAAGTCAAGCCCGGCGGCCCCACAGCGATCGCAGTGGCTGGACGAAAAATAATAGTAGCGTTACCGGGCTTTCCCTTATCATGCCTCACTGCTGCCACCCATATACTGTTACCTATAGTAAGAAGACTGCAGGGGTTACGGGAGGAGCCAGAGGAAAAAATTGAGGCTGTTTTATGTACGTTTACGCCTGGAGCCCTTGGACGCAAACGCCTAGTACCGGTAATAGTGGCCAAAAGAAAAAGCGGCAACATAGCATTCCCCCTTCCCGTCCACAGCGGGGTTATAGGCAGACTTCCAAAGCTAGATGGATATATTGTGGTTCCGGAAAATGTTGAGGGTCTATCGGAGGGCACAAAGGTGGATGTACATCTTTATCCCGGGGCACAAATATCTGACGTTATTTTCCTGGGAAGCCATTGTCCGCTAGTCGATCGCCTTCTTTCTGAAGCCGGAAAAATAGGCTATATTAAGACCGTTTATGCGGGTAGTATGGCGGGTTTAAGGGCTATAAAATTGGGGGTAGCCGACCTAGCTGGTATACATCTCCTAGATGAGGAATCGGGGGAATATAATATTCCGTTCATAAAGCGATACGACCTGAAGGATGTGATGGTGGTGCGGGGCTATTGTAGGGAACAGGGGCTTATTTTTAGGCGTGGACTCGACGTAAAATCCATAGAGGATGTGATAAAACACGGACTAAGGTTTGTTAACAGGAATAAGGGTTCGGGTACACGGGTCCTGGTGGATTCGATGCTTGGTAAAATTGCCGGGAAACTGGATTTAAGCCTGGACGAGGTAAAACGCCGGGTTAGAGGATACGAATTCGAGGTAAAAACGCATGAAGGGGTAGCTCTACTAATCTCTCAGGGCCTGGCCGATGTAGGTGTAGGTATAAGATATGTAGCAGAAAAATATGGACTCTGTTTCCATCCCATATCAAACGAAGTATACGACTTCATAGTTAGAAAAGATGCCCTAGAGAAAAAGCCTGTAAAAATACTGCTTGAAACCCTTAGGGATAGAAAAATTGTAAAATATGTTAAAGAAATGCCGGGATATCGGCTCCATAGAGAGACCGGAAAAACGATTTATCAGGCATGAATAGACCTTTGATGCTAGGACAATTTTATGGATTAGGGTATTGGGGTTTCTTCGGGGACTTTTACTACCTCTTTGCCCATAATCAGTTTGGCCAGCGAAGGTGATAATAGAACGCTAATTATAGCTAGTAAGACCAGCATAGAGTAGATTTCATGGGTTATTAGGCCCGCCGCTAAGCCGAGCTCGGCTGATGCAATTATTAAGCTAAGCCTAGCACTCATGGCGAAACCTATTGAGAGGCTCTCGTATTTCGTGAAGCCTGAAAATTTCGACACTATGAATGTTCCGAAAATTTTTCCTATGAAACCAACTGAAAGCAGGGCTATCAGTATCTCGATTCCCCTGATATTTCCAAGTATGAGGCCCAGGTCTGTACGGACACCAACCGTTATGAAGAATATTGGTATAAAGAAGCCGTATCCGAAGCTCAACAATTTTTCCACCAATTTCTCGACTTTTTCCCGGAGCTCCGAGATCAAGAGCCCTGCAAAAAAGGAGCCCAAAATAGCATGTATGCCTATGATTTCCGCCAACACTGCGAGCCCAAAGATCAACGCTATGCTAAGCCTTACATCTAAATGGTATTCGCCTACCAGCATCGATGCCTTGGATCTAGCAGGCTCCCAGTTCTTCAGGAAAAACACGACAAGTATGAAGCCTACTATTGAGATTAATAGGAGTAACAGCTTATCCGGCGAAAGAAAAGTTTTTTCAACGATGTAAGCTAGCGCAAACATGCTCATTACATCTACCAGAACTGCTGCCCCCAAGAGTATCTGGGCTACCTCGGTTCTATGGGAAAACTCCTTCACCGTAGGCAACACTATACCCATCGATGTCGTCGATAAAGCCACCCCAATGAATTCCGGCGGAAGTTCATAGTGGAGTGCAACAAGATAACCTAAGACCAGTGGCGTCAAAAAAGATCCCAAAGCCATAGCCACGACGTTTAGAAACTTTGCCTTGAGAAAACCAACTTCAATCTCCAAGCCAACCACGAACATCAGGTATATGAAACCGATCAACGCCATGGCCGAAAGCCATGGAACCTCCTCAAGCAAGCCTAGAAAACTTGGGCCAAGCAGGATCCCCAGCAAAATCTCGACGACAATCACCGGTATCTTAAACAACCTCGACAAAACAGGCGAAAAAATTATCAGAAGAAACACTACGAAGATTTCAACCAATATATTACCACTGCTACCCATACCCGAGAAATAAAACGAGCAAATATAAAGTATTCTACAACAGACACCAAAATTTCCCCCTCAACAACACAAGAGTTTATAAAGCAGAATAACCCCTCCAATAACGATGATGATTTTGCCGAGTTCGGACAAAACATGAAGAACCATTCATGAACTGACATTTTTCATGAACAGCTCTTCAATTTCACCGGGGGAGTCAACAGAGGACTAAAAGCATTTAGTTATAGTCATTCATGGTTTGACTATTTGTCAACTAATCCTTAGACTTGCTGACAAGATTTATAAAACCCTAAGGAGAAGGAGGTGAAACTTTAGTTTGCAGCTTTCTGTATCATACTGTATCTTTCTGAGTCCTCTTAAGGCTATTACTAGGCTAATGCTATGCTGACGAGCAGTAGAACCATTACAGCTACTAAAGAGTACGCTCCCATGTTAAAAAGAATTTTAATTAAATATAAAGTGTACCTTGAGAAATCTTCTGGGTTTTAAGATTTTCTCCTTGTTAAATAATTGAAGGTTATGTCGTCTAACAAGAACACAGTCGAGTTGATTTTCATAGTTGTTTCGAAGCTTTTTCATATATTGGGTCAAGAAATACATATATATCGTTAGCTTTTCCTATGATACTCATGTCTACCAAATTATTTAAGAGCCTACTTAGTGTTCTCGACTGTATTGGTCTACCTATCCATGCCTCTACAGCTTTCTTTATACTACTCCAGCTATCGAAACCTAGTGCTATCGCCCTCAGTATGTGGAGATATAGGGGTGAGTAGTGGTCAAGCTTTCTAATCTCGTTTAAAGCAGTATTTACTGCTTCATTTAGTATGCGTTCAATAACATTGTACCTACCTTGTTGTAGAAACCTGTATCCAAAGTACGTTAGCCACCCCGGAATACCGTCGAGCGTATCGACGACTTTCTCTAATAGGTTTCTTGAAACACTCACACTGGTCTCGCTAAATCCACGCTCTAGAAACTCAATTGATTTTTCCCTAGAAAACCTCTCGATAACCACCTCGTCTCTAACTCTCCCATATAGAGGGCTTGAAGGGTCGCTGAAGCCGAGGAATCTGTACAGCAAACCCATCTCGGAGCCTGCTAATATGAATTTTACTCTCCTCAAATTATCGTAGCTGTACGCCATAATCTGCCTGAAATCTATCTTTCTGTAGCCTTTCAGGAACCGCAGGTATTGGGCTTCATCAACGGCAACGATAAACGTTGTTTCATGATCTCTGGAGTACTCGTCCATCTTCGTAAGAATTAACGAGAAGGACGGTTCTCTGTTGCGCCAATTAAACTCCACACCGTGCCCAGCGACGCTAACGCCTTTAATGCTCTTTAGATACTCAACAACTCTGGTAAACCTCCCCCCTATTCTTGTGAATTCCTCAGAGAGTAGCCTGTAAAAACCCTGCTTAGAGTAGCCCACCTCGGCCAGTCTCCTAGCATCAATATATATGCTCGGATACTCGCTTTCACCAAGAAAAACTTTTAACACCGAGGTTTTACCGATCCTCCTTATACCCAAGCACAGGATAATGGGGGAACCTAAGGACGCGTACCTAGAGAGGGATTCCAGCTCCTTTTCTCTATCAAACAGCTCACTCTTTCTATCTTTGGGTCTAGGGTCAAAAAGCATGAGAGACACCCCTGTCACTAAGTAACACCCCTGTCCCTTATAAACTTTCACTATTTTTACTTGGGCTCAGAACTGAAAAACTATCGAGGGCGAAAGCAACTATCGGGGTGTTAGTTGAGTAATTAAAAGAAACTACAAGTAAGAATTAATAGAAAGAAATGATGGTGGAGGATAAGAAGGAAGGAAAAGATGGTAAAAAAAGCCCCGTCGAAGCGAGGATAAATCAGGAAAAGCTTTCAGAGGAGACTCTGAAAAAATCGAAAAGGCTCTCGGAGACATCAAGGCTGGTCGCATCTACACCTGAGGGGGGTGAGGAGGAATCTTTATATCATGGGTATACGATTGTATACGAGGTGGAACATTTGGAGGTACTTTCGGTCAGGGTTCCGAAGGAAGTTAGAAAAGGACTTGAGGAATTGGCCAAGCTTGAGGGGAGAGATAAGGCAGAGATCGTTAGGGAGATTTTGATTAAAGGGGTTAAGGAGAAGCGGGTGGAGACGGCTCTTCGCCTCTACAGGGAGGGTAAGGTTACTTTGTGGAAGGCCGCTGAGCTAGCGGGGCTGAGTCTCTGGGAAATGATAGAGGAGCTGGAGAAGCGGGGCGTCGAGCTCCAGTACGGTTTAGAGGAGCTGGAGGAGGATTTGAGGGCGGCTCTAGGTGAAGGCGGTAGCTAACTCTACTCCGCTCATATATCTTGCTAAAGCTAGCGCCCTACACCTTCTTTCCAGTGTGTATGGGGAAATCCTAATCCCGGAAGCAGTTTACAGGGAGGTGGTGGTAGCAGGGCTCGAAAAAGGCTATAGGGATGCCGAGCTTGTTAAGGCGGCTATTGAAAAAGGCTCTATAAGGGTGGAGAAAGCGCATAGCAAAAACGTGGATAGGATTCTGAAGCTAGTCCCCATGCTCCACAGGGGCGAAGCTGAAGTCCTAGCGCTCGCCCTGTACCATAGACCCTGTCACGTCCTCCTAGATGATAGAATTGCTAGGCTGGTTGCCCGCACCCTAAGGCTAGAAGTTCACGGAACACTTTACGTAGTGATAGTTGCGGCAACGAAGGGGTTTGTGACCGTAAAAGAGGCCCTAAAAGTTTTAGATAGATTAGTAGCAAGCGGTTTCAGGATACCCGTAGAACTCTACCTAGAAGCTAAAGAAAGAATCCGTAAACTAAAGCTACTTGAGCGGACATAGAACTACATCTTTAGCTTTTCCGGTAGTTCGAGTAGCTTGCTCCACATTTCCTTGACGTTGTGTGGTGAATCTGTCGATCCCCTGTTTGTCGCCATTGCATCATTCTATTTAAGACTATAGCTTTTTGTGTCTGTGGTAGGAACTTTCACACGCCCTCAGAAGCTACATATCTAGCGATGAAAATCCCTTGGCCACCTCTAGGAAGCTACTTGAAAACTGGACTTCAAGGGAAGGCTTGTCGAGAGCATAGTGGTAGCGCACCTCGTCATGGCTCAACAGTTCTTCGAGCACATGCCATCAGTGGATTACCACAGAGTCCTCCTCTGCTCCAGAGAGAAGAGCGAGACCGACTACATCCTATGTTTAACCCGCAGAGATAAGAGGTACAGGTTTTTTATAGACAAAGTACCGTAGGAGGGTTCCGGGACTCCCGGAACGCGCAGTATAGTCTTATTTTCACTAATGCAGAAGACCAAAACAAAATAATTGTATTTTTTATATTTTTCTAGTTTAAAAATTTTAAATGTTTGGTTATTACTGTGTTGCTGGCTTTTAAGCATAGTTCCTGGTCGGCGGATACGAGTATAGCTTTAAGTTTTTCAGCTAACTGAATATACGCCACGTCGTAGGCTGTTAAGTTGAGGGTTTTGGCTTTTTTGAGGAGGTAGGCCGCTTCTTTTAGACTGGTTTCATGTAGTTTTAATCCCAGCTTTTCTAGTAGTTCTAAGGCTGAAGCTGCATCCTCCAAGCGTATCCTCTTCCTTTTAACTGCTTTGAGGAGAAGATTTGCAAGCTCATAAGCCAGTAGCATGGGTTCGTGTACTTCTATTTCCCCTTTCACTAATTTATCCTTGAGTTTCAGCGCTTGATGCTCCCAGGGTTCGCCCGGTAAAATCCATTTAGCTACGACGCTGGCGTCTAGAACTAGGATTTGTCTAGCGTTGTCTGTCTTCTCTGAGCCATAATAGGATTTCATCGGTTGACACCTTTCCTGCTTTCGCTCTGATAAGGTCTAGTTTTTCAGAGGATTTTCTTCTCTCTTCCTCTTCGATTTTTGCTTTAATCGTCTCTCTGATGAATTCAGCCCAGTCGACACCTATTTCTTTCATTCTCTCCCTCAGTTCTCTAGGTAGCTTTACCGAGTACGTCACCATACTACCCATTAGTAACACCTAAAAATATTACCATATAATAAGCTTTATATATCTTACCCTAAAGAGTTTTAATAAGGTTGGAGGACATCAGTTTTGCGAAATTTAATCTTCATTCCTTTCTTGATTGCTACTTTTCGCTAGTTTGGCTGGGATTATTGCCATATTTACTAGCTTGCAGTGTAGCCTGTAGATATCACCGTGAATTTACATAAATTTAGTAGAGTAATTTAAAGAAACAGATCACTGCTAACTATAACTTAGATAGCTTAGCTCTCATTTCTTAAATTATCTCTTCGACTACCTGTTCCAATCCTCCGTGACAAAATAGTTAGTCCTTACCCTAACATTTCCTAGCGCCTATGACATTAATAATGCGTCTTCTAATACTCAAAGCATTCTAAAAAGGGCAAGAAAAAATTTAGTGAACCCAGGCGGGAAAATTCAGAATAGCCTCGATAGACAGTAGTATCCGTTAGATCGAAAAAAGAGGTTATTAGGGTATTAGGGTAGTTTCAGTATTTGAAGTCTCCGGGTTCCGGCCATACTTTTGGTACAACGCCTGGTGGATATTTTTCTTTAAGCCACTCGACGAACTCGATTATTCTTTTAATGGCTTCCTCTACTATTACTTCACCCTTTTCTTTGCTGGCTTTACTCGGGTATCCTACGCTTCCCTTCGGATAATGATGTATCTCCATGTAGTGGCTTACATCAAACCAGGAGAAGGGTCTGCTGTAGACGTTACCAGCCTTGTCAACCCATTTGTCGGGGATTACCCCCACCATTTTTTCGGCATCTGATTCCTTTAGTTTCTCGACGTCCACGAGTTTAGGGGCGACGTACCATAAGACGCTTGCCTCGAGCTCGTCGGCATGGATAAATGGGGTTTCCAACCTGACGCCTGGCTTTAGCTCGCGTCCCACTTGAAGGAGGTCTCTGACCCAAGCCCACCATGAGGTGACCATAATCAGGGCGTGTACGCCTTCATCTATGATCGCCTTATCTTTTGCTATCGGGAGAACGTACTCTTGTCCGTGACTGTTGAATAATATGATCTTCTTGAAACCCGTGTTACTTAACCATTTTACTACGCTGACGACATAATCGATGTAGGCCTCCTTCTTTATTGGAATTGTACCTGGCATGCCGTAGTGGTGGCTCGGATGGCTGCCGTAAAATATTGGGGGGGCCACCGTTATACCGGTTTCAAATGCAACTCTTTCAGCTATGTAAGTACCTATAAGAGTATCTTCGCCAGTAGCCTGTGCTAAGCCATGGCTTTCAATGGACCCGCATGGCACCATAATGATGTCGTTTTTCTTGACTCTTTCCAGGATTTCTGCCATGGTCATTTGGTCGAAGTATATTTTTTCACCAAACTTGTTGTACACGGGACGGGCAAACCTAGACTCGTATTCCATTTACTTGACACCTCCTAAGGCTTGATCGTTATTTTTCCATCAATCCTTTTATGGGCACGTTCAAATGCCTTCTCTACGTCGTCAAGCTTAAACTTCGAAGTGATTATCCGAGTCATATCGATCCTGCCGGCCGCCATGAGCCTTATAACGTTTCCAAATGTCCTCCAGCCTGAATGTCCCTGGCTACCGAAAACCTGGGCTCTTCTAACCTGCAATACCTCCAGGTATATTGGCACCTCTTTTGGGGCGCGTCCTATCCAGGCGATCTTAGCACCGACCGCCAGGCTCTTCAGCATCTGCGGTAGTGTATGTTGGGGGGCGCCAGCAGCCTCCACATGCATGTCGGCGCCTTCGCCGCCGGTAACGTCCATTATCTTCTCCCAAGGTTCAATCCCGCTCTTCGAGAGCTCCCTTGGATTAAATACGTAGTCGGCGCCAACCTTCTTGGCTAACTCGATCCTAACAGGGCTTATTTCAAATGAAATGATTTTCCCGGCTCCAGCAGCCTTAGCTAATGAGATGGCAGCGAGTCCGATGGGACCAGCACCCCAAACCACTATATAGGATCCCGGCTTAAAGCCGCCAGCCCTGTTGAATATCGCATGGTAGGCGACGCTGGTGGGCTCCACTAGGCTACCGGCTTCAAAGGCTTTCTCCTCATTGCCGTATCTTTCCACCAGGCTATCGATCTTCCAAGTGTACTTCTCCTTGACAACAACATATTCTGCCATGGCTCCATCGTGCGTGAAGCCAAGCTCCCCAAACTCCAAGTCGGCAGGGTCGTTTAACAGATAACAGTGGTTTACGTACCCTGCTCTACAT
>QMRH01000031.1 GCA_003650675.1 Thermoprotei archaeon | reverse complement strand
TAATAGTTGTCGGCGACTACGACCCAGAGTACGCCGAGGTCGAGGAGGAGTTCGAGGACATAACGATGAAGGTGGTCGAGGAGCTCGCGAGGTATTACGAGAGCGAGGGTCCCGAGGACGCCGCTGAGTTCTTCAAGATGGCGCTCGACGTTGTAAAGTCCGTCGAGGCAATCTGGGGACGTATCAAGCAGTCCAACGAGTGACCCCCCTTTCTTTGGTGGGAGCATGAATAGTAGGATAAAACTTACGTTGGACGTACCGGTGTGGTTGGCAGAAACTCTCTTCTACGACATCGAGAGCGACCTCGACGACCCGTGTGAAACGTGCACCGAGGCGGAGAAATACGGGGTAAGCTATGATGAGTGCGTCAAGGAGATGGAGAGGCTGTACAGGGAAATCGAGTTGGCGCTGTGCGAGCACGCAAGGAAAACAAAGAGACCGTGGTCACAATGCGAGCACTGCGAGAGCAGGGTGTCGTGCTTTGTAACCGAGGAGAAATTAAGGGACGCGGTGAACGGGGCTGTCAAGGTACTGGCATCGAAGTTGAAGGAGCTTGGCATAAACAAGATAAGGATAGTCGAAATACCTGACATCGGTAACTACTCGATAGACGAGCCAGAGAGCTTAAGCAATGAAGTCGAGAACATGATACGTGCACTCTTCTCATTGATAGACGAGAGGTACAAGGTAGACGAGGTCGAGGACGACGAAGGGATAATCACCAAGTACGTAGTAGATGGCATTGAAATAGTGGAGGTTACGACGTACTAGCTTCTTTACCTTGGTGGGAGCATGTTCATGCCGGACTGGCTAGCGGTAATACTCATGTTTCTGTTGATTGGATCGTCAGTCGCCAACATTTACAGGGCCGGGCAGTTATCGGCTGGTCGAGAAATGGTAGAGAAGGCTACTAAAGCAAACGTTATCAGCAGGGCGCTTGCAGGAGTGATAGACATCATGATAGCGCTAATCATTATGTATTATTTTTTATGGTGGGAGCATGGAGTACATGGTTAAGATATCGAAGCTGAAAGAATATCTGAGGACGATTAGGAAGGACAGGTCGGTTCTAATTCTAGGACCTCCAGGGGTTGGCAAAAGTGTAAGCGTGAGGGAGTTCGCAGAGGAAGAGGCGAAGAGGATGGGCAAGGAGTTCGTGGACTACGACGACTCGATGTTCAGCGACATAATGAGGGAGCCCGACAAATACTACGTATTCGTTGATATGAGGTTGACAGAATGTGAACCTAGTGATTTAATTGGAGTGCCACGAGATTTAGATAGCATAGTTATGTACAAACCGTTGGGTTGGTCTAGAGTATTGTCTAGGTGTGCAGGGTTACTATTCCTTGACGAGCTGACCAATGTTGATCGTCCGGATATACAAGCGGTCGCCTACAAGATTGCCTTGGACAGGAAGGTCGGGTTCTGCAAGCTCCACAGGGATGTCAGAGTCGTGGCCGCTGGCAATCGCCCTGACCATTCATTGATAGCTCATGAACTCCCAGCACCACTGCTTTCAAGGTTCCACGTAATAGATGTGCTTGCGCCAGACGTTAATGAATGGATAGAGTGGATGTCTAACAAATACGGTCAGGAGTGGGACGCTAGGGTAATGGCCTACCTATCACATCCGAGCTTCAAGGGAGACTTCTTAGTGTTGCCCGGCAAGGGCGAGACGTTGGAGCCGTTCCCCAACCCCCGCTCGTGGACATGGCTCGCTCTAGAGCTACAGGACACTCCAGACGACCTAGTGTTACCCAAGTCAGTTGGATACTTAGGGAAGGAAGTCGGAACTAGGTTTGCGACGTTTCTAAGGATAAAGCTACCAGACCCGATTAAGCTCGTTAAGGTGCCGTCGTTGTTCGAGGACTTGGACTTGGACGCGAAGTACTTGATGACCGTTGCGGTTGCGAACCTAATATTGGACAAGAAGGTCAGGCCTAGGGACGTAGAGAAGCTGTTAGAGGTCATGGCATCCGTGCAGGCCGACGTAGTGGTTCTATTGATGTTGGCTGTTTTCAAGAGGACGAAGGATCACGAGATAAGGAGCGAGCTCACAAAGGTGTTCATGACCAACAAGAAGCTCCTGTCATTGATGTCAGAGATAGGCATCATACTAAACCTATAAACGCTCTTCTACACATTTTTTGGTGGGAGACATGCCCCCACAGGAGGACCTTAGAAGGTACAAACATGAGCTCGACAAGGTCAGGACAGCATTATATATCAAATCACCTTTCATAGCGACGCTGATAATGGGTTGCAAGGTCGTGTTGGTAGATAGGCTCGGCTTCCCCGCCGCCGCTGGCGAGGACACGATATACCTAGACAGGGGCTTCTTCGAGTCGAAGGAGAAGATGGTAATACTCGCACATGAGGCACTTCACGTAGCCCTAAGGCACGTCTTCAGGATGAAGACCGTTGTCGACAGGGAGAGGGACATACCGAAGCAAGCTGCATGCGAGTTGTACAATTTAGCATCTGACGCAGTAGTCAACGAGATACTGTCAATGCATGGCATGAACATACCTTACGAAGCCGTAACTATGTACAGGGTCGCAAAGATGTTGGGAGTGCACGAGAGCGACATAAACAAGCTTGCTGCCGAGAACCTTTACGTCCTGTTGAAGAGGAACGTAAAGGTAGTTGAGTTACCCGCCGGGTACTGGATGAAGGGTGACATGGAAGCCGGCAGGAAGATGGACGATGAGATGGGATGCGGTGAAGGATCAACGAAGATTGAGGAGAAAAGATCTGGGTCGGGCAATGCGTTGGTGCTACAGGAGGATCAGTTCAAGGGTGCTAGTTGGGAGGAGAAAATAAGCAGGGCGCTGAACTCGGCAAAGGTCGCAGGCAACGTGCCAGCGGGTCTTGAGAGGCTCGTCAAGATATCTAGGGGAGAGGTAAACTGGAGGAGCGTATTGAGGGACATAGTATCGTCTGGGTGCAAGAAGATAGTCGAGACCCCGTTCAGGCTGTCGAGGAAGCACCCCGAGTTGCCCGGCATAAAGAAGTTCGGCGTGTCCAACGTCTGGGTGTTAGTTGATACAAGTGGATCGATAGGTGATGAGGAGCTTGCAAAGTTCGTAGGTGAGATGCTTGAGATGTGCAGGAGTATGAGGGCTAGCCTAAAGGTCGTCTTCTGGGACGCTCAGCCGTACGGTATACAGGAGGTAAGGTCGATCAGCGACTTCAAGAACATCAAGGTGATGGGTGGAGGCGGAACCATGATAGGACCTACGTTAGACCTAGTGCTGAAGAACATGAAATACGGCGACCCGGTTGTCATACTAAGCGATGGATACATTGCAGATGTAAGCGAGAGCGCCCAGCTTTTCCAGAAGGTCAAATCTAAATCTAGGGTCGCCGTGTTCGCCTCGACAGGTATCATGCCTGAACTGCCGCCGGGATGGGTTCAGGTGAGCATAAGGTGGTAGCCGATGAGCAGACCTACAATCGTGTTGGTACTGCTATTTGTAGGGGCGATAGCTGCACTTATAGGAGCATGCGGGGTGTCGGTGGGCATAGGTATGTTGGTAGCATCCGCAATAGCCGGCGACCTATTCCCAATAGGGGTAGCCATTACCGCTGGAGGCTGCACATTAATGATCTGTGGAATAGTGATGGTTATAGCTGCCGAAAGGCTTGCATAACCTCCACTATTTTTTGGTGGGAACATGTTGGTGGTCGAGATAAATATAAGCAACGGGACGGCTCACAGAACAAAGATGCCGAAGATAATACTTGAGGTGTATCAAGACGACATCAATATAAAGACCCTGACCCCAGTACCACTAAGTCGGAAGGTTATAGAAGGTCTATCTGAATACATTAAGGTCGTGGAGGAGCACAAGCCGTGCTTGATGAGTTTGATAAAGAAGTTGACGGAGATAGCGTCGACAAACAACTTGATATACTACGATTGAAATCATGTAAGACATGTAAGTATATGAGAGGTGGGTCATGCAGGCTAGGTCTACAGCCAAACGATAGATGTATGTTCTACAAACCTGACAAGCATAAATATAGAGGACAGAAGCAGATGCTCACCTAACCTCTTTTTGGTGGGAACATGGATGTTCACTTCGAGGACGGCAGGATAATAATCGACAACGGCAAGTACGAGGTGTCTATGAATGTTGTAAGAAAGTTCAACAAGAAAGGCACTTCAGCATTCTTCGTGCCGGTCGCCGTGCGAGTCGACGACAAAGTTTACAGGTTGCCCATATTGATAGACTGCGAATTCCATGAGATCAAGGAGTCAAAAAAGATCATAAACTCTATAATAAGAGGCGAGATAAGTAAGTCTAAGATTGATGAAATAGCTAAAGCACTCAACGCATTGATGTTCTCGTTCAAGACATTCTGTAAGGAGTTCGTGAGGAACTACCTTCTATCAATAGAGAGACCGTTGAAGGTGCTCAGGAAGCTGTCAAAGACCGGCACCAGACGAAGTTACAAGGTCAGCAGGTCTGATGTAGTTAGAAAGGTCGCAATGGCTATATCTAGCGGTGCCATCAAGCTAGGCTCAGGCAATTACGCTATAATAGACACGATAAGGTACCTAGTCCTGATATTCAGTGAGGTTGATGAAAAGCCATCATGGGAAAAGCTGTATGATATAACCGGTTGCGCAGAATCAGTAATAGACTCCCTGATATATGGAAGGGCATCGGTTGTAGTGGTCGACAAGATATACATGTACGGAGTTAAGTACACCAAGTGGTCCGCATGTATGGTGCTGTACGGGATACTGAAGGGCACGTATGGAAGGAGGGAGAGGCACTTCAACCTATTCTCGACAATCGAGGGCGATGAGTTGATGAAGTTGCTATTGAAGTTCGTCGAGTTCGACGAAGCCAAGAAGCTCGCCACGAAGATGATGATAGAGCAGATGTCTGGACAAACGCAGTGACCTTTTTTGGTGGGAGCATGAAGTACTTCCTGGTCAAGTGGCACGAGCTACCATTCATGTCGAAGTTAAAGACCGAGGGTACATATGTGTACAAGCTATACGAGGGAAGACGACTTGCCTTAAGAGTCATCACGTCATCATACTACAAGCAGATGGCGGTCGACGACATAGCGGACAGGTTTGGTAAGAAGAGGGCTTGGAAGTGGTACATGAGGAGGATAGTCGACGTACTTCCATGCATGGCAGACAGAGGACAATGCGACCTATGCGATAAGGGATATAAGGTCTACGAGTCGATCGAGTCTCCATTCATATATTGCCATATAATATTCGACGAGTTCACTGTTGAGGTTGACGCGTACAACATACCTAAACCGATATACAGGGCGCTACTCGAATACATGTTGTTTGACATTGACCCGATTTACTCTGCGTGTTATTTGTTAGCCGTCGGTAAGATCGACGACGTACCGTGTAGGGGTCAGTTCTTTAGTAAGTCGAAGAAGCTGGCAATTGAAAGAGCCGTTGAAGATGTTGGCGAAATCTCAAGTCCATACAAGGTGCTGAAATTAATGGAGCAGTTGAATAAGTACTTGATGACCTTGAAGGTGATAGGGATGTGCGCATGATTTTTTGGTGGGAGCGTGAAGTTCAAGGGAATAATTAGGACCGAAGTCGATGAACCAAAAGTCATGAAGAACGGAGATGGACTGTTCATAGCAACGCCTAGAAGAGCAAAGGTCAGGTGTATAAAGCTGGGCTGCATATTGTACTACAAGGTGTCGCACATGTGTGTAGACTGGTATTTCAAGGCGAAGGTCGGAAACGTGTTCTCGGACGACTGGGTCGAGCCGATAGACGAGGTGGAGTGGAGTAATGTCGAGTGGTACGTCAAGTCCAAGGAGAAGAGACGTTGAATGGTTAATACTGTTGCTCGAGATATCGTGGGGGTCTGGAGGACCTTGGGGAAGGCTTATAAACGAGGTATTGAAGTGGATGAACCACATCGCAGACATTATAGAAAAGGAGCCAGACCTAGCCGTAAGAAGGTTGAGGGATCTGTACTGGGTAGGAGAGGTGGCTTCAAAGCTAAACGAAAAAGGGTTCTCGGACAAGGAAGCAATAAAGAAAGCAGAGGAGCTCGCGAAGGAAAAGGATCTAGAGGAGCTGAAGAAGTACATGGGGTTGCTACTCGTCCTAGAACACGTAGGGGCTGTGGATGGTGTAGACATTGGGATGCATCTAGGTTCTGGTGCACTTTGTTCGACAAGGAGGCGAGACCTGGAACGAACTACGACTGTCCGGGGTACGTCCCGAGCAGCCCGCTAGCAGATCGATGATTTTTTGGTGGGATGATGTCGTTCCCCGAGTATTATTGTAGAATAACATATAACAACTGTGGTTACTCTGTCGATCTGTATCCAAAGAGCCGCAAATCACTAATAATAATGGGTATGTCTGTAGTATTAATAGAAGGCGAAGATGGTATAGTTGACTATCGAGTATGTTTGGTCGATGTAAGTAGGATGAGACTAATCATAGAGATATTGAGATCGCTAAACATCATGATACCAACTATACCAACCGGCGGAATTGTAGAGATAGACTCCTTACCAGACGATGTATATAAAGCGGTCAAGATACTCGCGGAGAACAAAGTTCCCGATGAGATCGTCGATTTGGCGATTGAAGAAATGTTCAGAGGCAATATAACTAAAGTAATTAAGATGATACTTGCAGGTAACGTGATCGGTCAAATGTAGCCTTTTTCGTTGGTGGGATTATGGAGATCGACGTAGCAAAAGAGATAACAGATGGTTTGGAAGGTCTCGATAACCTTACCACGTTCATCGCCCTAAAGAACAAGATACGAGAACTAAGCCGCAAGGTAGCAGGCTATTTGAACGACGAGATGTTGAAGATACTGGACAAAAACGGCATTAAAAAACAGATAGTAGAGAGGCTAGATCCACCTGTTAGAATTAGGTTACTACATATTGATGGCGACGGCAACTTGATAGAAACAGACAAGTACATATCAAAGATAATAATTACCGCGGATGGCATAGTCGAAGTGTCAGTCATAGGAGGTAGCAAGGGAAACGAGTGTGAGCTCGTATACTTCAATAAATACTCTGAGGACCCGATAAAATTGATAAACGTAATGAGGGCATTGAAGTCGGTCGGTGACAGGTTATCATCGTCCAAGTTTATCGATCTAACGAACAAGCTATGCGAGCAACTATCCGCGGTCGCCGCACTGTCCGAGGCACAAAGACAATAACTTTTTTACATTGGTGGGACTATGACTGTCAAGTTGTTGAAGATGTTGCTGTTAGTTTTGTGGTCATTAACGTCATTAATTATTGCACACTTCGTAATCATTGATAATATTTATGGTGCGATTATTTTGGCCGTGCCACTAGTGGCGTCGATAGTCGTTATAATATATCAAGAGATTGATGATCGAAGGACGGAGATCAAGGAGGCGCTAATTGATGGAGACCTAGAGGTGATGACACAACGAATCATATTGACGTCTAAGAAGGAAATTATGTACAACATGGGCAGACATGAGCTATACAAGGAGCTGTGCACACTTATGTCGAAGATCCAAGCCAAGCTCTACGAAATGATGATAGAACAACACGACTGGAGGAAGGTCGCTGAGGTTAAGTCAAAGGTAAGTCAGTTGGTCGAGCTATCGAAGCTTGCGAAGTGGCTTGCGAATTACGAAGTCGATCCGAGGCTCATCTTCGAAATGAAGGTCATGGTAGATCGTGGCGAGTATGGTGATGCTGTCAGATACGCAAACGCACTTCTAGCCATCTACGAAGCATCGCGATAGTTTTTTGGTGGGAGCATGTCCTTGACGGCCTCGTATGATTGGAGAGTTTGGAGAGTTGACGAGAAGTGGAAGAGATACGGCTATGAAGAGCATTATTTGAGCTACAGGGGCTCGCAGACCAAGTACAAGGCGATAATAAGGAGGGGAAACCTAGTTGCGATCGTTACAAGGGACTACGTCCTGTTGCCGCTCGAGGCGTCTGAACAGATAGCGGATAGGATCTCAGAACGCATAGGCGCCGAGAAGGTCGACTGCATATACACGGACACCAAGATGTACGCGCTATACAAGCTAAAGGACGTCAGAGACATCGGTAAGTACAGGGTGTGCAGGGGCTTCTTCATGTACAACAGCATAGACGGGAGCATGGCCTTCGGTGCAAGCGTGCTTGCTGAGATATGGATAGGGTCGAACAGGTACTACGCCTTAATGGGAGCAAAGGCGATGAGCAGGATATTGAGCCCCGAGAAGGCAGTTGCGGTGCTGTGGAAGCCACATAGGAAGGGAGTTCTGGACGCGGACGAGAAGGAACTGATAGAGACCGTTAAGAACGTCATAGATAGAGGTGAGGAAGCCCTGAACGTGTTCAAGGTGTGGAGCGAGCTGTACATAAACGACGAAGTAGCTAGGTACTTTGCAGACAGGTTTCCAGAGATATACCTGCCGAGATCCGTCAAGCTGTTGAGCAAGGGCTACACTATCAAGGAGTTGGTAACGGTATGGGATGCGTACGTAGAGTTCGTGCAGAGGATATGGAGAAATCCAAACGCATCTATAGACAGGAAGTACGAGCTCATGAGGCTACTACTGTCAGCGGTCGAAAACGCAACAAAGAAGCTTAAGGGTTAAACCCTACCTAACATTTTTTCTATTATATCAAACAACCTGCGTACCCTAGGACATGTTGGTGGGATCTCTTGGAACCTCCTTCCTCCATGTTTTAGCAAATACTCCTCAGGTGTAATGACGTTGTAGCTCGTCCTCGTCACTTCACTAACAGACGGATGCTCGAACCTTACGGCCATATCGCTTGTGACCACGGTCATCTTTGCACCTTCTGTTAGGACTGCTATGTCCTTGATATCTATCGGGTCTGTTCTACTAGGGCAATACACCGCGTAAGGTCTGCCTAGCTCCTCCATACACCTGCTGAACACGTACCTGTCGCTGTGTTTTTCCCTCGCGCGTCGTGATGCATCCATATACACCTTCGGGTTGTGTCCCAATAGCTTGCCTTGTATGAACAAGGTGTTGATGTATTCTATAGTCCTTCTATACAATTCCTTCAACTGAGGATTCGTTGTCTTCTCATACAACTCCACTAATTCGATTGCCGTGCTCAGAGGAACTATCAGGTTCTCCCTACTGAGCATCAAATCCAGACCTTGGCATAACATATAATGCGACCTATTGAAGCCATAGTCGTGTTTACACTTGTACAGGTCGACCAACACATTTGTGTCGACGACGTACAACCCTGCCACCGATAAATAACTCCGCAAAAACGATATAGATTTTTTGGTGGGATGATGTCAGAAGAAAAGAGCTACTTCATAGTCAAGGTCAGGAACGTGTCAGGCAGGAGCAAGCTGACTGGTAAGCAACAGATAGGCATAGCGTTCCCGAAGGCCGTCGTCGAGGCACTAGAGCTTTCGAAGGGAGACCAAGTAATGTTAATACTGCGGGGCAAGGAAGTACTGCTACGCAAGGCAGAGGAACTATGAATGACGACACATATAACACAAAGAGGTTGATTGCATCACATAAATGCATCACCTGCAAGCACTGCCTGTATTGGGACTACGATCAATGGATGGAGACGATGTACGTGGAATGCGAGCTAGGTGTGCCGGACTACTGCGACGGCGAGTGTGAGTCGTACGAGCCCGAGGAGCAACAAAGCCACACCCAGTCCCACCACACATAACCTTTTTTCTTTAACAGACCTTTAATTGATGTGGTGTGTCTGGGTGGGTGGAGCAATTTCCACAGAGAGAAACAAGTTTTTACTAGGAACTGGATACAAATATAACAGCCTGCTGGTTGGTGGGATTGTGTCAATCAGGATATCTGACTTGAACATGAAACCCTCGACCTGTATTAGGTGTGGAAGAGAAATACCAAGCAACTTGTTAAGATGTCCCAACTGTGGTATGCCTAGAAGGATACTAACCCCAGTCCCAGCTAAATGCCCGATATGTGGGCATGAGTTCGCGGCGGTGCCGGCAAAGGGAGACAGGCAACTATGTCCTAACTGTGGCAGGAAGGTAAAGTTGTGGACCGATAGACCGTTCGTAGAATGTCCTCACTGCGGACATAGGTGGATTCCTAGGATAAACGACCCCAAGAAATGCCCTGCATGTGGAAAGAACATACAGGGGGAAGGTAGAAAATCGGTCAAATGTCCTCATTGCGGTCATGAGTGGAGACCGAGAAGACCGAACCCGGTCAAGTGCCCTGCCTGTGGCAAGTCGTTGGTCGTGGCTAGCAGACCTGAGATGACATGCCCACATTGTGGATACAGGTGGAGACCAAAGAAGGACTCACCAGCTAGGTGCCCCAGATGTCTGAAATTACTTGCTGTTGCAGACTCCAGTAAGAAAAAGAAGCTTAGGTGTCCATATTGTGGGTATGTTTGGATCGCTAGGGTTGAGAGACCAAAGAGGTGTCCTAACTGTTTCACCAGACTAACTAGGGTGGAAGAATTACACGATGAGCAAGAGCCCTATCTAAAAATAGACAGGGAAATGATAGATAGAATAGTCGATTCATTGATAGATAAACTAAGGGAGATCAAATATATATGATTGCTTGCCAAGCAACAATATGTTTTTTTACTGTAGAGTTCCTAGTAAAACCTTGTTCTTTTCTACGAAAAACTCTACACCCACCCAGACACACCACATCATTTATGAAGACCGGTTTCGTAAGGGTGTCCGCTGGGTGGAGGGTGGTGGGGACTCATGCATAAATTAATTGAAGACCGTATGGTCGAAGAGATGACATGTTATGTAAAGGAGCTTGAGGACAGGGGTGCACAGATGATCAGGGAGTCTGTCGAGTCGGTCATAGACCTCTTGTTCAACATGGTCGGCGATGACAGGGTGTCTAGGCTGTTCGACAGGTTCATAGGTGAACCAAAAAATCCTAGAACTTGTGAATTGAAGGACAAGGTAAGGTTGCTGTTGAGAATGTTGACCAAGATGTCGTCAAGGTTCTTCAGGTCGATAAGGATAGAGAGCGGTGAGTTATGTGATGTAGTCGAAGTCATAATACTCGCAGACCAGCCAGAAAGCATTGATGAGATATCGAAGGCAATAACGTCGGCAGTAAAGGAGAAGGTAGACGCAAGGGCTGACATAACTGTAGGCGACGTCAAATGAACCGCGTTTTTTGGTGGGAGCATGAACCCGTACGAGCTTGATCAAATCTTCAGGACGTATATAGACATACAGAACCAGAGGAAGGAGCTTGAAAACAGGGCTTACGATAGGAAGGTGCTTGTATGTGCCAACGGACACATGGTTACGGTAGAGAAGATAGGGGTCAAGTCACCGTTCAGCAAGAAGAGGAAGAGGTTGGCGTCTCTAGAGCTGTGCCCGATATGCATGGCAAAGGCCGAGGTTAGAGAGTACAGACCGCCTAAAATAATCAAAGACATAGTCGCCGAGCTGAAGGAGCAGGAGAAGAAGCTGGTCGCGGCGATGTTCGAGTACGTCAAGGACGACCCGATATGGCAGTTCTGGCTACAATACGTCAAAGGTATAGGACCGACCCACGCCGCGTACTTGTTATCAGTCATAAGGACGAAGGACTTCGAGTACCCGACGAAGCTTTGGGCGTATTTTGGTCTGTACCCGATAGCGGTCTGCGAGGACTGTAAGGCGGTTCAGAAGCCGTACAGGCACGGCATAACATGTCCTAAATGCGGGAAGCCGATGAAACCAAAGTTGCCGACCAAGGTAGTCTCGAAGATGTACAACTTGGGCACTCTCGGATTCGATCCCACCCGCAGGGCTAGGATGTACGTCATAACGATGAGCTTAGTGATGGCAGGCGGGGTCTACGGCAGGGTGTTCAGTAGGTGGTTGATTGAGGACAAGGCTAACAACAAGAGAACGGCTTGGGTGAGGCTGGCAAAGCTGTTTTTGGCGCACCTCTATGAGGTCGACAGGAGGATAAGGGGTCTGCCGGTGCCAAAGCCGTACATGATTGAGTACGGGCTACACAACGAATACATACCGCCATTGATAGACGAGAAGCCGGAGCTGATAACCAAGACCCAGTTCTACGAGAAGTTGCTTTCAAACATGCACTACGACGTCGAGAAGTACATAGGATTGATAAGAGAGCTGAGCGAGAAAAAGGCTTAACCCCCCATTCTTTACCTTTTTTGGTGGGCCTGAGATAGGTTTATATTTTGATTCGTTTACATTTTGGTTAGGGACCCCCTCCTTCAGGCTCATTAGCCGCATCGATTCATACCCGATACCCATCCACTACCTTGGGATCGGCACTTCCTTTGTTTCGTTGTAATTGTTGAGATCGGTTTATATTTTGGTTCGAGTTGTGGGATGAGATCGCTTCGATGGATGAACCGGTTCCAGCGATGAGATCGGCGATATATATGATCCGACTTGTAATGTGAGATCGGCTCGACCACTGGTTCGGGCATTTTTATGAGAGCTGTTTAGGGGTTGCATCGGTGTATAGAATGAAAGTGGTTTAATCGACGCATCGGTCCGTACCTGCGATCGTGGTTATATCTTTGCCTCGCGAACGGGCTTAGAAATGGAAGCGAATATAAGCATGTGAGCGGTTATAAAGATGGTTCGAATATGCACGTGCGAGCGAACTTCGATATGATGCGACTATGTGCCTGCGAACGGTTAAGCTTTGGATTCGCGTAAAGAGAGATGTGAGCGGGTTGCGAACTGATGCGGCTTCAAGTTTGCGAGCGATTTAGAAGATGTGACGGTTAGAAAGTGTGCGAACGTCCTCGATGGTGCACCACATCACTTCACATGAACGACATTTGACTTGGTTCGGTACCTCTACCGTGAACGAATACTAACTTGAACCGATATTAGTCATGTGAACGGTTCTAGTTATGGCTCGATATAGGTATTGTGAGCGGCTCCGCATTTGATTCGCTTCGGTTCATATACTGCGAGCGATCGTAGGTTTGGATCGGCTTACTTCATGCGAACGAGTACTAAATTGGAACGATTATATATTTGTGTTAAATAGAGACTTGTGAACGGCGATAGGTTTGTTTCGGGATAATATAATGTGTATAGCGGTCATATGTTGAATCGGTGCGAAATATGCGAACGGGTAAACATTTGCACCGACATCTCGATAGTGATCGGATACTTATATGATTCGAGAAAAGTTTTGAGAGCGGTTTCAATCATGTAGCGGTGCATCACCTGCGATCAACGACTTTGTATATAGAGAATAGGTGAGAACGGTTCATGAGGTGTTTCGGGTGTAAATCTGTGAACGATAAGTATCTTGTGTTGGTATTTATTATGTGAACAAAGGGAAAATATGAGAGCGGTCGTTGCCTTGCACCGATAAAATATGTGCGAGCGGGTTATGGCATGTCTCGGGTTTACAAATGCGTCGAGCCGCATATAGCCTTATATGCACTCCAAAGCATGGTTTATGTGGGTGGTACACGTGGTAGCGTCCTGTGCATATTGTAAGAAGAAGCGCGAGTGTCAGAAGTACAAACTCATGGTCAGGGAGAGCTATATGAAGATCAGGCCTTTGGCCAAGAGCGTCAACGAGCTTAGATACCTGTTCATGAAGAAGTACTGGATAGAGAGCAAGGTGTTGGCGAGCAAGTGCGAGGAGTACGACCCAATGTTTTAGGCGAGCGGTTTGGCTGGTGGTTCGATCGGTGCTATGCGATCGGCTAAGATTATGTATCGAACATAACTATGAGTGCGAAGCGTAAAAACATCCATCTAACACTTATTATTTTTGGTGGGATCATGTGTAAGCTTAGAGAAGTTATAGACAAGCACTTGAAGAACAGGTGCCTTCCAACCCACCTAACTCATAGGGTGATATACCATTTTGGATACCTGCTTAAAGAGGCGGTCAGGTACTACGTCTATGGCTACGACGTTGAAGACAGGGAGCTAAAGGAGCTTTTCTCGTCGATAAAGATAGACCCGGAGGACATCAATGACTACATAAGGCTTTTCGACATACTTGCCGACAAGTACGGTGAACTATATGACTGACTTGCCGCCGAAGGAAGTAGTCCAATACGCTTTCAACATAGATTACATGGACTACCTAGGAACAGTTTTCATATGCAAGGATTGTGGAGCGGTGTTTGTGTCTGTCGAAGATGCTAGAAGGCATTATGTAGCATGTAAGAGGGGAGGTTTAAAGCGAGCGAGAGGAAAGAGTTAGGGTGTCCGGGGGCTCTGACATGATGTTATCGATGACGCTTATAAACGTTGTGGGGTGGAAGCTTGCCCTTTAGACCTTCGAGCACGCCGCCGCCGGTCAAGTTCGATCCGGTCTGCGGCATACTGAATAAAGACGACGGCAGCGAGATGATGTACCACGGCATGTTCATGAATGTAGTAGATGATCAAGGGAACGAGTTCTTCACGTTCTGCCTCATAACGTCAGACAGGGAGCTGTACACGTTCGAGAGCGAGGACCTTGAGAAGCTCAAGGCAAGGCCGAGGGTCGTGCCAAATCCAGAGGCGTGGATATTCGAGAACAGGTGGAGCGTCAAGGGAATAGTATCATATCTAAATGGAATAGACCCAAACCCACCGCCAGACTCAGTGCTAGACATGCTTATGAATACATATAAGGGTTACCTTGAGCTAAGGAGAAAGATGGACTATATGCTGTTGTCATTATGGACTATAGGCACCTACATGCAGCCTATATGGTACAGCTACCCGTACCTACTGATCATAGGTCCAATGAGGTCTGGTAAGTCAAAAATACTTGAGTTATTGGAGCAGACGGCATACAACCCGATAAAGGCTGAGTCGATAACTGAGTCGGCGATGTTCAGAACAATAGATGCTTTGGCCCCAACGATACTGATAGACGAGAGCGACTTCACAGACCCTGACAAGAACTCGGCAATACAGAGGTTACTCTTAGTAGGATACAAGAAGGGTAACAAGGCGTTGAGGAGCGAGAGAACCAAAAGTGAGAAGATCGTGGCAAGGGCCTACCTAACCTTTTCGCCCAAGGCAATAGTGGCCCCTAGAGGCGTGCAGGAGATGATATACGACAGATGTATAGTCATACAGATGCTCAGGGGCAGAGATCCGAAAATCGTAAACAACTGGCCTAGACCTGATGATCCCAAGTGGCAGGACTTAAGGGATCACCTATACCACTTCAGCCTAACTAAGTGGAAGGAAGTGAGGGAGGCGTACGAATCGATATCAGGCGAGGAAGTCGGGTTGAGCTCTAGGGATCTAGAACTGTGGAAGCCAATGCTATCAATTGCAAAGGTGTTCGGAGTATACGATGAGGTTCTAGACTACGCCAGAGGAAAGACGGAGGAGAAGAACAGGGAGCTCCTAACGGAGATGAACGAGGTCAAGCTGCTCAGGTGCTTGCTTCACATGGCAAAGGAACAGGTGTATGACAAGTACGTCAGCGCGGCGACCATATCCGAGAAGCTGAAGGATCTCTACGGCGACGAGAGGTGGATGAAAGCTCAAAACATTGGCAGGATAATGACCCACACGCTTGGATTCAGAAACAGGCCGCTTAAGGTGATACGAAGGGGAGTGGCGGTCTACAAGCTGGACGAGGAGTACTTGAGGGATCTCGCCGAGCGATACGGCATAGACCCGAACAGACCGTTGGGCGAGGACGAAGAAGAACAATAAAAACCCTTCTTTACTTTGGTGGGATCAATGTTCTTGAGGTACCTGGTCTGGTTCAACACCTTCATGTTGTTGGTAGCTATAATATACAGGGACGAGGAAAACTTCGAGGTATCGGTCATGACATCGGACGCAGCCATGTCCATATACTTCTCTAGAAAGGGCGAAAACGAAGAGGGCGGCGTGGAGATGTTGTTCTACGACATACCGGTCAGCGACGAGGAGTTCTACGACTCTGTGCTCGACTTCGCTGAGGAGGTCCTTAGGGAAGGCATGTTGCTCGGAGTCCACGAAAGCGATATTTGACCAACCTCCAAGCCATTTTTTGGTGGTTGTCGTGGTCTACTTCATAGAGGTAAAGGAGATAAAGTGCTCGTCGTGCGGGTCAAGGTACGTAGTTGTCAACAATAAGGGCGTCAGGTGCCCTAGGTGTGGCAAGAAGTCGTTCAAGACCATAAACGTGACCAAGTTGACGTTCGACAGCGTCGACGACTATATGATAATACTAAGACATGTTAGAGGGGTCAGTGGGGTGATAAGACCTAAACCTCCTAAAGATAGGAGGGCTGGTGGGATGATGAAGGTAAGGGTTGAGTACTCCGAGGACGAGTCCGACTTAGCAGAAAAGGTCATAAATACCATAATTGCTATATTAATGGGTCTCGGCAAGACCGTGTATAGGAGGAACTGGTCGGCGTACGATATTAAAGGCGTGACGTTGACCGCAACGGACTGATTCGTTTATTTACCTTGTAAAACTGTTTATTTTTGGTGGGCAAATGTCTGGGATAGAGTCCATATCGATAGCGGTGCCCGCGCACTTCGTCGACGCGATAGAGCTGTCTCATTTTAGAGGGTTCGGCGAGCTGTACGCCAAGGAGGGTGTAGGTGTCGAGAGGATAAGAATCTGCTACAAGGACGACTTGATATCAATGGCTGTAAGGGCGGCCTCTAGGCTGGACCTGTCAGACGTAGACCTAATAATAGTTGCGACCGAGTCCGCGAAGGACCTGTCAAAGCCTATGGGAGTGAAGATAATAAAGAAGTTAGGCTTAGGAAACAATGTAGGCACGGTAGAGATGAAGTTCGCGTGCGCCGCCGGAGCCTATGCGGTAATGTATGCGTGCCACAGGGTGAATGCAAGCGATTCTAAGGCATTGGTGGTGTGTTGCGACGAGAGCTTCTACCCTCCTAGGACTCACGCCGAGATAACGTCGGGAGCCGGTGCCGTAGCCATGATATTGTCTGACAACGGCGGTCTAGAGATAGACTTCTCGAAGTTCGGCGTGTACGTAGACGACGTAGACGACTTCTACAAACCCGTTTGGAGCAAGTACCCTATGGTCGACGGAAAGCTGTCGCAGATAGCCTACCTGTATGCGATGAAAATGGCATATCAGGACTGGAAGGAGAAGAACAACTTCAACGGTAATATAATAGACAGGTTCAAGGCGTTCGTGTTCCACACCCCGTTCCCGAAGATGGTACAGCACGCGTTCGCCGCGTTATATGCGATAGAGGTACTTAGGATGGACAGGAAGGTGCATATAGAAGATCTAAAGTACAACCCTGAGCTATACGAGGAGTGGAGGTCCGAGAGGAAGAAGGTCATGACGTTGCCCGAGTTCCAGAAGACGTTTGATGAAAAGGTAGCCCCAAGCTTAGTACTACCAAGGCTTGTTGGCAACTCGTACACGGCATCGATGTGGATAGCCCTAGCCTCAGCGCTGACTTATGGAGATATATGCGTTGGCGACGAGATAGCCCTTGGAAGCTACGGATCAGGCATGGGCGCTATGGCGTTCACCGGAAAGGTGACCGACAAGGTTGAGGTGCTAGGAGTTGATGAGGTGCTTAGCGGATATAGATTGAGCCCCATAGAGTACGACTGTCTGATAATGTCCAAATTCATGTAGTGGTGGGATCATGAGTGATGACACGTTGTATTCCACAACCAAGAAGATAATAGATATGATGAGCAAGGACGAATTGGATAAGTTGAACTATTCATTGACGACGCTATTCAATGAAATAAAGGAGCTCACGAGGCTACTGTCTGAGAAGATAGGCGCCTATCTAGGCGTCGACGCGACCCCAACCGACGACGAGCTCGAGGAGGTCGCAAACCTCGCAATCAATTTAATGATGCACTTGATAGGCGAGGCGTATGGTAGAAAGGCGACTGAAGGAGGCATGTTGCATGACAGGTTCAGGGAAGTGCTCAACGAGTCGGTGACCAAAAAGGTGCTCGATGAAATCGACGCAATAATGGAGTCTGACCTACCCGACTTCATATCGGAGATAATAAACTCTAAGTCTCAGGAGTAGAAACGTCCTTATCCCCTTTTCACCACTTTATTTTTGGTGGGTGTGTTGAGGATAACCGGCCCGTTCGGAATATGGAAGTTCCCGATACTTTCGAGGTTTTTGGATCTAGACGAGGAGGCAAAGGAGCACCAGTGTTGGTCGTGCGGCACCAGCTTCCACGTAACCCAAGCCGATTATTGCGAGATTTGTGGGACGTATAAGTGTCCGTCGTGCGGTACCTGCCTCTGCTCGATTAGCCCAGAAGCTAGGAGAGCCGTAGAGGTTGAGATGCAAGCTTACGACCTTTGGGACCCGCCGAAGAGGAAGAAGAAGAGCAAGCTTAGGACGTTCATATCATGGGATGAGTTCCTGACGTGGCTCAAGCTCAACTTCCCCGACCTATATCAAGCGTATGTTACCGGAGCGATGAACTTCGACCAAGTGAGGGCAGAGATATACAGGCGGATAGGAAGGATAGTTGCGGTGACCGGATAGATGTTGCCGAGGACCATGATCAACTACTTGATCGAGTCGATAAAGGACCTATCGGATGCAAAGGAGAAGATCAGGTCCGGCGACGCTTGGGGCGCTATAAAAGACATATCGTCCGCCGCGAGGAAGCTCGGTCTTATATGGATGTCTATAAGGACACCAGAGCTAGCAAGGTTATACATGACCTACAAGAGGATGGTCGAGATCCTAAGCGATGTAGTGCGTGGAGATCAAAGTGCCATGTCCGTGTTGTCGTCAATTATCGGTAAGCAGATCAAAAGCGTTGAGGAAGCAATAGACGAGGTTCAGAAGAGGCTATCCAGCATACCCATGCTCTTCTAACGCCGACAAATTATTTCCGTCACGTCCATCTTGGCCAATATATTACCGATCCTAGAGCCGATCTCCTCTGGTGGCATGTCACAACTTCCAGTCCACATAACGAAGAGTTTAACGCCGATCTCCCTAGCTATTGGTGCAATCGATGACCACATGTCTAGGGCCTCAGATGCCTTACAGTTAAGTGTTATGATTACGTAGTCGTCCACGTCTCGACACCTCAGATTGGTGGGCTCATCGGCTGACGGGCTCAGCCCGTGGCAAGCTCCCTTCGGCCCATCCAAGACCCGAACCTAGCCGTCGCCTCAGGTCATCGCTATTGGTGCCTCGCCCAACTCACGGATCAGGCATTCAACTATAAACCTTTCCATGTCTTCTCGGTTCATCCAGAACCTCGGGGTCAAGTACACCTTTACCCTATCCTTTAGGTCCCTGAACCCCCACTCCAACAACCTTAGTATTATCCCTTTGACCCTCTTGTCCCTGACTATGGCTATGCCCCTGTCTGGCTTCATCCACCTGCACGTCCTGAGGAACCTTATTGCGAAGTCCCAGTCGTCGTCTGCTCTACCCCTCCTCTTGTAGTCCCTGTATTTGCTTCCATGAAACGACTTTATGAATACGTTTCTATCGGTAGACCTTATGAACCCGTTCCACTCAATGTACACAACCGCCCTCAAGATGTCACCCCAGCAGGCACGTCATTATTATACCTGTCGCCACGGCTTTAGGATCTATCCCTGGAACGTTTGGGTCGAGAAACGACGACAGGGGCACCGAGGTCAACATCTCCTCGGTCGGTCTGTCCATCCTAGGACTGACGACGTCGACTATGCATCGATCGATCTCGTACTCGTCCTTAAAGGCCCAGCCGCTGATCAGTTCAATCTTGACCCTATCGACTATGGCTATTATGGCGCCCATGCCTATTGGTATCTTGTCAAGATCAGTAAGGTCTATGGACTTCAAATCGATGTAAGACAACTTAATCTCTCGAACACCCTCTACCGACACTGAACAACCGACGGTCAGCGATATGACCGAGGACCTGTTGACCGGGTTGCCGGAGGAGTACAGCAAATGTATATGTGACATGAAGGTGTCGTAGTCCCTGCCGACGCTAGACAGGAACAGGTCGGCCAAGCACTTAACCACGTAGTACGGCTTGGACAGTATCCGTTTAAGAAGCTTCTCACAGTACTCGTCGATGTGAGTCACGACGTTTACTACCGGACTTGATGCAAAGTCCTCTATCGACTTTTTGAACTCCTCGAACTCCCTCCTGAACTTATCGATTACATCTGGTCGGGTCTTTGGCTCGGGGGCACCAATCTTGTACCGCTTCAGCCACCTAGCAAACGCCCTGTCCAAGGCAGATAATATCAGGTCCTTGCCGTCCCTCAACGGTTCTATGCTTATGTACAACTCTCAGACCTCCATCACTTTGACCCGAACTCAGGTATCCTTCCTGCCAACCTAGATGATCCTATGCTCGCGTATACCATGGTGCTCCTTATGTCGCTGTGGCCCAGGAACTCCTTTATGTCCGCTATGTCCACGTTCTTGAACCTCATGTTGACCGCCCTGCTGTGCCTTGTTATTTGGTGGAGCCCCTTTGGGAAGTCGACTCCGACCCTCTTCAACATCCTCTTCACGATCCTCGTAACGCTAACGGGGTGCAACCTGTCGAACAGCTCGCCGCTCTCCTTGCCGGTTATCGACAGGTACTTCTTTAGCAGGCTGGCCGTCAACCTGCTCATCGGTTTTAGCATCGCCCTTAGCTTTCTCCTCTTAGACACCCACACCCTTACTATCATGTGGTCGAAGTCTATGTCCTCGACCCTAATCCTCACGACCTCGCTACGCCTGAGCGCTAGGTCGTACATCAACGCCAACAATACCTTGTACCTAAATTCCGGTTCCTTCTTTATTGCCTCGATTATCTTGTCCTCGTCGACCCAGAAGTTGACGTTAGTTTCAGGTGCAGGTATCTTGACGTTCTTGAACGGATCAGGTCTCTCCAAGTATTGAACGAAGAAAGTTTTAAGCGCCTTGAAAACGAGCGCCTTGCTCCACGGGTTGTCGTACGTCTCGACGAACTTCAGCACGTCATCTCTAGTCACGTCGCGCAGCGGTTTGCCGTTAAGGAAGTTTAGGAACGACTTCGCGACGCTCATGTAAGTGTTCTGCGTCGCCTTGCTGTAGCCCTGAAGGAACCTCCTGAAGCCAGATAGGGCGTCTTCGTACTCCTCCAACATTTACACCGCCAATAAAATTGTTTAACGCGGAGTTAAAAAGGAATCGTGAGTTATTGTAAAAATGCTACGAAAATGCTATAAGTCACCCTTGTAATACATTGTCCTGGTAGAGATGATAGTCGACCCAAACGACGTATTGTCTGATTGGCTTAGGGAGAAGAAGAAAGAACACGAGTTTAGGTCTCCCGACGTAATATACGTGACTGAGCTCGTGAGCTGTCCTCTAAAGAGACTCTACGCGAACAAGTATCCCGAGATAGCGGACGCGGAGCTATTTTCGAGTGTAACCTTACACGGAACCCTAGTACACGAAGCAGTACTGGTGCTACTACAGGAGAAGTACAGCGAGATGGGGTACGAGGTTGATCGTGAGGTTGAGATCGAGAAGCAAGTGCTCGGGTACACTATCAGGGGAAGGATAGACCTGTTGATAAGGGACGGAGAGGAGGTATACGTGCTTGAGCTCAAGAACCCGAAGACGAGAGGGCAGTGGCCATATGAGCACAACGTCGACCAAGTAAGGATATATATGAATATTGTTGGGGCCTCTAGGGGCGTTTTGATGTACGTCACACATGACGGAAGGGCAACGTATGAGGTCGACACATCAATGAGCGACAACGAGCTCGAGTGCAGGGTTATAGAGACGGTAAGCAGGAAGATCGCGCCTAGATATTCTTGGGAATGCAGATATTGTTGTTACTCACATTTATGTAGCAAAGCTGTTCTACGTACATCCTAGCTGTACTATGCCTGTAGCCGTGACCCTCGGTTTCATTTCTGCACATAAAAGCCATGCGATGAGCATGTCAGACAACATATCCATGTAAAACAACACACTGTCATCTGTCCGTATGTATCCTATTGCAGTTTCACCGCGCAACAATACATCGCGTAAGTCGATGGTCAACAGAGCGACCGGATAGAATATAAAACTCGAGCGATTAATGCCTTCAACATCGGTCTCCTGAGGGTAATACGACAGCTCCAACGCGCTATGAACAGTGCAGAGCTCCATTATTCCATAGCTAGGCGTCCAGAACAGGTAGTCGATGTAGTTTATGTCTTCAAATACTTCCCACTTATCATAAATTACTGTAGACGGTATCCTGTTGAGCGCGTCGAGCGCCCAAACGGCCTCTCTATCGCTTCCAGTCCTCAACACAAGCGGTATCCTCCTAGATCCGGTTAAGTGCTGATCGAAAGCATTTATCGTAGCATCCATTAAATCCATGACCGACGATTCAGGCATCGGGTGTTCGCCCGACTCTATCCTTTTCCTCTCATCTTTCAATAGGTTAGAAATCCATGAGGCCAAGCCGTCAGGGAGCTCCAACGGCATACACGGCACCCCGACCGTCAGCCACCCAACGCCAATGACACTATACATGCGGCTACCTGTCCCGGGCACATGTCGGCGCCGAGTACATAACCGGTTATGGCTATATCGATCTCGTATGATTCGTACGGATCTACGATCATCCCTTGGTCGAACCATGCCGAAGCAATTAAACCCCCCTGTATCCCTTCAATCATGAACTTCGCAGATACGACTGGCGTGATCCTGAACTGCATGTTCTTTATGCCCCACACGTCCGCCTCTGGCGGTATCCATAACAAAGTCATCATCTTGCTCGGCCAATAGTAAAGACCTACTTCCCCGCCGTTCGGGTTCCAAAATCGATATATTGTCTCAGGTCCAAACCTGAACGACTCCTCCCACTTATAATAAACTATGTTGCCCGGTAATTCGCTTAGCTTCTGTGCAAACCAATTAGAGTAGTTTGCCAACGTGATCCTCCTCTCTCCGGACAGCTCACCGTTGAACACGGTCAGGAAGTCGTTTATCGCCGTTAGGGTTTCATTGACCGCGCTTCGGGGTTTTATCTCTTCTGCGCGATCCTCGACCCTCTTCTTCATCTCATTCAACAAATCAACGAGCCACCTGATGAAGCCATCCGGCAACTTCTCCTCAATGAACAACGTGCTCCTCCTCCGATCACCCACTGAAAACTTAAGGCTTAACATGTAAAAACATTATTGATACCCTATTTCTTTCAATTTATGTAGAAGAGTTTATAACCCCCCAGAACAATACATATATTTACTAGCAAATTGAAAGGTGACTTATCATGACGTACAGGTACCTCTCAAACCACGAGAAGAAGGCCATAGTCGCCCTGAAGATGCACGGCTTCTCGATATATGAGATATCCAAGGCGTTGAACAGGCACCCGTCGACGATCTACTACTACCTTAGGAGGGCAGGGCTTTGCTGAAGGCAGAGTATGAGGAGCTAATAGACTGGATAGCATTCTACTACGAGGAGGAGGGTCTGTCGATAATACCACTCATGCCTAACGACAAGAGGGCAGCGGTAAAGTGGGAGGAGTACCAGAGGAGGAGACCTACCAAGAATGAGATAGAGGAGTGGTGGGACAAGTACTGGTCGAAGGGATATAATATAGGAATTGTGTGCGGCGAGGTCAGCGATAACTTATTTGTGCTCGACTTCGAAAGCCAGTCGACTATGCTTGACGTGTTTAGCAGACCCGGCGACTTGGTCAGGAGCACGTTCTGCGTCGAGACCCCTTCAGGAGGTATACATGTATACCTAAAGAGCTACAAACCGGTCAAGAGCACAAAGGTACCGGGAATACTTGACGTGCAGGGCGAAGGCAAGTACGTCGTTGCCCCTCCTGGAAGGGCTAGGAGCAAGATCACAGGTGAAATTAGGCAGTACTGCCCGATGCCAAACACCCCGAAGAAGATAATGTTAGTAGAGGACGACGAAGTCGTAGATCTTGTAGTAAGCAAGGTAAGGCAGAGCATGCCAGACATACAGGTCGTCCAGACAGGCGTCGACTGCATGGACGAGCTGGCGTCCAAGCTAGCCGGAAAGCCGTATAGAGGCAAGGACCCACCGTGTATATTAAGGATACTTCAAGGCGTGCCGGAGGGCATGAGGAACGAGTGCGCTATAAGGCTAGCGAGCTGGTGGCTTACGTTCAGGAGGTTAAAGCCCGAGACCGTGTGGAGGAAGCTATGTGAGTGGAACCAGAGGAACAACCCACCACTACCAGAAAGCGAGCTCAGGAACGTGTTAAACAGCGAGACCAGACATGGGTACAGGTACGGATGTACGTCACTGTCAAAGATATTCTGTGACAGGTCTAGGTGTCCTATAAAACCATACAGGTTCTTGGTGGGATGGAGGGTCAGGAGGTATTGATTTAATATGTTCAGGTGCGAGTTATGCCAAACGAACGTCGGAGTTTACAACCTGCGCATTGAACATAAGAGAGGCGCTGACATCATGAGCCTAAACTTGTGCCACGCCTGTGCAAAGCGTTTGGTGTCTAAATCAAGTGTGTTCTACCCGGTGAGGGAACCAATAGAGTTCTTGATAGACTACCACAGGCTGTTATCTTTTAACAACAATGTTAGGCCGTTAGTGATACGACTGTTGAACTGTTCCGTCCGACTGCTTTGTAGCGACGTGTTGATAACGTTGCTGTTATTGTCATTGATTTTGTCGGTGTTCCCGGGACCGCCGTACAACTTGATCGTAGTAGCTCCGTTTTTGTCGTTAGTCGTATCGATGTACGTGATAGCCGACAGGGCGTTGCGCGTATGTAACAAGATACCGTTCGGCAGGCTTTACGATACGATGAAATCGTATAGTAGCGCAATCAAGGTCATCGAGGACGTGGATTGCTCCACCGAAGAAAAGCCCATAAAGGTCACCCTGATTCCAGTCAGGGGCGTCGCGATACATGTAGGCACGGACGGCAGATCAGACCTGTTTGACGTAATCAAGTCAATGATAGACAGAACCGAGAACGAGATAAACTTGTACAACTCAATGCGCAAGGTTGCAAAATCTACATGTTCGCTATTCGACAAGCTTGAGAAGGTAGTCGATGTAACAGCAATGATATGGCTCATAATATTTGTTGCGAGCGCAGCAATCAACTCACTAATTGCAATCGTCGCAACTGTATCGTTTCTTGTATTTACCCTGCTGTTTACAGTTATATCATGCTTGTTAGATGATTTTTTCGATGAAATAACTTCTAGCAGTTCGTTCTACTCAATAAAGCTCATGCTGACAAAGCTAAGCCACGTAAAAGACAACATCACAAAGGTCGTTGAGCGGGTCAGAAAAAGTCAAGTCTAGTAAACACAACTATTTTTTGG
>QMRH01000030.1 GCA_003650675.1 Thermoprotei archaeon | reverse complement strand
TCACCGTGTCAATGTTATAAACACAGCACTTTAATGGGACCTTTGCCCTATCACTAGGACAACTCTTATAACGAGCATGCGCCTTCCCTGTTACATCGCGTGCGGTGAAGTTTACCACTTCTCCTCCCACTACCACAGGTATCACAATTCTGAGTTTATATCTCCCCGTAACGCTGCACGCCCTTATGCCGTATTTTCTCACAATGTAGTCAGGGTCAAATCCTCTTTTCCTTAGATACTCCCTGTGGAGTGGAGGGAGAGGAAGCTTTGCTTCTTTTGGTAAGATACCATCACCGTCAAAAGTATGCACAGATTTCTGCGGGAGGGTAAAATCTACGTTAGGCTTCTGGTACTGTAGAAGGATTCTATAAGCACCTCTCTCCCCACACCTATCCACTGCTCTAATCAAGTTCACAACACTCCCTTTTGGACCACATCTCCAGCAATTCATCCACCCCTGGGGGCTGATGCCGAGGTGAAAAGAGGGGTCATCACACCATAGGCAATTTATTTCAACCCACCCTTTTGACACGTTTTTGCCCGAGGTCCTATACTCTATCCCTCTGTCCTCAAGGTAACTTATGATGTCAAAGTTCTCTATCAAAAACCTGAAACTCCTTTCCATGCTTTGATGCTCCACGATTTCCTAAGTTCTTCTCCTCTCCTTAGGTGCTCCCAGATGGAAACCCTCTCTGGGTTTAGGGGGAGCGGGTCTTTGTGTTTGGTGCAGACGCCAAAATTTGGAAGGGGTGCGCACCCTTCTGCGTAGAGAATCAAGTCACACGCCCTCTGGACTAGTGATCTATGGCTTCTCATTAGTTTAATTGACCTGAGAAGCCTCTTTACCCTGTAGTGGGTGAGCTGTTTGTGGAAGGCAAAAGTCACCGCATCAATGAGCCACTTCTTTATATTCTCAGCATGCATATACTCCAGTTGCGGTATTAGATCAAGCAGACAGTGATAGAGGATTTGTTTCTCCTTGAGCCCTGCTCCCACACATATTCCGTCCACTTTAAGGAGACCCTTGGGCAGAGGCCTCCTCCTCAGTCTCCTCCTCTTCTTTCTCTTCTTCTTGCGGCTCATACAGCTCTTCCTCCTCTTCTATTGGAACCTCCATCACCGGCCATCCGAGTGCATCATATATACGCAACCTCTTTGCACTGTGCCTCTCAAGTCTCTTATGTCCAGTGTCATAAAAGTCAACGATAACAGGAGGTGTAGGTGAAGGGCGGAGTGCCCTCCCCACAGATTGTATCACATGTATGTCTGACTTAAGGCCTGAGGCGAGGATTACCGCATCAAGACTCGGTATATCTACACCCTCTTTCCAAACGGTTGTCGTGATGACGATTCTCGTCTCCTTTCTATCAAGACTCTTCTTTATCTCAGCTTGCACCGCCCTGTCCACTTTGCCTGTAACAAATTTCGCCTCAGGTAGGAGTGACTTTAGAGCTCTTCCGTGTGCCTCATAAATCACATGAACAAGGACTGACCCTCTTTCTGAGAGCTTCCTCGCAATATCAGTGATAATTTTGTTTCTCACTTCATTCTCCACAATACCTTTCCTGTAAACCCTATGCCACTTACCCCAAAGCACGTGTACAGGAGGATACATCACCATCACCACAAGAGGCAACGCAACATACCCTAGTGCCGCAAGCTCCCTGTATGTGACTTTCTCAATTATCGGACCGAGGAGACCGGTGACCTTCATGTACTCTTCCTGCGTCCAGAGTTTGTGTGGGGTAGCTGTAAGACCAATTCTCACTGGCACCTCTAAACACTTTAGCACCTTTCTCCACGTGTTTGCGTGTGCATGATGTGCTTCATCGACAATCACAGCCTTAAAGTACTTTCCGAACTCCCTAAGCTCCCACTCCTCCCACTTTGAGAGTGTTTGAATGGTTGCAACAGTAACATCTCTTATCCATACATCTCCTCCCCCTACCCTTCCCACAGAAACACCAGAGAGGAGGGTTCTCATTGTTTTGAAGGTTTGATCGAGGAGTGGTGTTCTGTGAACAATGAAGAGCACCCTTGGTGTTTTGAGGGAGGAGATGATTGCCGCTGCGATCACAGTTTTCCCACTGCCTGTAGGAGCCTGAATTACACCCCTCATCTCACGCAGTGCAACTCTCACTGCTCTCTCCTGATACGGTCTCAGTTTAACCCCGTTGAGCTTTGGAGGAACTGTTTTCAACCTATAATCTAGCCTCTTTATTCTTACCCCGCGAAATCTTCTTTTAATCTCAGGTAGAAGCCCTGCAAACAACCACCCCTTCTCTGACACGCAACTCACCCACACCTTTACCTTTTTTACTTCCGGCCCTACACGCTCCCACAGTATTTTATTGTAACCAAGTTCTTTCCATAGTACTCTTGCAGTCTCCAGGTTCTCAACCCTTGCCCACACGTAGCTCTTCTGAACTATATCATACATTTTCCTACAAACTCTTTAGCCAAGCTCCTATCTCCCTAAACGCTTTGTTAATTGTACTGTACTGCCATCCCCACTCCCTCCTGATAAACTCGCGGATCGAGTTCTTTGAGATAAAGTTTGACTTGTTGAAGATTTCTTTTGGACAATTTTTCACAAGCCTCACAACCGCTTTCGCTTCTTCACTTAGGCCGCTAAGGCTTTTAAATCTTTCTTCTCTTTCCCTTTTGAGGAGAAGCGTTTCTGGATCCGGTTCTTGTGATGGGTAGTCCCACGAGGTGTTCGGGTCATCTATGTGAACCCAGTTGTCTATGTTTGCTATGATGAGCCAAATGTAACGGTAGGTGTTGGTGTTAACTTTTCCTGCCATACTCTTTCCCCCTGTTAACTTAGCGTTTCTTTAGGTTTATCAGCTAAGCTATCGAGTGTGTCTTCGTAGTTTGCGAGAAGGCTAGCAACGTTTCGAGAGAGCATTCGAACTATATCAAGCGCCTCTTCAACATCCTCATACAGCTTCTGCAACCTCTGGTCAGAAAAGTGCTTCACCGCATCCTCAAGTGCGAAATAAGCCCCTTCAAGCTTGTGCGTTGCTGTAATAAGCTCCTCGTCTGCCTCCTTCAAGAACTCCACTGCCTTTATCATATCTCCTGTGATCATCGTTTCTTCCTGTGTGTTAACTTTCTCTGCTAGAACTTTAGGCGTCATCTTCACCTCCTTCTTGTTCATAAAATCCTCTTCACAGGTTCGAGTTCAAGCTTTCTCAAATAGCATTTGCTCATTTCATCACATTCCTCTCTGAAGAGCAGGTGTTCGTAAAACCTCTCATCCTTGAACCTTAGTTTTACTATGTCATAGTGTGACTCGCCAAGTGGAATCCTATCAAAACCCGGTTTTGGTGACCAGAGCTCCACCTCTACGCTGTGCGGATAGCAGGAATCGAAGACGCAATACACTACTTCCTTACCTTTGTAACTACCCTTCACTTTGTACATTAGCATCCTTCGCCTCCTTTTTTTCTAGTTTTCCTTCTAATCACATAGACGCTTGTATGGGGTTTGAGCAAGAAGGATTTATCGTAGTTTTCTTCCTCGTCCAATGTGTGAACCTTGTAATCGCCTCTGTGATTAGGTATCTCTTCGATCTTCACCACCCTGAGGTACTTGCTAAAGTACTTGTCTGAGTGAGGGTGCTTGATGTACATCGCTGCCTCGTCTTCGTTGCCGATCACTCCTGCATTCTCAAGAAACGTCTCCTCAACTGTTTTTCCTTCTTCCTCTAATTTCAGCCTCATAGCCCAGGCGTAGTCTTTCGCAGCCTCCACGTAATAGGTTGCTGCTTTCATTCTCCCTCTCAAGAGGTTACTTGCAGCACTCTCGCATATTTTCTCAATTCTGCTCATGAGTTTGGGATACGGTAGTTGCTTGAACTCCTCTATTTTCCTTCTTCTCCACTCCTTTTTCACCATCTTTTGCCTCCCTCCCTGTGGTCTTAATTAACATTATAGCGATGCTTCTCGAAAAATCAAGACTGAGAAACCAAAAATAGGAAAAGTAATTTTCGACTACAAATGAAGAACCTCTGTTACACGATTTTTCCTCAAAAATCTCAAGATTTCCCTTATCTTTCATTCTCCTCTTACCCTCAGCCTTTCCTTGAGTTTCCCTTTAAGCTTCCTCTTTTTGAGCCTCTTTCTTCTCTCCTTAAAGCGATACTTAACCACCCCACCTTCAGCAAATTTCTCAAGCACCCCCGCCTTCACAAAACTCTCGAGCACGTCTCTGGCCTCGGAGATGCTGCTTCTCATAAGCCAGGCAAGAAGTGTTGCATCAACTTCTCTTCTGTCTCTTATCACCCTCATTGCTCTAACTTTGTTCATGACTGTTTCCTGGACCTCCCTCCCTGTCACCACTCTCTAACTACCATTATAAGGATAACACTTCAGAAATCAACCTTTAAGAGAAAAGGAAAATAGAGGCTATACTTGATTACAGAGAGATAGTCTTTAGAAACTTATCTTTACGTGAGAATTTGAAGTTTTTCTTTGAAAATCAGCGTGAGGGATTGTGAACAAAATGATAGGGAGAGGTAGAGAGGGGTACAAGAACTAAGTAGGGAGGTAAAAGGGAGGGAGGCTTTTTAGGAACCGCCGTCTCTACCTCTCCCTCTTAAACCTTTCACTTAGCTTGCCCTCTATCACTACAAAAACGACTTACTCTTTCTTAAACATCTTGCGCAGGAGTTCTTTTGCTCTTTCAACCTTTCTCCTGATCTTTGGGTCAAGCTTTTTACCAGCCCTGTTTAAGAAAAAGTTTAATGACGCCATAGCGCTTCTCAAGTCTTTATGCATCCTTTTTGCCCATTTGGCGATGTCTTCAGCCGTCCCCTCACTGAAGAGTCCTTCAGGTGGATGGTGTTTTACTTTGACCTTTTGAACCCATACTGCTTCAATGAGTTCGATAAGTTTCCTTGCTCTACTCATACTTAACACCTCCTCAAGGATTTCTCTCTACTTCTGCTCCCTCTTTCCTACCATAGGAGTTCCGCACCTGGGACATTTGAGTTCGTTACAGGGGGTGCCTCTCTCGTGTTCTGTCTCGTAACCGCACTGTGGACAAATACACACACTTGCTCCACCGTCCCTCTTTCTCGGGTTACCTACACCCTGTCCTGTGCAGGTGGTAACCTGCTCGATAAACCCGAGAAACTCTTTCGCTCTGCTCATTCTTTACTTACCTCCCCCTTTTAACACGTCTTTTAGCTTCTCGTTAAACCACTCAATAAAAGCCTTTATACCGGTTTCATCAAGCTCTGCCTTGTCAAACACAACCTTATTTCCCTCTCTTTTTGTGAAAATCTCAACAATATCATTCCCCGCAATACTTATCTTCACCGCATACAAATCCTTCTCCTTATCAATCACTCTTACCCCGAGGTAGGCTGCGTTCTTTAGCAGCGCGCCTATTGCCTTTGCGTCATCGGTGCTGATTTCGAGTTTTTCGTTAATGAGTTTGATGAGTTCTTCTGCTTTGCTCATTCTCATTTCACCTCCCTCAAATAGAATCCCTCTTCTTCGCCGAGTTCAATGCATCTCTTGAGTCTACGTGCCGCTTTCGCCGTATACTCTTCAGGCTCCGTAGCACCCCCCACCTCAACCCATACTCTGTCAAGCTCCAGTCTATAATCACCTAGATACTTCCCCTTCCCTTTAAGCAGATAGTCAAGTTCCTGATAAAGCTCAACATAGTCACCTGTCTTTTCCCATCTATCCACATCAACTCTCTCCTCTTCCTCCTCCACCCAGTGAACACACTCCGGCCATGGATCTGGGATTCCATAATCAGGTCCAGGGAGGATCACTCCCTTTGAAAAGAACTTTTCCACAATTCTCTCAAACTCCTTCACATCTACATCTTCCATATCGTCCTTTAGATCGATCTCCCTCCCCACCTTGATCCACACCCCACCAATGAGGTCCTCTTCACTTCTAAGGCTCCTGTAATCAACGTAACGTGAAAGGAGTATGTAGGCAAAGTATGCCTCGTCAAGACTCCGCCCTGTTAAAACTTCAACGAGTTCAATCACTTCACAAGCTTTACTCTTCATCCCCTTCATCCTCCTCACCTAAAACTTCACTAAATCTCTCAACGAGCATGAGTACATCTTTTGCTGTTGTTTTTGACTTGTTTGTACTCTTCTTACTCTGCGCGGACTCCTGTGACGGAAAAACAACAACCGGCTTTCTCACTTCACCGTAACCATAAGCTCTAAGGAACTCGGTGAACACTTTGTGATTTTCAATCACCGTACCACTTTCGTCAATCAAATCGGGAATCTCCACTGTGTCTATTACCTGGTGATAATCCTCCAGCACCCTATCCACCTCTGGCACCCCGTCATACATAAGGGTTACAGTGCCGAGAGTGTTATAGGTCTTCACGAAGTAGAGCAGGAGGGCGTTCCTCGGCTGTGATTTTGGTTTGTAAAAGGTTTGAAGGCAGATGTAGTTCTTGAATACGTTGAGGTCTTTGAACACTGCAGGAACAAAGTACTCGTCGGCAAGCCTTGTTGACAGAGGAATTGATACTACAAACCTTGCATCCACCCTGGGCTTCTCCTCACCAAGCACTACATCTGCAAAGTTTGTGAAGAATTTTGGATAAGAGGAGCCGAGTGGAAAAGGTGCTCTCATGCATACGTCTATAAGGTAGGACGTACCGGGGCTCTGTTCTGTGACAATCTCCTCTGAACTGAAAAATCCTTTATATTTCACCTTCTTTAAGTGTTCACTTAAAGCGTATGTGTTTTCGTAAAGCGGAAACCTGCTCACATCCTCCCACCCGTACACTGGTACAGCCATGTAGGTTGACTTTGACTGTTCGATTCCAATGAAGGCTGGGAACTCAATCCCTTCACCCAAACACACAGCATCAACACCGATTTCAAATTTCGTATCGAGAACGTCTTCCTCAAGATAGGTGATCTCCTCCGCAAGTGGCCCCCCATTTCTCTTAAGCATCTCCTTGAAGAACTCAAGCTCTGCCCTTGTTCTGACAACAGTAGTTTCAAAAGAGCCTCTGTAAATTGGGTTTATCTTGATCACCTTTCCGGGGATGAGCGTATCAAGTGTTCTCTCCTCATACGGTGAAGGGTTCGGTACACTTCTTTTCTGTAACACTCTATTGTTTTCAAGCTCTGACTCGTTCCCTGCACCAAACACTGGTATGTCTAGTTTCCTGAAAAGCTCGACAAGAAAACCAAAATAGCAGTCAAACGCGACAACTTTCCTCACACTGTTTAGGTCTACGCTGAGTATAGTTATAGGCTCGATGTTTTCGAGATTTCTTCCTAGTGCAAGTTCCTCAAACTCCGGAAAGGGTGAGATGTAATCTGTGAAGAGGTAAACCTTGTCATAATGTGAGAGATGGTATATAAGTCCGAGGTCAATCCCTGTAGACAGTGCAAGTATCGCCACCTTTTTCCCCTCTACCCTCCGCCTTCAAGCATATACTTCACCTGCCACAACACCCACTCCGCCACGTCAGCCTCATAGTACTCGGGATAATTTCTCACAGGCGCACCTCTATCTGTAGGGCTCTTTCTCCTGTACTTATGACCGACAGATAGACCGATAAGCCCGCCTTTTGGAAAGTGGGTGCGAATGGTTTCTGTGAGGATCTCTGCAAGCGCAATATGTCCCCCTTCGTCAATAAGCATTCTCACATGGTCTGCATTTGAGACAAAAAGTGGCATAACAATGAGCCCCGGCATCTTCAGAAATCTCAAGTTAAAGTCACCGCGTTCCCTGAATCTGCAGATCTTCACTCCTGGCGGGTCGCTTTCACACTTTGGTATGTTAAACTTTTTTGACACAAGGTCTACATATGTCTCGGCAATTTCTATAGACTTTTGTGGCGCATTGTGCGCTACCACCGCCATACAGTAGTTTGCCTCCTTGGGGCCAGTGTTGAAGTGATGTTCTATGTAGACATCTACCCCCTTTTCGTTTGCAAGCATTTGTCTATAGGGGTAATCACCGTGAAAAAAGAGTACCCTATGTTTTGCCATCCTCTCTACCACCTCAGAGTGTTGTTACCACTCTTATGGGGATTCCGATTGTTAAGGTGAGACTGTCCTCTTTCATCTTATCGAAGGTGCTTTCTCCCTGTAAAAGCTTTGCGCGTTAGAGGTAGAGCTTGCCCTAGGCAGTTTGCAGACATTTGGAGGTGGTTGCCATCTAAGTGTATAACCAGCAGGGAATACAAGAAAGTGAGGCTGAGAATATCGTTCTCATGCCTCAGCCTACCCTTGGGTCTCTTTAAGGGTGAATGCTACCCCTAGTACTCTGAGTGCTGTTCCTCGGGTAAAGATAAAAGAAAATCCAAAGGAGTAGAGCCAATCTTCCTCCAAAGTTCTCTCTTTAGGGAACCCCTTGCCAATAAGTTTTCTTTCCTCATAATTTTTTTTCTTAAAAACGGTGTTATGTCAGAAACAACTTGCAAAATAAATTTGTTTTTCTCAATTTTTAAGATTTCTTTTCTCATTATTTAATTCATCTTATAACTTCTACGCAGTTTCTTCTGCTCCTATACTCACAGAGGGTTCCGGATCTGCGTATTTACGTATGCGAATGTTTCTCGCAAATGTACTTCCGGTTGCTGATTCTCCCGGCGAATACACCGCAACGCTGAAGGGCCTCACGTTTAAGGGCTGGTCTGACAAATATTTTGCATTGTCGATATACACATCAACAACATCGCCTGTTAAGTCCTTTGCGACAACTTTAATTGAATACCAGTGATTAGCTTCATTAGTGTGGGAAAACTCTACATAGTCATTTCTACCATAATAATATCGCATGTACGCATCTCCCTTAAAACTAACCATACACTGCCATGAATCATGTGATGCTCCGCCTCCGCACGCTGAATATGCTAAGGTGTCACTTGCCAGCTCAAATTCCAATACAAATTTCTCAGGGAATTCTGCAGACATTGCTACTAGATACATTTCCGAATCACTTTCATCCAGCAGACGTAGGCAGTCTCTTCCCTGAAAAGTGTAATTTATTGTCAGCTGCGCGGTATCCCCTGTCCAAGTATTAGACTGAGTTTCAGTTTCGGTCGGCCAGTCTTGTCCATAAGCAGCTACATAGGTATTCGGCTCATCAATTCCGCATCCCGCAACTATTATTATCGGAGCATTCCAATCACACTCGCCTGAGCTCAAATTTACAACAGGTGAGATCACTTGCACCCGTGCAAGATGGTCTGCTATGATTTCTGCTCTCTCGTAATTTAAACCGTCGCTACTGTGAAATCGCTCCAAAGCACCTCTTTTTGAAGTGTCGTAGCGAACGAAATACAAATCTATGTCGGTTGCATTTTTCACATTCAAAAGTCGGTAACCGCCATGACGATAGCTTGTTGTATTCGGAATATCTTTTGAAACCCACTCGCTTCCATCCCATTTGAATGCTTTAAGCCATGTTTCAACATCATATCCGCTGTCCGTAGCGGTTTCTTCAATAGTCGTATACGGAAAATCATTTTCATCTACATCTGCTCCCCCCTGAAAAAAATGAAGTCTATGCCCTTCAGGAGCTTCGTAGAAATGACCTAAGTCGGTAGCGGTGAAAGGTATAGTTAATTCTGAGCCATCTGCTCGATAGCACTTCTCGGTTGCTATATCAAAGTAGAAGTAATACGCTCGTCTACGTGTAGGACTCGATTCGCTCCCAAAAAAGTGTATTTTACCATTCTTTTTTAAACCCCACCAATACTCCTCTCTACCATCCTCTGTGCTAACGATGGTAATATCAGAACCCCATGTATTTCCGCCATCAGTTGATTTTCGCAGCGTGAGCGCCGAATTATCAGGGCTCTTCCGGCGGAACACATATATCGTGTTGCCTTCCCAAAATACTTTCGGATAAGTTCCACAAGGGCCTGAACAAAATGTATCTTCCGTCCATGAGGAAATATCGTAAGGCGATTGTGATTTGGCGTGCTTAATATCTACTCCGTGACTACCCCACAGCACATGAATGTATCCATCAGCATCTATCCATATCACAGGATATCCGTGTTCATCTGGCGGACTTGTGCGAGTCCAAGTCGGATTGCTTCCGATTCTAACTGGTGTTGCCCATGTCTTCGTGTCGAGGTCAAAGTACGAGATAAAAGGGTCACCTTCATAGTTCCAATCTTCATCAGCGCCCTGCCAAATCAGAAATATCTTGTTTTGCGAAGGTACATAAACAGCATGCGGATGATGAAGCATTCCGTGAACTGCTACAGCGAAATTGTCACACCAGTCCCAGCCTTGGCACGCTGCAGCATTTGCAATCTTCTTCAATTTTTTGTAAGAAACGGAATAAGTCCCCTCTTCACCATGTTTATTAAAGAAATCAAAAGTTGAGTAGGGATCACTTTCATCCTCAAGCTCCGAATTACCATAATACATCCAAATTTCAACACTTGAGTTTGCTGGTATAGAGGGAACCCGTACCCATACTTTTGCGGTTTCATTTACAGAATCCCACTCCTCTATCCAATATGGTAAAAAGTTAGTTCCATCGTGAAACCTTACATCAGCACCACTACTATCTGCGTGACTAAAGTCAAAGTTACTTGAACTTAGCTCGATCAAAACTTGATAATTCTCTAAATCATTTCCAGACTGTTCGGTAATTGTGATCTTCCTTCTGTAGTTAAAGGAGAGCCCGCCTACAAGATATCCCTCCTCAGCAGTAGTGGCAGCAGTAGTTGCAGACCCAATTTTTACTTCCATTAACCTTCTCGCAAATCTGAACATCTCACATCACCCCAAACAAAAACTCTAAGTCAGCTGCAAGTAAAACACTAGCTCATTTCCCTGTGTCGCAGGATCGCAGTGCAACTTGAATGTGATCCCTGGGTTACTACTATCGACAGCAGTTACCTCTAGCTCAACTATAATATCTAAAGTGTCTCCAGCACCAAACTCCGTGGCAGGCAGATCGATGGCTAGAATCTCTGTGTAGGTTACCTCAGTCGTAGAGTTAGGTACTCTCTCTACGCCGCTGACCCTTGTGACATCTCCTATCCCGCTTCCGCTTTTCTGTAGATTCAGATTGACTCTTGCTTTGTCTCCAGTGTTGGCTGTCTGGTTACAAGCTGCAGACTTTCCAAACAGCCACACCCTACCAGCAAGCACCATATTGGCGGGAACCGGCACCCTGTAAGTTCTTGTAGCTTTTACCCCTGTCGTGGTTTGATTTCCAGTGTCAATGACTACCTCTGAACTCTTCTTCAAAACGTCAATATCTGGAACAAGGCCATATTTCTTCTCCGGCTCATTGGTCGCAACAGCAAAGTAATACCCGCTGATATCCGCTGGCATAGAACTAACCAACGGATCCAAGGCCACCACCCTACCAGCGGTAGTATCGTATAACATGAACTTGATTGACATTTAAACCCCCTAGGCTAGTTCTATTGGATCCTCGATCTCCACATCGATTGTGGTACTATTAATTGCTACCCCTAGCCTTTGAGCAATGCAACCCGATGTGCTTGGAGGCGTGTCAGTCACTCCTCCAGGGGTGGTGTCAGAAAGGAAGTAGTATGTACCTGGCGTTAAACCAGTGAGTTGCGTGTTATGTCCGTCAAAATGAACAGTGACGTTGTCCCCTGCGGCTGCGCTACTCAACACATAACCGTGCGCAGGTTTATTGCTTGAAGCGTCCGCTTTCCTCACCTTTGCCGTTCCAGAGTCATCGAAGATGTTCACAAAGTCGCCGGCAGACAGATCCTCGTAAGCAGGTAGGTTGATAGTGTTCTCCATCATTCCTGCTGGTAGCAAAGAACTATGGAGTTTTCCATCGCTACCTAATGCCACAATTTTATAGGCGTCTCCTGCTCCGCTGCTTTGAGTGACAGCTTCCTTCTCTTTAATTCTGCCAGCAGATCTGTCATAGGATAGGTACTTGTCTGCCATTTCATACACCTCCTCTAATTATTTTATGTCAATATTTACCACCGTGAGTTAACTCGTGGGTCTATGCGTTAGAAGTTGCCGCGAGGTTTCGTCTCGCCGTAGTTAAGTCACCAAAGTAAGAGGCAGTAACAGTTGGTGCGCTTGATATGGTTACGTAGTCTATGGTACCTACGATGCCCTCTGTGGTGTTTCCACCTCCAAATACCCCTCTATTGTCTATGCCATTGGAGGTGGCTGCAAGAGCGTACCTAGCAGCGCTTAAGTCACCGAAGTCTGAGGCGTTACTAGGACTTGATATAGTTACGTAGTCTATAGTATTGTCGGGATTCCCGTTGTGACCACCACCAAATATACCTCTATCATCTGTACCATTGGAGGTAGCGGCAAGCCAGTACCGTGAAACCGTCAAGTCACCGAAATTGGTGGCGTTGCTGGGGCTTGATATGGTTACATAGTCTATAGTGTTCGTTATCTCATCGGCTGCGTTGAACCCTCCACCAAAGATACCTCTATCGTTTGTGCCGTTGGAGGTCGCAGCCAGCGTTTGTCTCGCTTCAGTCAAGTTACCGAAAGTAGTGGCGTTGACTGTTGGTGTGCTTGATATAGTAACGTACTCTGTAACCCTAAGCCTGTTACTCCCGTCATAACCTCCACCAAAGATACCTCTATCGTTTGTGCCGTTAGAGGTTGCAGCTAAAGCTTCTTTCTCCGCACCAAGGTAACCAAAGCTGGCAGCGTTGCCAGGACTTGATATAGTTACATATTCTATAGTGTTAAGTAGACTGCTCTCATTATTCCCACCACCAAATAGCCCTCTATCATTTGTGCCGTTGGAGGTGGCTGCTAGACCCTTTCTCCCTGTAACCAAGTCACCAAAGTCTGAGGCGTTGCCAGTATTTGATATGACTACGTAATCTATAACATTTGTAACGCTTGCGCCCTCACCTCCGCCAAACACACCATAACACCCAGCAGCAGGACTACCGCCATCACCACCGCTACCCAAATCTATTGGAGCACTAATTTCAACATCGATTGTGGTACTATTGATCGCTACTCCGATCTTCTGCGAAATGCCAGCACTCGGGGGCGCATCTGTTACCCCGCCTGGAGTGGTGTCAGAGAGAAAGTAATACTTGCCAGGTGTTAAATTAGTGAGCTGCGTATTATGCCCATCAAAGTAAACCGTTACATTGCTTCCTGCGGTGGCATCACTCAGTACATACCCATGCGCGGGTTTACTGGTACTTGCGTCCGCTTTCCTCACCTTTGCCGTTCCAGAGTCGTCGAAGATGTTCACAAAATCACCAGGGGACAGATCCTCGTAAGCAGGTAGGTTGATGGTATACTGGCTTGCAGACTCGGGGAACAAAGAGCTGTGGAGTTTTCCATCACTGCTTAGTGCTACGAGTCTATTTGCAGCCGAAGTCCCACCTGTAGTAGCAGCTTTCTTCACGGCCAACATTTTTTTGTCCCTGTCAAATACGAGGTACTCATCTGCCATAGCTATACACCTCCTCTATCAGTTGTTTTCCCTACGCAACTTGCAGTTCACAAGCACTCATAAGATTACAACTGGTTCACTCAGTTCTACGAGTATCTCGTGAGTCCCTGTAACACTACCAACCCGCTGAATAAACAGGGCTTCCTCCGGAACATCCTGCACCATCTGCCCATTTGTGCCTAAGAACAGCGGCTTGTTTACATCGAAGTTAAAGGAAGGATCCTTACACACCCCAAACATAAGTACTCTGACTGCCTTACCGGTGCCGGCAGCGTTTAGTGACACACCTACTATCTTATCAATATCATCAAGGCTAGTGCAACTTGCGTGGTACAGGTTACCATCAGCACCCAGTTTCACAATTCTATGTGCACCGATGTCTTCGCCCGCTACTCGTTCTACTATTACCCTTCCGACTATGGGAACATATGACATCGTCCACGTTGCTCCTTAGCTTTTTGTTACGCCTAAACTTCAACACCTCGCTACCTAAACCATAAACTACAAAGAAGCGGCCACCCCAATGAGGATTCCGATACTTAAAAAGAGGCTATTCTCTTTCACTTTATCGAGGATACTCTCTTTGTGTAGCTTCTTGTAGGCCTCACTTTGGTAGTCAATGATCTTTCTCAGGTTCTCAATTGTCTGTCTTGATGTCTCAAGCTCCTTCTTCTGCAGTTCAACGATAGTCTTCAGGTACTCCACTTGCTTTCTGAGTTCTTCGTTCTCCTTAGCTAGGAGTTCTATCTGCTTTGTTGTAATCCTACACTTCTCTATTTCAACAACCATTCTGCTTGCTGTCTTCTCTGTGAAGCAGACAATCGGTTCGTCACCCCTTGTTTCATCAGCTTCACAGAAAGCATAGCTTAGGACAAGCAAAAGAAGCACAACTAATACTCTAGTTAACAGGCTCATAGCCTAATCTCCGAAATCTCTCCCTCAGCTCTCTTGAGCTCTTTGGCAGTGCAATCCTTAACTTATCCTCTTGCATCCTCCTGTAAATTCTTCTGTAGTACATAGCCTCTTGACGCGACTTCTCATACAGCACCTTGTACCTTTGCAGCTCTTTGTTCAAGTGTTGTAGGTTGTCCTCGTACCACTTTAGCTCCTGCTCCACCCTACGGTTCACCTCTCTCTCGATGTCCCTCACCTTGAGACGCACCTTCACAGAGTCAACGATACTCACAAGAAGAATCGCAAGAAACACTAAGGCTAACCCATACCAAATTAAACTCTCGCTATTTTTTATTGGGAGCTTCACGCCGCATCTCTCCGCTTACCAAGATGTCTATCTTGTTCTCAATCCTCGTCAACCGTTTGTCCATCAGATCCAACCTCTCTTCCAATCTCTGTACCACAGCCTCAAACACGCCAGAATCCACCTTGTTCCGTATCTGCTCCTCCACCTTATCTATTCTCTCTTTCAAGGCTCCTACCTCCGTGTTTACTCTTCCTTCAAACTGTTCAAATGCGTTCTCCGTTACCTTTGGACTATCGTTACCCAAGAGTCCTCGTATAAGGAGTCTCCCCACTACGAACGCCACAACTGCAGCCACAACCCCCATCCAGAACTGAGACTCCATTGCCAAGTAACCTCCAGCATATAGAAGATGTCATCCTACCGTGACGAATGGACCTGCACCGCATCTCTAGCAAAACCACCGTGTTAGTAAAAGAGCACTAAGTCTGTTCTGTATATGCTCCAGTCCATGTTTGTTTCTCTTTCGGCTAATGCTAAGAAGTCACTCTGAGGTTCATACAAACATAGCACCCTCTTGCTATCTTCCTCAACAAGCACACAATTGTATGCGTGGTACCCCACCACATTCTTGCTTCCCTTATCTAACACTGCCCCCAACGCTACACCAACACCGTTGTAACCCCATACCAGGGACAGTAAAGAGCAGAACAGTGACGCAAAGTTATCGCAGTCGAAAGATTCGGCTAGCCACGTTAACCTATTGGTAAAATCCTCTGAGACCATGGTCTTGAAGTCTGTGAGGGAAGCATACCAAAACCTTCTATCCCAGCACCAGGCATCAACACCTATCTGTTGTTTGACAAGTTCTGATAACGTTTTGTCATCCGTCTGCTTTAGCTGTATCTTCTTGTCGGCATAAAGCCGTAGGTCGTGTACTACGCTCTCTAAGAGCCAGTAGTGATTCTCACGAACGAGTGGCCTGATGAGACTCGAACCTAGATCTAGTAGTTTAAAACCTACCTCCCTCCAACTAGACCACAAGCACTTCATTGGCTGCCTCCTCGATCCTTTGTTCAGGTCTCTACCTCCGGAACTGCACTCAGAAAGCATTCTCAATGCTTTTGCTCCTCCTCTGTCTCCGGAGGCTTCGGGAGTATCAATGTGAACCGTTCTGACACAAGTTTATCGCTTATTCCGATGTTCTTACACGCCTTCTTGTAGCATTTGCCATACTTTTTTGCCATCCTGTTCAAGAAGTCATAAAACTCATCGTAATCAGGGGGGTCGTTCTGGTTCATTCTCTGGTTTGCCTGTCTGACAAAGCTCGACACCTCATACACGGCTTCAAAAGGAGAGATACCCAGCTGTTCAAACCACTCACAGGTGCCCATACCTATCCTACCGTGGACTAGGAAGTCTCTAATTGCGTTTCTGAAAGCACCCTTGATGTGTGCTTCAATCTCTGCTTTCTCAAAATCATATTCATCCCAATTGTCTGGTATACCTTTGTTCTTCTTTACTTCCTCATAAGCTTCAAGCAAGAAACCTACCTCTTTGAGCGCCGCTTCTAAGTAGGAAAACGTGTTGCTCACACTGACTTGCTTTCGTTGTATCTCAAGTTCTAACTTAGCTCTCTTGAGATCATCCTCAGCCTGCTCAAGTTTCCTCTTGAGCTCCTCCACCTCAAGCAGTTCCTTCTTTATCCTGAACGTGTTCTCTGTGATGGCTTGCTGTTTTCTCTCAATCTGTGCGAGTATTTGGTGGAGAACTCTGTAGGTGGCATCTGCTGGGAAGAGCATTGAGAGTGTTTGCAGCTTACGACTAACTTGCGAGGTAGAGCGAGAGAAGTTGTAGACTTTCTCGTTTGCCTCAGACATCCTCTCGACGATGTAATTCATTTTTTCGGTATCGATCACCTTCAGCGGCTGTCTGGAGGCAACCTCAACTCGAGATAGCCGCTGAAGGTTGTTGAAAACTTTGGTTGCTTCTTTGATCTGCTTGGTTAGCGTTTTCACTGATGGTAGCTTCTTCCTTCTAGTCATAGTCCCTCCTGCAAACACATTGCGTCCTCCTCATGCTACGATAAAGCAGTGACGTAAACCGCTGTGATTAAAGCGACTCTTAAGCAAAAAAGCCATAGGTTGTGAGAGTATAACCATACCTATTTCTTACCGAGGAGCTCCGTTTCAACAAGTTTTGTAATTTCGGTCACTTTTTTCATCACTTTATCGTGGAGCTTTTTTGGATCCTCTACGTCAACACGCGTTTTCACCCTGCCCTCTTCTACCTGCTTGACGTATGCCTCGGCAATCGACAAGTATGATTTTCCGAGGCTGTCCGGTAGCGGTTCATCTTTGAGTATGTAGTAGAGGGTGGTCAGGAAAAGCCGCTCTAGCAAGTCTATTCTCTTCGAAAGAAAAGCAACTATATCCTCAAGATCTTCAACGCCCCCGTAGATCCTTTGACGGAGTCTGAGCTTGAGGAGTAGCTTTCGAGCCTTCTCCTGTTTCTCAAGCTCTTCAGGTGTCAGATCGCGTAACTCAGAAGTAGGATCAGTTGGGTCTTTAGGGACGCGTGACACACCTAGGAGAGTGAAACCTTCAGCTGTATCTCTGTCGACAAACGTAACAATGTATTCCTTGATTGGAAGCAAATGCTCCGGGTTTTCACAGCACCCCAAGTAGAAGTAGTCTCGCTTTGCCAGCCCTAGTTTAACATCATCCGGTAAATTTAATCTCTTTGGGTCGGGGAGTACACCTCCTAGTCTTGCAATGTCGAGAGCCTTATAAATGAAGTAAACCATGCCTTAACCCTCCTCACCACAGCTCTTCAATCTTGAAGAACATACGAGAGCGTCTTCACTCTACTTCTCCACCGTAACTACCAGAATGGAAACTTCTGCTCACACCGGTATCGACACTCTGGAGAAACATCATCACGCCACCTCTGTCCATACTTGTAGACTTTTTTGCTGTAAGTGTAGTTAATTTCACAAGCACTCTTATGCTGAAGACACTTGCCGCGCCTCCTCCGCACGCAAACACTTTTTCTCCTGCACTGTTTGTAACAGTTGTCCCATACACTACTTCCCGCCCTCTTACACTCAATAAGCACCCAGTTACCACCGTTGTATCGCTGGTAGGTTATCCACAGTTTGCGTAGCCAGGTGGGATTGCTCTTCCACAATAACCCGATGTAATAGACTGCAGCCTCTACATGCTGTTCACTGTATGGCTTGTCATAGTCGGGGAACAGTGGTCTTAGGTAACTGTCTAGGAATTTTGGGGTGAGCTGAAAGTATCCAATGGAACCATGTCCGTCAGCACCCATCCTCCATTTACAGTTAGTCTCGGCTTTGGCAACCGCAACATTGTACCAAAACGGAAACTCTGCGTCTATGTATCGCTCGGAGGCTTCCTTCACCGGTGCCACCAAAAAGTCACACTGATCCTTCTTTGACGCAGGTTGATCCTGCAGTTGTGTATCAGAACTGTTCGTGTTACTCCTAGGCTTGTCTCCAGTTGATGGTGTATAGAGGCAAGCAATTAATGTACACATCAGAATCAGTACACACATTATGAGCTCTATACTCCTATGACGCATAACCACTAACCCAGTGCTACCACAATAGCATATGCAATTAATAGGACGAGAGCGTAGATCTTCCGCCAGTCTTCGTTTTCATTCCAGTTGATTTTCCCAACCCTTGCCCTCCGCACACTGTACCACGTGATTGTAAGCAACCCACAGAGCCCCACTTTCCTGCCGAGCATCGCTATGAACTCGCTTTGATTGAAGACGAATACGTAGCCGATAACAATACCAGCAATTGCGAGGACCAACTCAAGATAACTCCTCTTGATAACTGTCTTCATCCTCTACCCCCTCTCATGTTAGCAATGTCAGCACTACTAGAAGCAATAGTATGGCTAAGATGATGGCTAAAGGGATGAACTTTTCGAGTCCCTCGTCATCATCGTCTTCATCCTCGCGGTCATCCCCTCTGTACTTACGCTTCTCGTCCTTCTTCTTGTGTTTCCTTTCCTCGACCTGTTTGGTTATGTAATCCTTCACCGCTGTGTAGCTTTCAAACTCTTCACAATGTTCTACAGGATACTTCAGTATGTCTTCGTCCACATCAGTGAACCCTTCTCGTATCAACACATTGGTTACCACACGTGCTACTTTCGCTTTCCTACATACTTTGGAGTAGTCTTTGCCCTTTGCTAGGAAGGCCATCATATGAGGGATCTCATCAACACTATACTTGGAGTATTCTTGAATATCACCGTCTGTTGCTTCCCTATCGTAAAGGAATTGTGTAAGCTCTCTAATAAGACTTTCTTTATCACTTGTATGCCAGCTGTAGCGAGAGGCGAAGTCAGCACTATAGTCTCTCCTATCTTGGAACTGCCTGAACTTTGAGAGCTCAGTTTGCGTTTCTTCTGCGGTTGCCGGTCTTCTCAGGTAGGCCAGGAAGACCTTCTCGACTGTAGTCTTGTCGTAGTAGTCAGCAGAGTCGATATGCAGCTTGAAATATTGCCTTACACGATACGGAGGGTCTCCACTGTCAGTGACTTGACAGCAGTAAACCCACGTCATCGGCTCATGCATTGGGCAAACTTTAACTCTGCATGTCCTACCGTCCTCGCTCGGATATACTAGGTTCTTGTAGATGCCAACACCTTCTACAAACTGCCACTCATACTCAAAAGGCTTTATGCCTCCCGATACAGTGCACTCAAGTGTCACATGACTATCCCAGAGATCTAATACATCTTCGATGTTTAGATTCTGTTCTACGGTGTCGTAGTTGGTGAGGTTGTGACCCCTTTCCCACTCAGGCTCAAAAGCAATGTCCCAGAACCTAGTGCAAACCCAAGCGTCATGAATATCTTTTAGAGCCACATCATACTTCATCAAGAAGAAGCCACCATCACCCCACCCTTTACCCCAGCTATTCTCCACAATAAAGCCACCGAGCCTATCATCGTAACCTACAATGCACATTGCATGTCCACCAACAACCTTTGCACCTTCCTTTAGCGTACCTCTGTAATCCTGCTTCTCAAGAGGACCTCTCACATAAAACAAATCCTCTGTAACCTCAGTACCTATTATAACCGGAAAACCTTGTGCTATTGCTATCTTGGTGGCAGTGATGGCATACTCGTCATCATTGAGGTATTCCACTATTCTCCTGTACTCCTTTACGAGTTTCTTTGCTGCATCCTCATACGCTTCATCACTTGGTTTGACATTAACCTTGCTTTCATCGTAAGGCCATACGTCTTCCCAGCATACCCCGTACTTGGAGGCCTGTTTGTACACGTCTCTCAAATACGCGCCAGCGTCCTTCTCCAGCAGCCATGGGTAGGGTTCGCGTGTGATCCAGTAGAGAAACAGTCTAGAAAGATCTCTAAACTTATTGGCTTTATACAGAAGGATTTCAAGCGAATTGACACCTGCATTGGCAGTGCAGGAAGATAGGTGTCCTTGCTGTTCCACTTGTGGGGTATACTTCCTAAGATCCACGCGTCCCGGTAACTTTGTGGGGTGAGGCGCGGAGAAGATATAGTCTCTGGGGTCCTTCTCATCCGGTATGTATCTTGGCTGCTTTTTGAAGATTTCTCTAGCCATCGTTGTACCTCTGCCTCTTCAAAGGTTCAGCAACTACGCATTGGAGGTTGCAGCGTGCATCTCTCTCCCTTTGTCCAGGTTTCCGAAATTGCTAGCAGTGACTGGTGGTGTGCTCGATATGGTTACGTAGTCTATAGCGGTAAGGTGATCTACACCGCCTCCAAACAGACCCCTATCACTGGTTCCGTTGGAGGTGGCCGCTAGTCTACGTGTTTCTGTAGTTAGGCTACCAAAATCCGCACCACCACTTGGTGTAGATATAGTTATGTACTCGATGGAGCTAGTAGCACCCTCACCTGTCAACCCTCCACCAAACAACCCTCTATCATTTGTGCCGTTGGAGGTGGCGGCAAGGCTTCGGCGCGATTTGTTCAGATCACCAAACTCATACGCACTACCAGGAGTGGATATGCTTATGTAGTCTATGGTACTCGTTGGTCCTCCAGAGTCAGCCCCACCACCAAACACACCTCTATTGTTCGTGCCGTTGGAGGTAGCCGCAAGTTCGAGTCGCGCCACTGTGAGATCACCGAAGCTGCTAGCAGTGACTGGTGGTGTGCTCGATATGGTTACGTATTCTATGCTACTGAGTCTAACGCTCCCGTCATACCCACCCCCAAACACACCCCTATCGTTTGTACCGTTGGAGGTGGCTGCAAGAGCGTACCTAGCAGTGGATAGGGATCCGAAAGTGCTTGCGTTACTAGGTGTGGATATGGTCACGAAGTCCATCGTATTCGTTGGACTTCCTCCAGAACCCACTCCACCCCCAAACACGCCTCTGTCACTCGTACCGTTAGAGGTAGCTGTGATCCAGTACCTAGCTGACGTGAGGTTGCCGAAACTGGTGGCAGTGACTGTCGGGGTGCTTGATATTACTACGTACTCAATAGAGTTTGTAGTCCCAGTGTCTGTCGACCCTCCGCCGAACAAACCAATGTCACCCACTGGTAAAGTATTCTCCACCAGTACATCAAAGCTTTGGCTTGCAGTGTCTATTCCATCGCTTACATTTATAATGAATGTCACTGTAGTATCCGCAGAGTAATCAGGGTAAGTTATGTGAAACACATTCGGACTAACTCCATCCTGCACAATATTAACACTTCCATCACTACACGTTACACTATAAGTCAAGGGATCACCATCGTCATCGTGGGCTGTGATGGTTAGGTCGTAGGAGCTATTGTCTCTGTGCGGAGGATCCTCGCTCCAGCTGTACCCATCGATCACCGGTTCATTGTTAGGGTTGACATCTATCTGGTCTGTCTGCGTAGTCTCATTCTCTCCATCACTCACGTGTATAGTAAATGTTACTGTCTTTGCTGCGTTATAATCGGGATAGGTCACATGGAACAGGGTCGGATCTGAATCATCTTGATCTATTGCAACTGCAGCATCATCACACGTGACGCTATAAGTCAGCGGATCACCCTCTGGGTCACTCGCATCGATGGAGAGATCATAAGAATGTCCACCTATATGGGGCTCACTAGCACTCCATGTCCATCCGGTTATAACAGGAGGTTTGTTCGAAAGAACATCCACACTTAGTGTTTCACTCACAGTCTCCTTCCCATCGGAAACTTCCACAGTGTAAGTGACTGTAGTGTTCGTCGTGTAGGCGGGGTAAGTTATATGAAACTGGTTAGGGTAAGTTGCATCTTGCTGTATTGTGACATTCGCATCATCACAAGTTACGTTATAGGTTAGTGAGTCTCCCTCTGGATCTGAAGCGTCAATCGTCATAGTGTAGCTTTCAGAGTAGTAGTGCGGTGGGTTAACGTCCCACGTAATCTGATCTATTGTAGGTGGAAGGTTGTCAAAGACATGAACCACTTGTTGCTCTTGTGTGTCGTAAGTTCCGTCACTCACAGTGATAGTGAAAGTTACGTCAGTGTCCGATGTGTAATCAGGGTAGGTGATGGTGAACTTTGACGGGTCGACCGCATCCTGCTCAATCGTCACATTAGCATCATCACAAACCACAGTGTATGTAAGAGGCTCGTTCTCTGGGTCGGTAGCGTTGATAGTCATCTCATAGGATGTGTTATCATGGTGCGGTGGCTCCTCAGACCACGTGATGGAGTTGATGTCTGGGGCTCCACCGAGAGTGACCTCCACCTGATGGGTGGCAGCCCGAGACTTATTCCCAAGGCTATCCACTGCATAACACTTAAAGGTATACACTTTCCCCACAAGTGAAGGATCATTGGGTATAGGGAAATCTATAGTATCACCCTCTTCAACAGTCCCGTCAGGTAACTCCCACACATACTTCGCCAAAGTGACTCCCTCTTCCTTAAACGCAACCTTGGAGCCTGAGGCTGTGAGGGTGACAGTCCTTCCGTACTTCATCGTGGAAGGACCTGAAATTTGAGGCTTACTAACAACGTCAGTCCACTCCCCCAACATTTTTTCAATTTTCTCTCTTGGAATATAGCTCATAACTCTCTGCCTCCCTCACTTATTCTTCAAAAACCCTTAGAACAACCACCAGTTCGTCCCATCACATACAAGTTTGTACGCAGTGTATTGCACTTCTATTGACAAGCTTTCCTGTCCATCGATAAGACCGCTTGAAGGTATTATGACTACAGGGTAATTTGAGTTATCTATTTTCTTCACAGATATCACTCTCTTCTCAGATGTGACGATCGTCACGTCAAGCCTCGTCCTCTGGTAATCTGCGGTTACGCTGAGCCCAGTGTCAGGAGCTTCATTGAAAGTAAGCTCACCAGTGTCGTAGTTCAAGGTGTAAATGTAGGGGTAATAGGAATAGTCTATGGTTATATTTGTGTCTGCGTCAGGTGCAGTGTCAAAAGTGATATCAACCGTTCCACTACTATAGTCAACTGAACCACTACTTATATGACTTCCCGAGATACTTCCGCTTCCATCATCAGTAGCAGTGTAAGAGACCCCGCCAATGGTGTAGTGAATTACCACAGATTCTGGCTTAAGAGGCCTGTGCAAGGTGACATGGTGATAAGAAGTAGTAGTTCCATCTGCAGTAGCTATAACTTCATCTGTTATACCTTTGGTGACCTCCTGCGCCACTACACCATCTACGTAAATAGTTTCACTGTTCTCCACAATGGGAGATTTGGAGAGGGTGAAAGTGGTGGTGACACCGTCACCAGTCCCTACCTCCTCCCCTTCCACTCTATTGTTACTGGCGTCAGCAAGAATATACCCCTCCTCTCCTGAGGCTGTGTAATCTGTCGTGATGGATTTCACTCCATAAACAGTTCCTTCAAGATTGTCTACCCTGTTCACGGTTTGGTTGAGTAGGGACTCAAGCCCTCCCTCTCCACCTCCAGCAAGAGCAAGAAGAACTAAATTTGTACCTACTGAACGTCCGATTCTAATAGGAGTGATAGTGTCTGTTATTTTCCCTGGCTCACTGTCACTAAGGAATAAATCTACTCCGATACTGAAGGAATGCGCAATCTCTACCAGCCCGCTCACAATCACCCTGCTTCCTTTACCTACATAATCATAAGTGGCTTTTATTGAGGTACCAGAGTCTGGCGCAGCGCTAAAGGTGAGGTTTGCGGTTCCTCCATCATAATCAACTGACCCGCTTAAGAGCGGACCCGAGATGTTCCCGTTCCCGTCATCGGCGGCGGTGTAGGTTTCTCCGGAGATCACATACTCAAGCGCGATTGAACCAGGCTTAATAGGGAGAGAGGAGAAATTAACAGTAAAAGATGTGCTTACTCCGTTTCCTTCCTCAAGAATCTCATTCTCCATAGTCTCGTACTGAATATAAGCAACACCAAGGGCTTTCTCCTTCTCAGTTCCGTCTGCAAGAGCCTTATACATCTTTCCATCCGAGGGACTCTTGTATACAATGTCACCGGTGATTACAGAGGAGTGAAACTTAGCCTTTTCATCCCAAAACTGCCCTACATATTTAAACTCGGCAGGCTCAAAGAACACACCTACCTGTTTCAACTTCTCCCTAAGAGGCGGATGGGCAAGTTCGTCTGCGTTGTGTTCCTCTATTTCGTGAGCTTGAGTGTATTTGAACTCAAAGATTTGACTTAGGTTGGCGTTTTGAAGTATGATGGCAAGTCTGAGAACTAACTCCCCATCAGGGTAGTAAGTAACAGGGTTGGTCGGTTGGCCTATGCCGAAGAGTATGTAAGCGCCGGGGTTGTTTGAATCCTCTACCCACAAGTAAATCTCTGCCACACTCTTTGACCCTGCAGTCACTCCAGGCGGTATGTGACAGGGAAACTCTATGTAACTCGTTCCTCTTACGACAGGAGGCGACACTTCCGCCTCGTACCACTCAGTGTTAGGTGTCGTGCGAGTGGGGTCTAAGTCTCCTGCAGTGTCTGAAACTGAAAACTTCACAGGTCTTAAGTACCATCCTTCGTTACTGGCTGCAGCTTGCGCTGCACTCAACCCTGCGTTTGTGATAATTCCTATTACAGCCATGACTCATTTCCTCCCCTAAACTCTCAGTTGAAATTCACCATATTCAACACATCTTACCTCTCCGTTTATCTCTGTGTTAGTGTGAAAGGTACAAACCCCCAGCCCCGTCTCCTCCAAACGAAACCCATAAAGCAGGGCTTGGGTGAGATAGATAGGTATATTACTTGGTAGACGCAGATAGAATGAGAACCTCTGCTCCACTCTCTCGCCACCAAACCCCTGAACAAACAGGTTTATTCCGCCAACTGCACCCCTCTCTTCACTTACCTCTCCACCGAGAAAAGCAGCATCGAGCTCCGCAAAATCCGCACACCACTTTACAACCAGATTCACCAGCGGATAAACATAAGACCTCAAGAAGGTAAGAAGTTTTCCTACCGTGTCAGGCTTTACTTGTGACAGGTTAAGATCAACCTCTAAGTCAAAAGTAAATTCATCTCCAGGCGGGCTCTTTTCCCACCACTCCGTCACAGTGTAAGCTATACCGAGGAGTTCTAACACTCTCTCCAAACCAGCCCTACTCCCCTTCAAGTACCTAAGTAAAAACGCATGTTCAAGAAGGCTTTTCAAGGTCTCCTTAGTCAAAAGCAGAACACTTGTAATGTAATCAAGTCCAAGTTCCTCCGACAAGGAGTTGAGAGTTTCT
>QMRH01000029.1 GCA_003650675.1 Thermoprotei archaeon | reverse complement strand
TCCCTCTAGAGCTTTACGTTAAACATCTAAGCAAAACATCCAGACACTATAATCCCAGAGGTCATGTAGCTAGTTTTGACTTCAACTCAGATAGGATATGCATGGCAATTGTTGATAAGAATGGCAATCTGCTGGACGTTAAGAATGAGCATTTTCCAGAAATTACCTCTCACGGTTTTCCAAAGGATAAAGCAAAGGACATCAGGATGAAGGCTTTAACAAAATTGGTCAGTTATGCACATCATCACGGCGTGGAGAAAAGATGGACACTGTGGGAGTAAGTGGAACGTTAATTGAGGTTAATGAAGGAGGTTTAGTGAGGGTAAAGGGTCCCGCACTGTTTGTCGTGGCTCAGGGGCTATTATATGGGTTGGGAATAGAATTTAAAGCTGGATGTAAAGTAAAGGTACCTAAAGGCCGTGTAATAGTTTTCAAAGCGCTAAAAAATACCGTTATTAAGGGTATGGTGGGGGATGGAGGAGAACTAGGAGTAGCGGATCCCTCCGAAGAAGTATTGGATAGATGGATAAACCTCGTAAACAGGATTTTAAATGTTGTCAAACAACGTTTGAAGAAAAATGAGAGAACAAAAATCTTAGTGCTGGGTCCAGTGGACAGCGGCAAAACAACAATTACAACTTTTATACTTAACGCGGCGCTACGCCAAGGCTTAAGAGTCTCTGTACTCGATCTCGATGTAGGTCAAGCCGATATAGGCCCCCCGACAACCATAGCCTTAGCCTCTCCCGATAAGCCCGTACTTTCCCTACGGGATTTAACCCCTGATTCATTGTCGTTTATAGGTACCATAGCTCCCGAAGGATATGAATGGCGGATAATATCTTCAGCACTAAAGCTGTGTTTCGAAGCAGAAGGAAAAACAGATCTAATTTTGATCAATACCGATGGCTGGGTGACCGGCTTTAAGGCCGTTTGTTATAAAATAAATTTAGTAAGAACGCTTCGACCCCAAATAATAATTGTAATGCTGAAAGATTCAAGTCTACGGGGGCTTGTATCATCGCTGAGGAAGCTTCAGGAAACAATGGAGATAATAGAGGCCCCTACACCCCCTGCAATCCATAGAAGAAGCCGTGAAGAAAGAAGATACCTTAGAGCCCAAAACTACTACCATTACTTTAAAGACAGTAAGATACGAGTAATAAGCCTTGCCGATGTCCTTCTCTTAGACACCCCGCTTCTTGGGGGGTATAGGCTTCCCATGGAAATGCTTGAGAGTCTGGGCGACAACAAAATACTACATGCTGAACTACATGGAAACCGTCTTCTTCTAGTCACAGAGAAAAAATGTTCGACTATTTGTTCCCTTAACTCGATTATAGAAAAGATCAAAAAAGATTACGGCGTTGAAAAAGTTAAAATATTGTCTAAAGGATATTTTACTGGACTGCTTGTTGGTTTGCTTGATGAAAAGTTTGTTGAAAGAGGATTGGGGTTGATCCAGGATTTCAATTTCATGGAAAACGTCATTAAGATTAAAACATCCTATCGGGGGCCGGTAAAAGGCATTATGTTTAGCAGGATTCGATTAAAAGAAGATTATACCGAAAGTATTTCATGATTTATATTTAATGTACAATTTATTGAACAAAGACATGTTTTTAGGCATAAAATCTCTAGCTATCCATGGGAAAATGTGGAAAAAACGTTCGTTTCCAACAGTCTTGATAGTGTTCTTTCTAGTGACGACTTTATCAATTATTTCGGGACAACCAAGGAACTATATATTAAATATAGTTCTTCCAGGGAACACCTACGCTGAAATCTATGTCATAGGTCTAGATAAAAAAATTTTCATATCCTCCTATACCTTCAGCGAATTTATAGGATTTAAACTTCAGGAAGGAAGCTACCTGATTGTAGTATTCTTCCCACACACAGAAAAGTATGCTACAAAAAATATACAGTTGTCTTCCAATATAACTGCCACATTTATGCCAACTAATGGAACTACATTAGCCTCACTGACAATCCGAAAAGTTCCAGTCTTTCTTTTCTTTCCAAACGGTTCAAAAGTACTCATCGAAGAAAAATCCACAATTAAAGCCATGTATCCAGCAATAATGTTTTATGGAAAACTAGAAAATTATACAGTACGTTTTATTGAAAGTTCAGCAAAAGTTGGAACAACCTTCCGTGGAACCAGTCAACTAGAAGAACAAAGGTATTGGTCGACTATAATATATCTCACAAAAACAGTTTTGGTATCCCTTGGGTTGGGACTCCTTATATATGTAATAGCTAGATTTAAGATTATAGGCCAAGTAAGTAAGGATCGATAGTATTACACGGGGGGACGTTTTGTCCAACGATTTAAGAGGACGAACTCTAGAGGTATATAAACACCTGCTTAGAAAAGGTAGACCTGTCGGTGTAAGAGAGATACAGAGGGCACTTAAACTGAAATCTCCCAGTCTTGCATTATATCATCTCAAGAAACTTGAGGAAATGGGGTTAGTGGAGAAAACCTACGAGGGAAAATATTTCGTAAAGAACCCTGTTAAAGTAGATGTTTTGAAGGATTTTTTAATAATTGGTAAGTATGCTGTTCCACGTTTTCTATTTTACTCTGTTTTTACCTCTAGTTTAACTATTTTCTATATTTCTTCAATAAATCTGGGAAAAGCTACTCTAGGAGAATTACTAGGTCTCATTATAGCGGCTGCCACTTCGATAATATTCTGGTATGAAACACTACGTATATTAAGGGAGTAGGTTCTCCTGGATTATTGGACAGGCAACCACAGCGATTATAGAAGTAATCTAGGTACTAGATGTTTTCATGAAGGTATCGGCCTTTATACGTTGTATGTGGTTTTTCGGCAAGCTTCATCAACATGAGTTGGGCTATACGTGCACCTTGCTCGAGAATTACACCGTATTCGTTAAACACTACTAGGAGAGCTTCCCCCCGGCCTCTATATCCAGGATCCCAAACAGCTAAGTTGATGGTAACACCCATTCTGAGCAGGCTTGATCTGGGGAAAGCTATTCCAACACAGTCCGAGGGGATTTCGACGATTTCCTTGAACCGTATTTTATATGCACCGGCAGGAAGTCTAAAAAATCCATCTTGAGATTGAACTTCGGTGTAGTTTGGTAGGTTAACTGTGGCTTTGTTTAGGCTACCGGTCGAGGAGAATTTAAACACTTTGAGAAGGGTTAAGTCGACGCCAGCTGGTTGGACTTGGGTTTCGTCTATTAGGTTACCCGCCTTCCTAAGAATCTCGGCAAAACGGAATCCAGGTACTATAGGCAAGCTTAAACCCTCGCTCTAATAGTCTTCTCTATGGCATCTACTATGATCTTCTCTTTTTCCCTGAAAATACCTGTCAAGAGCCTAGCTAACTCCATGCCAGAACCACGCCTTAAAATCTCGTTGGCATATAGTTCAAGTTCACTTTTCTGTGGCGGACGCCTTTCCTGGGCTATTATTCTCGCCTTCTCAAGCTCCATTAGGGATTCTTTAGCCAAATTCTTATCCTCCTCTCCCTCATTCAGTCTATAAATATATTGAGTTAAGAGGGCCTCCGCTTTCAGCATGTAATTTATAGGCGTACGGGAAAACCGGCTTCTCAACCAGGCTTCCTCGGCGGCAGCTGTTATAGCTATAAAATGCGTATCGGATGTCCGAACAACCTTTTCCAGTAGCGGATTATATGGAGCAACTAAAAGATCTTTTACCTCTAGGAACCCATATCTAATATAATAGTTTTTATCGCTTGCAGAGGATATTATTATCCATTTACTGTTTAACTCTTCGCTCTTCAACTTTACAAATAACCCTTCTTTTTCGGCAATCCCCCTTTGAACAAAATTCAATATTGTATTTCTGGCCTCCTCGAATTTGAGTCCAAGTGCGTAAGCTATATCATATATGTGAAGTTTCCTGTTTTTAGCCAGCAATATTAATGCTTTACATTCGATAGGTGCCAGTTGTGTAGAGTCTCTCTCATTTCCCCTTTCTACCATTTACTATTCCTCTCTCCAAAACTTATTAAATACATATTTTTAATATTTTTGAAGAACCTGTGGAGAGGTAATCAATTACATAACATAGATCAGGGGGTGAGGTGGCTGAGGGAGGAAGAGAAGATTTTTTTGCTGACGTTCCTTGCTTTGAGAGGGGCTTTAGATAAACCGATTAAAATCAGTCTTAGGGATATTGCTAGAAATCTTGGATTATCTCCTCAAAGTATTTCACGAAGATTAGAGGTTCTTGAAAAAGAAGGATTAATAAATCGTTCTATTAGCGGTAGAGGACAATTGGTAACTTTATCTTCCAGCGGGATACAGAAAATCCTCTCCTTTTATAATACTCTTTCAACGGTGCTTAAACCCGTTAAAGATACGATTTTAGTTCTTAAAGGAAGGGTTTTTACGGGCTTAGGTGAAGGGGCTTTTTACATGTCTAGGCCAGAATACAGGAAACAGTTTATTAGAACCCTGGGATATGCCCCTTATCCTGGAACCCTCAATATACGTTTAGAACCATCATCTATGAAGTATAGGAAGGTTCTTGAAAGGCTTGAAGGCATAAAGATTAACCCTTTCGCTAATAGATCACGAAAATATGGTGGCGGTAAATTGTTTAAAGTACGAATAAACGGAGAGGTGGAAGGTGCATTAATTATACCGGAGAGAACACACTATGGTCCAGACGTAATCGAAGTAATAGCTCCGATCAATCTACGTGAATTCCTAAAATTAAAGGATGGGGATTGGGTTACAGTCTACGTGCACTTGTAAAAATTTAAAAACAATTCCTATAAGAAAAGGTGGGAGAAATATGGAAACTATCTCGTTGAATGATTTCATGAAACTTGATTTACGGGTAGGTAAAGTTTTAGAAGCAAGCAAAGTGGAGGGATCCAAGAAGCTCTTAAAGCTAAAAGTGGATATTGGAGGGGAGATTAGGCAACTTGTTGCAGGTATAGCCGAATACTACGCCCCGAGGGATCTGGAAGGGAAACTCATAGTAGTAGTGGCTAATCTTCAACCTAAAAAGATTAGAGGTGTAATATCTCAGGGAATGCTTTTGGCGGCCGACCACATGGGTGAACCTGTTCTCATAGTTCCTGAGAAAAACGTACCCCCTGGAACAAAAGTCAGGTAATTCAACCTATTTTTTCAATATTATTGTAAACAGCTTCCACGTGCTCGAAGATTTCACGTCTAATTGGAATTCCTTTAAACGCCTTTTCTGTAACGCTTTTCCCGCTGGCTACTGACGCTATTGCAGCTGCATAGATAGGATCCTCTCCCTCGCTCAAAGCTAAGGATAAAATAGCTGTATATATATCACCTGCACCTGTAGGATCCACGGTTTTACCTACCTGTAGAGACGGTATCTTAAAGACACCCTCGTTGCAAGCTATTATTGATCCCTTAATTCCTAGAGTTACAGCTGAAAGCGCTCCTGTTCTATTAAAAATTCTTATTGCCGAAGTTTTAGGGTTAGCTATGCCAGTCAATATCTCAGCTTCCTTAAATTCTCCGTGGATTACATCTACTTTGGATAGCATTTCCCATAGCCGGGGATAACTTGGTTGACGTAGTTTCACTATACCTGTTGAATCGGTGAACCTTACAAGACCCTGTACATCAACAGCAATTATACGGCATTTTTCCCTTAAATATTTCAAGCATGTGGGATCGATGTCGTGAAAAACGTATCCTACATGCATTACCTCCGTTCGGTCGACTGCCTCGAGTTCTTTCAAAGTTATCGGTTGACATCGGGATTTAAGAACCACCTTCCTCTCATCTTTCTCATAGACAAGCCTGAAGAAAGTTGATGGAGCATTGACCCTTTTTACCCCCTCTACTGCTATACCGTATCTAGATAAGAGCAGAAGAAAATCCTCCGGGAAATCGTATCCCACTTTACTAATTATGTATGGCGTTACACCGTACCTTTTTGCAGCAATTGCTCCATATGCTACCGAACCACCTAGGGATCGGGTTACACTTCCCTCCGAGATTATTTCGTCTATCGTCAAGTATCCCACTGCAACATATTCCATAGACCCAAGCACCATACCATCACAGGATAGGTTTGGCTTACAGATGTATAAAAATTAATGGCTTCCCGGATTAAGGCTTTTAAGGTTAAGTAACGTTAAAGTTAAAAGATCTAGCTAATTATTTTCCTATAGTGCCCGCAATACGTTTTTACTGGACACATTTTACATTTAGGGTTTCTGGCTGAGCATATTTTTCTACCAAAGGATATTAAAGCTAAATGCATTGTGAGAAGCTTTTCTTCATCATGCTCCAGCGCCTCTTCAAGGACTTTTCGTATCTCCTCGTAATCAGCCTTAGATGACACAAACCCAAGCCTCTTTGATATCCTAGCTATGTGGGTATCAACAGGCATTACTGGTTTACCATAGTGAAATAAGAGAACGATGTCGGCTGTCTTTCTCCCAATGGCTGGCAAATTTAAGAGATATCCGCGTGCACGGTTAACATCCTCCTTTAAAAGCTGCTTTAACTCTCCTTCTATATCCTTTTCCATAAATATTTGAGCAAGCTCCTTTAGTTTAATGCTTTTGCGGTTGTACAAGCCTGCAACCTTTATGGAATCTCTGATTTCATCCATAGAGGCCTCTATGATAGATTTAGGATGAATAAGTTTCCGTTTTAAGAGGTTTCTAAAAGCCCTAGAGGAATTCCTAGAATTCGTGTTTTGAGATAAAATCGTAGCTACGAGTAGCTCAAATAAAGTCCTCGTTTTTCTTGCCTTCTTAATAGTTAGCCTCCTTTCTTCAAGCCCTTTATCGTTTACTGAAATCCATATTTCCTCCAGTATTTTTCCGACCGTGGTCTCAGACATGTATATTACCGTATAGTTTCGATGAACTCTTTCATTCTACGAATAGCTTCGTCTATAAGCCAAGGTTCCTCTACAACGGGGGCGAAGGATAAACGTACCCACCCTTCCATGCCAAAGTCTTTTCCTGGTGCAAGGGCAACCTGCTCTGTTTTTAACAGTTTATCGCAGAATTCCTTTGAAGACTGCATGTATTTTCCAATATAAAAGAATACGTAAAAGCTTCCCTTAGGCTTGAGGGCTAAAGTTTCCGGTAGATTTTGAAGCAAAGATTGATATGTTTTTGAAGCCACTTGTGCATACTTTACCTTGCTTCTTTCATTGAATTCCCTGAGAATCTTTAGATTGTCTTTATCGGAGAAAATAGATGCCAGTATCTCTTGTACCAGTCTGCTGGGACAGAGAGTACGTGCCTGTTCTATGGTTTCCACAGCTTTACATACACTTGTATCAGCTACTAGGTAGCTTGCACGCCAACCTGGTATTCTAAGTTCTTTTGAGAGAGAGACCATCAGCAATTCGTTTTCCCTGCGTTTACGTCTCATGTATGATGGTATATCCGTGTAGATGAAGGCTCTATAAGCTAGATCCGTTAAAACCCAGAATCCTTTCTCCTCGGCCAGGTCCACAACACCCTCATAAACATCGTCGTCCAGTATCTGGCTATCTGGGTTACCTGGAATAGCCAGTATTACAAGCCTAGTGTTATGGGTGACCAGGTTTTGTAGTTCATCGAGGTTGGGAGAGAATACACCTTCCTCATCTATCATATTCCAATATTTCACCCTTACGTTTCGTTGCAACTCTATCTCCAGTTGTCTAAGATAGTTTAGATAGTAGGGGCGTGTAACCACCACCTCAGAACCCGGATCCAATGTGGCTAGAAAGACCGCAGCTGTAAGCTCCGAGCTTCCGAGCCCCACCACAACTTCTTCATCTTCTATCTCTCTATCAAAAACAGTTTTTTCGTAGTCGACTAGAGACTCTATGAAATCGGGTTGACCTCTAGTAGTTCCGTATCTACAGGACTCTATGAAGTGTTCACGGTTTTCGCCGAGCCTCTTATAGTGTTCAAGAAGTATAGGGGGTGGGGGGTCTTGCGGCCAGCCTCCACCAAGATAAATTAATGGTTTAGGATACTTTTCCGGATGAAGTTTGTAGTCTGTGACGATTGTCATGATCTCCCGGATGGCGCTGGGATGTGAAAGGGCGTATCTAGAGATTTCCGATAAAGATGGCTTAACCATGTTTATTCTCCAGTAAGGATTTCGATTATATGAATTTAAAAATGAGGTTTTAAACGATTTTACAAAAATCGCGTCTGAACCTCTTTTCTTTAAAGTTGGAAATAAACTATGACGAATACGGGCGATATGCAAAGTAACATATATTGCTAACAGGATACTTAAAACCAATGTACCTTTAACATGGGAGGTGGCGTTGATGACGGTGTTCGAAAAAATAGGTGCAGGCTCAAAGGTTCCAGATGAGGTAAATGTCGTCGTAGAGATACCTCTCGGAAGCAATGTTAAGTATGAGGTAGACAAAGAAACCGGCGTCCTCTTCGTGGATAGAATACTTTACACCTCTATGGTTTACCCATTCAATTATGGTTTTATACCGGGAACCTTGGAGGAGGACGGTGATCCAGTGGATGTGCTTGTTTTAGGCAAAACACCAGTTGTACCAGGCTCTATAATAGTAGCTAGACCCATAGGCCTCTTGATAATGGAAGACGAGGAAGGCCCGGATAGCAAGGTTATAGCCGTCCCTAAAACAAAAATAGACCCTGAGTTCAAGGATGTAAATGATATAAGTGATGTGCCAGAAGCTGTTAAAAATAAGATAAAACACTTCTTCGAACACTACAAGGAGCTTGAGCCAAACAAGTGGGTTAAAGTGAAGGAATGGAAAAGTGGAAGTGAGGCAAAGAAGCGTATACTTGAAGCCGTTAAACGCTATTCTTCACAGAAGAAGTAGACAAGACTTCTAGTAGCTCTCCAGGTGTGTATACGGGGAGGGGGAAACCGGTTATTTTTTCGATTTTTTTGGTTAGAATTCTTGTTTGTGGGATTTCGAGTCGCGCCTTTTCAATGATGTTTTCATTCTCCAGTATTTTACGTGGTTTCCCGTCTGCAAGAATACGTCCATTATACATGACGATCATCCTGTCGACGTGTTTTAATATCAATGGAATCGAATGGGATATTACTATCACTGTTTTTCCCCTTCTCCTGTATTCATCAAGTAGTTCCATTAGCTCGTTACATAGTTTGTAGTCCTGGCCTGTAGTTGGCTCATCTACTATTAAAACATCTGGTTCAAGTGCTATTACACTGGCTAAAGCGAGTCTTCTTCTTTCACCCTTACTGAGGAAGAATGGATGTTCGTCCAGTAGGTTGTTGATCCCCAGAAGCTTTGAAATGTCTTCGACCTTTCTCTGTATTTGTTCTTCAGGAAGTCCTATAATCCTTAAACCGAAAGCTATCTCCTCCCTTACGCTTTGACAAAAAAGTTGATGATCCGGATTCTGGAAAACATAACCTATTTTCTGTACTAATTCACTTCTCCTCATAGTTTTTATGTCCCTGCCTGCCAGTAGCACTGTTCCCCAAGTTGGTTTGAGAACGCCACAGGCTAGCTTAGCTAGAGTGGTTTTCCCACTGCCGTTTGGTCCAACCACTGCTACGAATTCTCCTCTCCTGAAAGATACAGATACATCCTTTAACGCCTCGATGCCCCCTGGATAAATGTATTTAACTTTCTTCATCGACAAAACAACTTCTTTATCCTCCACATATTCTACTTCGCTTTTTCCGGCTTGGATATTTTTTACCGACTGTTTTTTCATTATATTTAAAATTTCTGGAAGGGCTTCCTCTATTGTTAGAGCCGGGAGGTTGAAACCGAGCCTAGTAGTTATCTCAACTACTTCAGGCGGCTTTACACCTATTTTCTTTAGGAAATCTATGCGTGAAAAAACATGGGATGGATCACCCTCTAATTCTATTTTACCATCCCTCAAAACCACTATTCTATCAGAATATTCGGCTAATTTCTCTGTTTCATGTTCGACCATTATTATAGTCGTATTGAGTTCTTTACGGAGGTTTTCGATCGATGCAAAGACCTCTCCTTTGCCTATAGGATCTAGATCTGAAGTTGGTTCATCTAGTATTAGGACGTCCGGTTCTAGGGCTACGACGGATGCTATTGCTACTCTTTGCTTCTCACCGCCCGAAAGCTCCAGAGGGCTTCTAGATAGAAAACTCTTGTCTAGTCCAACTAGCTCAAGTGCCCAGCTTACCCTTTCACGGATCTCGCTGGGATCCAGGTTTCGGGTCTCCAGTCCAAGGACCATTTCATCTTCTACGGTCGACATTACAAATTGAGTTTCAGGGTCTTCGAAAACCACCCCAACCTTTCTGGCTATCTTGCTTACCTCGGTTAGCCTAGTGTCGAAACCACATATCTTAACTGTTCCATCCAGATCGCCAGGTATCCTTTGAGGAATTACCCCTGTGAGGGCAAGTACCAGAGTCGTTTTACCGGCGCCGCTGGGTCCCGTTAACCCTATAAACTCACCTTTTTCAATAAAGAGGTCTACTCCTTTTAGAACCTCCTTACCTTCATTGTATTTCCATTTAAGTCCTTCGACCTCCACTATTGTGTTCCTGGGCATATGTTACACACCTCCAATAAACGCCGCAAAAATAAGTATCGCTAGGGTGGATAGGATTACTAGGAAATCGTTCTTCGTGAAACTCATCTTATAGTATAAGGTACTTGTTTTCTCTTTGAGGCTTATGCCTCTTGTTTCCAATGCTAAGGAAATTTCTTGGCTTTTTCTAATCATTAAAACTATGAGGGGGGTTAACGAGTAAATATATGCCTTGAATTTAAGAAAAAGGGATCCCTTTTCTATGTCTAAGCCTCTTACCATCATGGATTCCCGTATAACTTGAAAATCCTTAAGAAAGAGCGCGATGCCTCTAAAGAACAAGGCTATTGCAAGAGATACCACGTACGGTACCCTTAAGCTTCTCAACCCCCATATTACCTCCCAGTCGCTGAGGGACCCGAGAAGCAACGTCGCGGTAAGCACCATTACCAGTATTCTTGAAATGAATATAATAGCTTTCTCTACCCCCTTATCTGTTATTATTAATCCCCATTCCCATGTGCCTTTTTCGGCTTTTACTGAAACAAAGATTTTCTTGTAGATTATGTTTCCTTCGGGTGAAGGCGACAAAAGAAATATTGCCAGAATAATGAAACTTGAAATGCTAATGATAACTACAATGTATTTTTGTAGCGTGCCTAGAGGTATCTTAGCAAGCAAGAGAAATACAGTAACTGCTACAAGTAGAAGTATCACGGTGGCTATGTTTGTAGCAAAAATTAATGCTATACTTAATAAAAAAGCTACAGATATTTTAGTTAAAGGGTGTAGCCTCAGGTAAATACTGTCTCTTGGCGGTATACCTAGCATTTCGTGTAGTATGCTTCGCGTGGTTCTCATTTATGTGCCTCAACTCCACCATCCCTTAACATAGAGACCTGTTCTTTTAATTAACGGTGTTAATGTAACCAACATTGCTGTTCCTACGGTTGCCAAGACGATGATGTCTCCTATCACCCATCCAGTAAAGATCACATAGAAGGCTTCTGGAGGGGCTGGAGGAGGGAAGTTCCATAGGGTGAGTGAGCCAGCCCCCCATAGGCCAGAAAACAGGGATGCAAGCAGTATTCCGCTAATTGCATAGGTTACCCATGTTTTTGGGTCGCCTATAAATATGCTAACGATGATCCCCAGTGCTGCGAGTAAAGAGCCTATGTAAACTGTATAAACATAGAATGTTGTGAAGGGTTCTCCAAATGCTTGTCCCAAAGTTACTTGTACGCCTACACCTAACAATAATAGTAGTGCTCCAAACACTATTAAAACTGCCATGAGTTTAGTGTACTTTGGTTTTTTGAGTGTGAAATCAGGGTCTATCTTAAGTAGTTTAAAGAATAATGCTGGTATTAAAGCCTCTATGAAATCGGCCAAGGCCCATACGAAAGCCTGTATTGGCGTGTATCCTGAAGGCCATAAGCCGAGGAAGAAGCAGCTTATGAATCCAGCCAAAGCTCCCCAAAGTCCCATCCATATGCCAAGTGGAACATAGATTGCCGCCGCAACATATAGTGCTGAGACGCCGGGAGCACCTAGTACTGGAAATATTAGAGAGGAAACAACCCCTAATACATAGCTCACTGCCGTGGCAAGAGCAAAGGAAACCACATGCATCCATGTTACTCCACGTGATGCACGAGACATTATGGCACCATGTGATGGGTTGCAATGTAGATTATAAATTTTATGCTAAACAAATGGTTATTTTAAGTAAAAATTTTAAATAATCTGCAAGTTATAATAACATATGGGCAATATGGACGGAAGATTCTCCAGGATAATCAGGTTCATCACAGCCGAATCCCTGAGGCTCCTGAGAAAATATTATAGCGGAAAAACGTTAGCGAAAATAGTGAAAATTCCTGACTCGACTTTAAGTCGGTACGCAAATATGGATATTATCCCATCGTTGGATACTTCGTTACGTATACTAAATGATTTAGATAGGGAAAGACTGCTGGAAAAAGTTCTGGAGAGGGTTGTTAGGGTAGACGAGTATGGTGTGGTTAACGTATACTCTATAGCCTATGATATGGGATTGATAAGTCTAGCAGCATTCCGACTATTCAAGCATTTCCACTACAAGAACATCGACGTCGTTTTAACCGCTGCCGCTAACGGTGTCCCCCTTGCAACGCTCTCAGCGTATTTGCTGGGAGCCCGTCTCGCCGTCGCCAAAAAGGAAAAGGATCCGACCGTACTAGAGGTTATGGAGGAAACTATTAGAAACCCTCAACCCCCCTTCATTACATCGTTATTCTTACCTAAATTTTCTTTAAGAAAAAATGATAGAGTCCTAATAGTGGATGATCTTCTTCAAAGCGGTAGAACCCTTAGGGGTCTTCAAAGATTCGTTGAGAAAAGCAATGCGTCAATAGTTGGAGTATATGCCCTTATAAGTGTAGGAGATTTATGGATGGATTCCCTTCCTAGAGATGCAGAAACAGTAATAGTATTAAGAAGATAATTGTATTTCTAGTGCTGGTGTATTGAATGGAAAAAATACCTGTTGAATCCAGAAAGAACATTAAAAGCCATGTTAAGTGCCAGGCGTGTAATAGAATAGTTCCAAAAGGTAAATATTGTATATATTGTGGTAGCGAGCTTTCCCGGGTTGAGCCAATATTCTCGGAAAAGGAGCTAAAGGAAGTTACGAGGCCTGAGACGAAATTAACCTTATTCGATAAACTGCAGATGCTGGAAGAAGAATTATATAAACTTAAAAAGGAGATCCAGAAGAGAAAAACCATCATTGTGGTACGTTCAAACTCCAAGTTCATTAGAATAAGAAACATCGAATAAACCATTTTTAATAAAACACTTTTATCGGGATGCCAAGTCGGGAAATAAACGGATGAAACTCCATTAGAAAATTTCTGCATATGGTTTAGTTATAGCTTATCGAGGTGGTGGATCCGAAAAGCCTCGTCTGATTGTTAGAAATGAAAGGCAGGTTTCGAACGAGTTTAATGAAGATATATGAGGATGAAAACTCTGGGAAAACAGTGTTTGTAGTTGCATAGAAGAGCTTAATTGGCTTAGCATTAGTATTGTTATTTGTCTACTACGGTGGCCTTCTTTATACAAAGTATCCCCCAATAGTTATACCACTCTTTTTCATATTCCTCTACAATTATCCGTTTTTTAAAGAACGGAGCGTATAGAACGGTAGTTTCATATTCGCCTCCTTCGCCTACAGGGTTAACCCCGTATTTTTCCTTTAAAACAAGTAATTCGGCCACCTTGTCTTCTGTAAGCATCGAACCCAGCCAGGAGGAATCGAAGCCTAGAGCAAAAACACCAGTTATCATTATCTCGAATCCAGACTCAATGTATTTTAAGAGAAGGTTTTCTGGCGGTTTTCCCCAAAGGGGGGTGATGGAAATTAAATCCAGCTTTCTTGCTACCTGTTCAATTCTCCTTTTTTGATATTCTGAAGCCACAGCGCCGGAGACTATCCCCTTAATACCGTATAGGCTTTTAGCTTGCTTCAAGAGTCTTTCCAAGTCGAGTACTTCTTTCTCTTTCTCCCCACTACTTTCCGTAGTTAAATGGGGTAATCCTATGGCTTCGGCCTGAAGTCCAGTAATCCATATATTAACAGTGTGAAAGAGATAGGATTCCGGATTAAGAGGAAAGACCGTTAATAAACACTCTACATCGAAACCGTTTTGTAGAGCCCAATAAAGGGCGTAAGTAGAATCCTTTCCCCCGCTAAATAACGCTCCTACTTTCAAGAGTTACATCCTCTCTTCTCTTTAAGCCATTTAAGCAACTCCATGGCATTATACATTTCGCTGGAAGAGTAAAGGAGCCTGTTTAACCTCGGTATCAGCGCTGAGGCGACGGCCTGCATACAGAGATCATAGCGGGTAATAAGTTTGTTAGTGAGATATCCTATAGCTCCCTCCTTCTCTCCGATACCCTTTATACCGGTAATGTCTTCCAGTATTTCCTCCATCTCCCTAGCTTTTAGAGATAAAAGTCCCTCAACTACTTGGGGTGGTGTTTGGAAAGGTTGGCTAAAACCTAACGTAAGGAATCCCTTTGAATCCACTATTGCACATATCTGCTGGTTTAAGAAACCCTTTAACGGTTCAGTAGCTTTAATTAAACCGGCTTCAATACCCACCCCTAAATCAGCTTTAATTTCTCTAAGGGAATACAATGCCCTTTCAATAGCGCCTATAAGAGTCTCCTCTAGGCCCATAGGTTGCGGTTCAACCGATGTCGATATTTTTAAACTTTTAAAGGCAATTTCATCAAAAAAGTACTCGAAAACATTTTGTATTGCCTTTACTTTTACGGGATTCTCGGAACCTATTGCAACCAACATACGGTGTATTTTGAAAGAACACGGTATTTATATTTTAAAAATATTACTCTCAGCCTATTCCCTTCATAATTTTACCATCTAAATTTTTTTAGAAAAGTTTAAAGATTAGATATAATCTAAACAAGAGGAACAAGAGGGGTAAACATGCAAATAAAAGAATTAAGGAACGGTATGCGAGGCGTAGATGTAGAAGGAGTAATAAAGGAACTGGGAAAAACACGAAATGTTGTCACAATGTATGGTCCAGCCAAAGTGATGAACGCTGTTTTAGAAGACGATACTGGAAGAATAATATTGTCTCTCTGGAACGACGATATAGAAAAAGTCAGTGTTGGCGATAAAGTTAGAATAGAAAATGGATATGTGACCTCCTTTAGGGGAAGGCTCCAATTAAATGTAGGGAGAAGAGGAAAAATTACAGTCCTATAGCGTTAAAAACAGTTAAAGTAGGCTTCAACTATAAACTAAGGTCGCGAAGACTTTTGCATCTTCGATCACATTACTTATTTTAGTATATTCATTTGGTTGATGTGCAGTGCCGTCCACAGTCGACCAAACAGCTACCGGAAACCCCATTCTCCTTACATATGCAGCGAAGGTTCCACCTCCGATACCGCCCACCCTTGCTTTAATTCCTCTTGCAAACTCCAGGGCTTCTTTTAATTTGATTACTACTTCACTGTTAGGATCTGTGGGAGGCGCCGCATCCGACCTCGCTACAACTTCCACCCTAACTTTAACTTTAAATGTTTCTTCAACAAACTTTGTAGTCCTTTCTACTACTTCAACTACCTGGTCGACATTGTATTGCGGAAGAATTCTACAGTCGAAATATATTACATCGGTCCCCGGGATCGTATTTATGTTTCCAACATTTTCCTCCTTCCTTGTAGGCTCGAACGTGGATTCAGCTGGGTCAAAAAGGGGATCTCTGAGAGAAAAACGTGAATGTAATACTTCGTCCATTAGCAGGGCCAGTTTCATGCCTATTCTATGCGCGTTAACACCTTTATGAGGAGTGCTTGCATGGGTTTGTTTACCTACTGTAGTTACCTTAAGCCATAGGATGCTTTTTTCAGCTATTTCTATGAAATCTCCCTTGGGAGAACCTGCATCAGGCACCAGTATTAGATCCCCTTTTTTAAATGGTTTTTCTTTTTCAAGTATAAATTTGAGTCCATAGTTGCTTCCAGCCTCTTCGTCAGCTGCAAATATTAGACCTATGTTTAACCTTGGTTTCACCCCGATATCATTGACTATTTTTGCTAGAAGAAGCATTGAGGCTATTGCATGTCCATTATCTTCAGCGCCTCTTCCAAACACCTTGCCTTCCTTAACTACAGGCTTAAAGGGATCGGTTTTCCACAAATTTAGGTCCCCTTCAGGAACCTCATCCGTGTGCGCTATTATCCATAATGTTTTATCGGACATGCCTTTAAAGAAGGCGAGGATATTTACTCGAACCCCCTCAGGAACCCTTTCGTCTTCGACCTCTATACGCTTTAAAACATCAGGCGAAAAGTCCTTTAAAATCCCTTCAATGTACATCGATCGTTCATATTCGCCCGGGCCTCCAAAGGTAGGGTTAACGGAATTACGTTTTATGGTTTCAGATAAAACCTCTGTAACAAATTTTTCTTCGCCGCTTATTCGCTGAAATATTTCAGACAGAATTTTTCTTCTCAAGGTTACACCAGCCTTACTTTATGTTTATCGGTTTAAAAGTTTACAGCCCAAAAAACCTTTTTTCACGGCCGCTTGGATGGGAGACTGGCATAATATAGAGGGGTTGCGTACCGGGAATCTTCAATACCTTTTCGACCATTCTATCTATGAAAGCTCCTATGGCTACGGTTCCCAAACCTATGCTTGTTGCAGCTAGGTAAATTAATTCACCTACCATACCACACTCTACATCAGCCAGCATGCGATCCCTCACCCCCTTCTTCGATACAATAACTATATTGGATGAAGCATCTTTAATCCAGTTCTGCATTAAAGCAGACATCCAGAGATCACCACGATAATCTCCCTCGCTTATCAATGTTATTGAATGTCTTGTAGGATCGTAGTGGTATTTCCCTACACGCAGGTTTTCTACATTAGATACAAAGACGATATTCTCCGTTCTATAAATGTTGTCCGGTGGAAGATAGGGGTGTGTTTCTTTGGCGGTAAAGCCTAGCGAAAAACGTAGAATATAAGCGAGTTCCTCGACTTTTAAGGGGTCTTTCGAGAAGTTTCTTATAGATCGTCTTGCAAGAAGACTTTCCTCAAAGCTTTTTTCACCTGGAATTTCAAACATCGGCAAAACATATTCACGTCCTTTAACTGTAAACAAGGGTTCAGGAAATGGTTTAACGGGCTCTTTTCCCCTACCAAATGAAATCAAAGCTACAGGGGTTCCTTTGAAACCAGCCTTCTTACTCAATACCTGTCCTATGTTCTTTACATCAAGTGTATATGTAAAAGCTAGATCATATAATGTAGCCTCGAGACACGCGTTCTGTATGGCATGACCCACCTCCATGTAAACATAGTGGTACCCCCTTTCACCATATACGCTTGTAGTCCTAGAAAAAACAGGCGAAATTATTACAGTTAAAGCAGCCTCTTGAAACGATTCTTTAAAACTATCTTTAAGTAGGTTGCCCATCTCTGTCACAAGGCTTCTTCCAGCCAAACGATAGATCGTTCCCCTTCCAGGGTGCTCAGAATAATAGTAATACACGCCATCCTCTAGCGATTCAATTCCCTGAGAGACAAAATAGACCTCGAGGGGGTAGGTTGCACCAGCTGAAGGAATAGATTTAAACACTCGTCCTATAGTTACTCTAGTTACCCCATTTATACTGAAAAGTATCCTAGCCAACATATCCTTACTTACTTCAGTATAAGATACACTACGCCAGAAAGCCAGTCGGGAAGTCAGGGAACTTAGGGTTTCCTCGGATTCAGGTGTAAAAACCGGTAATTCCATCTTCATTATACATGCACCCTAGATAAAGTACTTCTACCCTATAAAACCTTAAAAAATATTTTTATAAAACTATAACCAGCAATGTCCATGCTCGTCGATGCACACTGTCACCTTTACGAGTTCCCCAAGCGCGACATCAAAAGCTTTGCAGAGTCGTTCTTAATTGTAGCTGTATCCGACGACTATGAATCTTCGGTTAAGACCCTTAAAATAGCTTCTTCAAGTGAACATATCATTCCATGTGTTGGTCTACATCCATGGGAAATAAAGAAGTTTAAACCCGCTTTAGTGGAGAAGCTTTTCAATCTAGCAATAGAGAGGGGGATTAAATGTATAGGCGAGGTGGGGTTAGACCGGTTATTTGTTCCAGAGACGTTTAAAATACAGTTACAGTATTTCAAGGATATTGTCTCCTTCGCCTCTAGGCAGAAGCTGGTGCTTAATGTCCACGCTGCAGGTGCCTGGAGGGAAGTTTACAAAATTGTGGAGGAAAACGATGTCCAGAAGGTTATCTTTCATTGGTATACAGGGCCTCTAGATTTACTGAAACGTATAGTGGATTCTGGTTACTACATCACCATAAACCCGGCCATCAAATTTCAGAAAAAGCACCGGCAAGTAGTTAGATTGACTCCTCTGGAAAACATGTTAACTGAAAGTGATGGCCCATATAGGTATCGCGGTCTTACACTTTCCCCAATCCTTGTTAAACGGACAATAGAGAAAATAGCCGAATTAAAGGGGACAAGTGAAAAAGATGTACAGCAGACGATACTAAAAAATTTTATGAGTATTTTTTCTATCTAAAATAATTCCATTACTTGAAAGAATGGAATTAAATAAAAGGTAAAGCTTTAAGAGGCCATACACTATATGTCGATACCAACGTTCGTGATACTAACATTCCATTCGCTAAACCTGTTTCTCGAAATATTTTGCAAAAACTTTCAAGTCGACTTAGATCATTCCATTTCTACGGTGATCCGAGTTGAAGAAAAGACGCTCTAGGATACGGATACTGGTTGATATACTTAGGGCAATAGAGAAAGAAGGGGGGACCAAGATTATACAGATCCTTTACATAGCAAACCTTCCCTAGTTAAACGGATTACAAGGATGAAAAATACCAGGTATGTGTTAACTAGAAAGGGTCTGGAATTTCTTCTGGAGTTTAGTAAAATCGAAGAAATTGCAAGAGCATTTGGCATAGACCTCTAGCACGGGGGCCGAAAAGCAATCGTTATATTGTATAATGTTTATCTATGTTAATGTAAGAATGCATTTTGAAATTTAATGGATGTGGGATTATGCAGGAGTACTCTAGAAGACTGGAGAAATTAAAGGAGGAAATGTCTAAAGAGAACATACAGTTGAGCATTATAGTTGGTACATCTAATATCTACTATTTTACTGGTTTTAGTGGAGGCGGAACCCTACTAGTACCTCTGGACGACGAGCCCCTTTTACTGGTATCTAGATTGGAGTATGCCCGTGCCCTAGATCATTCCTATGTTAAAAATATAGCGTCCTACAGTCAATATAAAACTGAAGCCCCTAAAGAGGAGAACTTGATACTTAAACCACGTGAAGAAATTTTAATCGACAAGATAAAAGAATTAAAGGAAAAGGTTGTTGGATGCTTCCAACCCGATATCACGCTTCTAGAGAAGAAGCAAAAAGAGGTGCCAGGCCTATCATTGAAAAACATCTCGGAGATTGTCTCCAAGCTTCGATCCATTAAAAGTCCAGGCGAAATAGAGGTTATTAGAAAAGCTGTGGAGATCTCCGAAAAAGCCCTAGAGAAGGCAATAGAAGTCATTGAAACGGGTGTCAGGGAAGTAGATGTGTTAGCTGAAATCCTATATGTTTTTGCAAAAAATGAGGCTTTACCAGCCTTTCCACCGATAATTGCCTCCGGCCCCTACTCTGCATATCCCCATGCAGAACCGACGAACAGATGTTTTAAAGAAGGAGATTTAATTGTGGTAGATCTAGGTGCCAAGTTCAAGGGATATTGTTCGGATATGACTCGAACTATAGTCCTAGGAAAACCCACGGAAAAACAGGAAGATATAATAGAGACGGTTTTAGCGGCCCAGGAAGCTGCTTTTAGTAAGTTACGTGCTGGTGAAGATGCCGGCGAAGTTGATAAAGCAGCTAGAGATATTATCTCCAATAGAGGCTACGGTCCATACTTTAACCATAGTTTAGGCCATGGAGTTGGCTTGGACGTACATGAAGCTCCAGCATTAGCGCAAACTAAGAAAAAACGTTCCTTGGAAGCCGGAATGGTGGTTACTGTGGAGCCTGGAATATATATTCACGGATACGGGGGAGTAAGAATAGAAGACCTTGTCCTCGTAAAAGAAGATGGATGCGAGTCACTTACAACCTTTGAAAAGAAAATATTTATTGTATAAAACTTTATTTTAACAATTTTATATTAATTCTTTTAACTTATTTGCTAGTAGACCGGCTACAGATACCTTGGAAACCGCAGATGGAATAGTATCTGTTCCGACCACCTCATTGACCCCGCTCTTATAGAGTTTTTCTAAAGCATTGTCAACAAGTAGTGGATGGGTACATGCTGCTATAATTTTTCCGGCGCCTGCCTCCTTACATTTCTTGGCGGCCAAAGCTACAGTCCCTCCAGTACTTATAACGTCATCTACTATGACCACGTCTCTATCTTTCACGGAAATGGACTTAGGCTTCAAAGTCAACTCCCCGGTTTTTCTATCTCTATATTTTTCAAGGTAATCGTAGTCACATCCCATGTACTCTCCCATGATCTCAGCGCGCCATAGGGCCCCCTTATCGGGTGCAAGAATAAGGGGATCATTTAGTTGTCTGCCTTCTAGATACCTGGAAAGCGCTTCTACCGCCGTTAAATTGAAAGCCGGTATTTGAATAAAGTTAAGGCTTTCTTCCTTATGTATATCGACTGTTATAAATGCAGTTGCATGGAGTTTCTCTATCGTCTTTAGCACGGTCCTTACACTTACATTTTCTCCTTCTATGAAGACCTTATCCTGACGGGCGTAGGCCAGATAAGGTACAACTACTATTATCTCCTTAGCTCCAAGCGCCAAGGCAGCATCTATTAGAAAGAGAAGCTCTACAAAATGTTTATCTTGCGGAGGATACAGGGATTGAACCAAAACTACTTTTTCGTCTTTAAGCGGCATCTTCTCAACAGGATACCTTATATAAGATTCCCCGTCCGGAAAAATCTTGTGTTCGATTTGAATGTATCTCGTCTTAAGTAGCAACGCTATCTTCTCTGCCAACCTCGGTGATGAGGGTCCTCCCACCACAATCATCGTCCTTACCGTGACATACATACACCACACTGTAATATCATTATCCTTGGATAACAAAAATCACGGCCAGGCATCCTCCCACCACCATGAGATAAAATATATATTTTCATTGCCAAATTTAGTAGAGCGAAAACGAGGGTCAGAAAAATGCCCAAAAAACTGAAAGTAAAAATTGATAGAGACCAATGTATCTCAGACATGGTCTGCGTCTCCCTATGCCCCGATGTTTTCGAAATGAACGATGAGGACGGGAGAGCGCAAATTGTAGAGAAATTTAGAGTTGAAGGAAAAATAGGTGAAGGCTTAGTACCAGAAGAGCTGGAGGATTGCGTCAAAAGCGCTGCAGAGGCCTGTCCCGTTCAAATAATTTCCGTCGAGGAAGTAGAGGAGTAATAACATATATTTTTTATCATTTTTGTTCTTTTGAGTGAAAATAAATGGGTAAACGTATTGCAATCATAGCCTCCACAAAGGATCCTGCAAGCATAAATATTTTCAGGAGAATCTCGGGTATAGGAGACCGTCCTCTCCCCAAAGTAAATGAAGGAGAAATCTATTTTTTGGTTAAAGGATCCGCCGTAGATTTCATTATTATAGGCTGTGAACCTATTTTCGCCGAGAACCTCGACGAAAAATTACCCACCTATGATTTATTCGTATTCTTGAGCAGACATGAAAGTTTAAGTAAAAGGAAAACGCTTTCAGCGCATGTTCCAGGGAACTGGACTAATTCAGCCCCATATGGTGGCCTACCAAAACACGTATGTATAGCGCCTGCAAACTTCCTGACCGCACTGATGTTGAACATTAAAACTAGTGCTGAAGAGGAAGATATTGCAGGTCAATGGAGTATTACATTTGAGGTAACGCATCATGGACCTTACATAGAGAAAATTCCTACGGTGTTTGTAGAGATCGGTAGTAGTCAACCTGAATGGAATAACCCCCAGGCTGGACGCGTCATAGCAGACGCCATTTTGAAGACTATAAAGGAGGATCAAAGGCACCCAGCCGCAGTAAGTTTCGGTGGCCCACATTATGCGCCCAGTGTTAATCGGAAAATTCTTTTAGAAGAATACGAAATAGCAGTAGGCCACATGATACCAGGCTATGTTTTTGACGAGATTACCGTTAGAGACGTTAAAATGGCTTTGGAAAGAACCTTAGAAAACGTTGAAATAGCCCTTGTAGATAAAAAGGGGTTGAAAAAGAAGCATAGAGACTGGCTTCTAGAGTACCTGAGTGATATAGACATCGAGATAGTGAAAATTTGAGAATGAAAAACTCCTAGAGATAACTTCGTGAAAAGGCACGCGCAAAGTCTTTTAAACATTCCTTCATCGCATAAGTCCAGGGGTTGCCAACCGACTCTATACCAATTCTTTTCAACAATTCTATCCTGAAAGTTATCGGTGGATGATTATCCCACATAAGCCAAGCAGAGAGTCTCCCGCTTTTCATTTCTCTTAAAATTCTACGGGACCCGATCTTTTTAAGTGCGCTAGCCAATTTCTGGGATTTCCTAAGTGCAACCGCTGCATCGATGTCGGCTCTGGCCTCTACAAATTTAGACACAAAGAAGAGGAGAGTTATAGAGAAATATAAGTATATGAGTTCAAGGAAGGGTACTGTGATGAAAACGTGCCAAAATGTGTAGACTATCGCTATACGTGTCAAATATTCTATGGAGCTTAAAATAAATAGAATTAACGGATCTCGGTAACGGATGTGGCTGGCCTCGTGGGCAAGCACGGCCTCAATCTCCTCTTCATCAAGTTTTGTTAAAAGACCTGTTGTTATAAGGAGCCCACAGAAGGAATGTAGCACCCCAGTAGCCGCCGCATTCGGCAGTATAATGTTGGATACTATTATCCTAGGTACCGGCAGGTTCATTCTTGAGAAAACTTTCTTAACCATTCCATAAACATCTATGCTTTTAATTACAATACTTACATCTTCCAACGGCAGACCATACTCTGCGAGAAGCTCCCTAATGTAGCTTTCGGAGGGCTCAACGCCCGTTCTAATGGTTTCTTCATATATTTTTCTTTTAAATTCGAATCTTTTAGGATAAAAGAACTTCGTCAGAAGCTCGTTATACCTCTCCAGCGGCACCTTTATTCCCACCAGGTAGACATGTCGGTTTGAGGGTGAAAGAACCCAGTCCCCTAAACTATATTCAAGGATCTTATGGGCTATAAGTAGTATAGGAACTTGGAATAAAACTAGGGCTACAGGAGTCCATTCCTTAAAGATAAACCAGAATATTGAGAAAATTATAAGGGAAAATGCAAAAAGGAAAACTAGGTTTCCGAAGAGAAAACGTCCAAAAATTTTGTAGGCTAAAGACTCGTATTTAGGTGGAGTAATTTTCATTTTAGGTACAAACACAAAGTAAACTACTCCGCGACCTTCTGTTTCAGAATATAGGAGATTTATTCCTTCAATTGTCTGGACAATGTTGTTTAGAAGGGAGAATGCTTGGGACCCGAACAATGCTACGACCCTGTAGGAGGGGTTCCTATCCGCTACAACCAATACTTCCACTTCACTGTCGCCGACACCTATCACAAGGGAGAGAGCCGGTTTATCCCCATAGGTCGATCTTAATGAAAACTTTATTCTATTAGTGTAGATGCTTTTCAGAGTTTTTTCGACGAAATCGAGGTAGCTGTCAAAGAGCTCTGGCTTAAGCTCCAGATACTCTACCTGTCTTTCGTATACTGTAGTACCCATCCCCATAACCTATGGTATTTTTCTAAAACATCTATTTTTACTTTTTATATACCAAGATACTCTCTAAGCTGGCAGAATTTACATACTTCTCCCGCCGAAGGCTCACCACATATTTTACATGTCTTCAGTCTTAGCGCCCTATCCCCTATTTTCCGTGATATAGCTTTTTGCAGTGTTTCCTTAACACCTATAAGCCGTATTTTTGTTCCAGGATTCTCTTCTTCCAGTGAATTAAGCCACCTTCTGACAACTTCGCGGGAAGCAAACACCACGTATGGGCATTCAGCAAAGGGCGGCAATAAATTATTTAAGTAAGCGTAGAGAGCCGTCTCCCTTTCTGTTAAACGGTAAAGCGGCTTTATACGGGGTATGAATCGTTCATGTATACGGGGGGAGGAAACGCCCCCCTCTCTGGCTATGTTCACAATGCTTCCCCTAATTATATTTAATAGTAGAACCTGTGCTTCATCGTCGAGATTATGTCCTGTAGCCAGATAATCGGCGCCGAGAGAATAGGCTATCCTATTAAGTAGATATCTCCTAAAAACCCCGCAGACTGTACAGGGCTTTATCTCTAACCCTTTTTCGGAAAGGATCTCAAACATCTGGTCAAGGGATAACCCAAACTCCTCCCTAAAACTTCTTACATGTAGGTTTACACCAAGTTTTCTGGAGACCTTCTCTATGAACGGTATTTTCAAGTCTCTATAGCCTTCTATCCCCTCGTCGATGGATAATGCCTGTACCTTGAATTCATACCTATCAGATAGTTTTTTCAAAATGTAGAGCAGTGAGGTGCTGTCTTTACCTCCCGAAACAGCAACACATATAGTAGATTTTTCAAGGGAGGATTGCCCTAAAGCTTGGAGTAACGTCTCTTCCACCGTTTTTTCGACCCTTGAAATGAAATGGTTTTTACAGAAACCTTTACCAGTTACCTTGTCTACATAAATTGCCTGTTTTCCACAGATAGAGCATTTAACCATATTAGCCACCGGAGATTACTGAGAATACTTCGAGCACTGTGTCCGCGTCCACTGTTTCCTCGTCTGGAATCACCGTTCCTCCACGTATTACAATTACTTCTATAGGGTTAAGCCCCAGCTTTTTCAGAACACCGGATATCTTCTCTCCCTTTTCTACTTCAACAGCCCTAGTTTTTCCACTGAAAAATTTCACCGTTACTCTAATTTTATTAGTCATCCTCGATCCCAACACCCCTATTTACGCGCGTAGTAGATTACTTCATACACCTCTTGTGCAATTACTCTAATTAGAAGAGGAAAAAGCCATAGGCTCACCATTATATACCAGCCGATAAAACCGGTTTCTATATTTAAGGGGGGTACGTAGATCCGGAAACCCGATGGAAGGAGTATTTCGGCAAGCTTCATGCCTAAGATCCATAACCCGAAAGACACAAAGTAGGTTTTAAGCCTCTCCTTATCTACCTCAAACTTCATTTTATCTATACGCTTCCTTTCCCTTTCAACGCGCTGAAAAAGCTTTTTATTTTTACGTTGTATAGCTTCCCTTCTCATCTTCTCCCATCTATTTATTTCAGCGACCAGTCGCTTCGCCTTCCTTACATTGACAATTACTTTTTGAAGTATCGAGTTCAAAACAGCCATTGAAAATATTATAAGAGTGGCTGTAGCCAACTGGTACATTCTAACCCACTACACTCCACTCAAAATGTATCCATGAATATTATTAAAATATTACCCGTCAGCAACAAGCTCCTGGTTTCAAGGCTCACTACCTCTTTTATTTTTC